>DAIMET010000035.1:0-13204 GCA_036725105.1 Calditrichota bacterium
GTTACCTCATTTTTGAATACTTGTTTTCTTTAAAAGAGACTTTTGGGTCAGCCTCGTTTTTTTTAAATTTCCGAAAAACCTGCCTTTCGGACGTCGTTTATTTAAGAAGGAGTTGCTTCTGCTCCCGTCGTTTATTCGAGAGTCTGTAGCAAACCTGGTTTTTAGATTTGTCCCATATTCTTATTGTGACAATATTCCTTCGTTTCTCTTCACTCCAACGTGACTGCTACCCCATAATGATCACTGACAATCAGGCCATTTTCCCCGTCAAAAATACGTTGATAACTTGTAACAAAGCAATCTTGTGGTACATAAATATAGTCGATACGTAGCCCCTCTTTATTGTTTTCCCAGCCATCGATTCTCTTTTCGATCGTTGCTTCAGCTTGTTTTTTTTGCGCGATTGGATAAGCATCACGAATAGGCAACTGACTTTTTGCCACTAAATCGTACCCGCTGCCTTCAGCAGGATTGTTGAAATCCCCTAATAGATACAGTGGTGTTGTAAGAGGCGCTAAACTTGCTTCTAATTCTTTCCACTCAAATGCAAATCCGCTTTTTTCATCTGCCCACCAAGAAAAATGACAGCTTGCTACAGTAATACATTGTGTTTTGACAGAGGTTTGACCTACTAATATTTTTCGAGTATGGTAATCCTCTTTTTCTTTTGTTTCGGAGACTAGGTGCGTTTGACTAGTTAGTGGTTGTTTGGAAAGAAGCGCATTGCCTTCCTCATAGATAGCATAGCCGATATGACTCATTTCCCAACTCCAATAGTAAGTTTCACCTTGTTCTGCTAAGAGCTGGATCAAGCAATAGGCAAAGTTATCCGAGCGGACAGGCGTTTGTTCCTGCACCTGACTAAAATTCTTCAGCTGCTCACTGGTTAGTCGTTTTGCGTCCATCGTTTGATTGACTTCTTGCAATGCGATCACATCATATTGTTCATGACAGATTTTTTGAGCGATCTGTTTTAATTTTTCTTGTGGTTCCTCTTCTAACCAGCTATGCGTATTCAACGTCATTATTTTCATATAATTCTCCTTCTTAATGGGATGGGTCGAAACATTGCTCCCACCTTCTGGATCCATATAGGTAAAGACCCCAAAGTAGTTTATTCAAAAAATAAGCCAATAATCCCTGAAATAGGAAAAGCAATTTCGGGATTATCGGCTTACTTCTAGGAGTTACACACATCGAACACATTCTTTCGATATGAAATACACACATGAACTTCTGTGATTCTTTACAAGTTTATTTTCCCGATCACTGTTCCTCGTTCAGTGTCTCCTAATTTATTGATGGTCAGCCCATTGACTTTGTCATCTGTAAAGACTACTATGATCGTCGTTTCTTTCCCTTCGTTCTTGATTGCATCTAGATTCATCTGAGCAATCGTTGTTCCTGCTACTACTTCTTGGCCTTCAGAAACTAAGATCTCAAACGCTGGCTGGCTCATCTGAACAGTATCCAGTCCCATATGGATCAAAACTTCTGCTCCTTCTGCTGTTTGCATGCCAATTGCATGCTTGGTTGGGAAGACACTCACGATTTTACCAGAAAGTGGTGCCGTCACTTCTCCAGTGGCAGGAATGACAGCAAAGCCATCACCCATCATCTTTTGTGAAAAGACTGGATCATTCACATCTGTTAAAGCAATTACCTCACCAGTTGCTACAGTGAATAATTCTTTTTCGATACCTAAAACATGTTTCTCTTCATTCTTCTCATTTTTATTTGTTGCCTCAACTGTTGGCTCTGGAATATCAGCGCCTGATTGTAGTAAATCTTCAATATCCGATTTCAACACATCCGCTTTTGGTCCATACACGGCTTGCACACCTTTGTCCTTAACGATCAAGCCCATCGCTCCAGCACGTTTCCATTCTTCTTCTGAACCGACTTTCCCAGGATCCTCGATGCTGACACGTAAACGAGTCATACAAGCATCTACATCCTTGATATTTTCTTTTCCACCTAACAAATGGATGATCTTAATGATTTGTTGATCTGCATTAGTTGCAGAACCTGACGGCGTTTCTTCACTGTCGTTATCATAGTTCCCATTACGTCCTGGTGTAGCATAATTGAATTTTTTGATCAAAAAGTTTGCCACAAAATACGTCAATACTCCAAATAATATGACACAGATAACAAAATTGAGCAAGTCGATACCTAATCCTGCTTTGATTGCTAATGGTGTACGTGTCAATAGTTCAATGTTCCCAAATGAATGGACACGTAAAGGTAGAATATCTGCCATTGCAAAAGCTGCCCCTTGGATCACAGAATAAACAATGTAAAGAGGTACAGCTGCAAACATGAACATGAACTCTAATGGTTCGGTTACACCTGTTAAGAAAACTGCAAGTGCTGCTGAAAAATACATTGATTTATATTTAGACTTTTTGTCTGGATCAACATTACGGTACATCGCTAGTGCTAATCCCATCAAGATACCGGAAGAACCAATCATTTGTCCCACTTTAAAACGAGCAGGTGTCCAGTTCGTCAATACGAATTCATATTGCGACATGTCGCCGGCGCCTTTCAAGTTGACCAAATCAGTCACCCACGCCAACCATAAAGGATCTTGTCCAAATACTTGTGTTCCCGCTTGCGCACCAGATAATATCTCATAGGTACCACCCAGCTGCGTATAATTGATTGGGATCGTCAACATGTGATGTAAGCCAAATGGTAACAATAGACGTTCCAATGTACCATATAGGAATGGTGCTAAAATCGGAGCGTTTTCTTTTGACTCTGCAATCCACAATCCAAAGTTATTGATCCCTGCTTGGACATTCGGCCATACAATAGCAAGAATCAATGCAACAATCGTTGACCACAAAATAACTACAAAAGGAACAAATCTTTTTCCATTAAAGAACGATAATGCGTCAGGTAATTTACGATAATTGTAATATTTATTATAGGCCATCGCCCCAATGAACCCTGCAATAATCCCAACAAATACCCCCATATTTAGTGCTGGTGCTTCTAATACACTGGTAAAGAACCCTTTAACCATGATTTTCGTGCCAAACAAGGTATGCGTAAATGCGTCTTCATTTGCCAACATCTCATTAGTCACACCAAAAATTGCTCCTGTGATCCGATTGATCAATATAAATGAGATCCCCGCAGCGAATGCTCCCCCTGCTCGTTCTTTTGCCCAACTACCACCTATCGCTAGTGCAAATAAAAGATGTAAATTTCCGATAATTGCCCAACCAATATTTTCGATCACGCCACCCGTTGTAACTAAAGGTGCAAGATCAGGATTGATCAACGGAATCGATTTACCGATACTGATCATCAAACCTGCCGCTGGCATAACTGCCACAACGACCATTAAAGCCTTCCCAAATTTTTGCCAAAACTCAAAGCTAAATATTTTTTTCATTTCCTCGTCTCCTTTGTGCAATCGGTTTCGTTGTTAGTTATTATAGCGTGTGTTTCTTTTTTTGTAAATGCTTTATTTCGTATTTTTATGCTTTTTCTGTAAGTACCCAATCGTTCTTTATACATTATTTCTGTTCATATTATAGTAGTAAATATTGATACAATCGCTTTTGTTTTGTTTTTTCATCCACTTCAAAATTTAATTTCACTTTTCTAGTTGACTTACGCAATCGCTTGCGTTTATTATGGACGTATAAACGACAACGTCTAGGAGGAGAACAATGAAACAAATTAAACGGTTATTTCAGATCGACCCTTGGAAAATCAGCACGAATAAATTAGATAAAGAAAATTTACGCTTGCAAGAATCATTGACCAGTATCGGTAACGGATATATGGGTATGCGCGGAAATTTTGAAGAAGCATATTCTGGTGATCATCACCAAGGAACCTATTTAGCAGGTGTTTGGTACCCTGACAAAACACGTGTTGGCTGGTGGAAAAACGGCTATCCTGAATATTTTGGAAAAGTAATCAATGCAGTCGATTTTATCGCTATGGATCTTTTTATCGATGATCAGCTGATTGATCTAGCTACACTTACTACTGAAGATTTTTATTGGGAATTAAACATGAAAAACGGTGTTTTGACACGTAGTTATACAGTCACTACCCCATCAAACAAAGTTCGTCTTTCATTCGAGCGCTTTTTAAGTATTGTCAAAAATGAAGCCGCTTATATTCGCTTAACCATTGAAATGTTGGAAGGAAATGGAACTGTAAAAGTTATTTCTAAGCTAGATGGCAATGTCCAAAACGAAGACAGCAATTACGATGAACACTTTTGGAATGACATCGATCATGGCGTCAAGGAAGAAATAGCGTACTTAACGACTAAAACGATCCCGAATAATTTTGAGATCGAACAATTTACAGTGACCGCTGGGATGCGCCACTACGTTGATGGAAAATTATATACGCCAAGCTACCAAGAGGGCACCTTAGCAATCGAAGGTTCATTCACCTTTGACTTAAATGAAAATGAAACACTTCTTATCGACAAAGAAGTATTGATTTTCACAAGCCGAGATATCCCTGAAGCGCAACAAGCGACACATCTCTTTAAAGAATTCAACGAATTGAACGTTCACTATCCCCAAGCAAAAGAGGAGCAAACAGCCGCTTGGTCTAAACGATGGGAATTGGCAGATGTAGTCATTGAAGGAGACGATGAAGCACAACAAGGAATCCGTTTCAACCTCTTCCAGCTATTTTCTACTTATTATGGCGAAGATGAACGTTTGAATATTGGACCAAAAGGCTTCACTGGCGAAAAATATGGTGGTGCAACTTACTGGGATACTGAAGCCTATGCAGTGCCTCTGTACCTCGCTTTAGCGAAACCTGAAGTCACTAAGAATCTCTTGAAGTACCGCCATAACCAATTGCCACAAGCAATCCATAATGCACAACAGCAAGGGCTAAAGGGCGCGTTATATCCAATGGTCACTTTCACAGGTGTCGAATGCCACAATGAATGGGAAATCACCTTTGAAGAAATCCATCGAAATGGCGCAATTGCCTACGCTATTTATAATTATACTAACTACACTGGCGACATCGACTATTTAAAAAATGAAGGTTTAGAAGTCTTAGCAGAAATCGCTCGCTTTTGGGCAGACCGAGTCCATTTTTCTAAACGAAACAATCAATATATGATCCACGGGGTTACAGGACCGAACGAATATGAGAATAATATCAACAACAATTGGTACACGAATACGATTGCTTGTTGGGTACTACGTTACACACGAGAAAATTATTTGAAGTTCAAAGAAGAGAGCACTGCTAAAATCAGCGACGATGAATTGGCACATTGGCAAGAAATTACTGAAAATATGTACTTCCCAGTAGATGAAGAATTAGGGATTTTTGTTCAACACGATACTTTCTTAGACAAAGATCTCAAACCAGTAGCGGAACTATCCGCAAGTGAATTGCCATTGAATCAGCATTGGTCATGGGACAAGATCCTTCGTTCTTGCTTCATTAAACAAGCAGACGTTTTACAAGGTATCTACTTCTTCAATGATTCATTTACAAAAGAAGAAAAACAACGCAACTTTGATTTTTACGAGCCAATGACTGTCCATGAGTCTTCCCTATCTCCTAGTATCCATGCTATTTTAGCTGCTGAACTAGGCATGGAAGACAAAGCCGTTGAAATGTATCAACGCACTGCTCGTTTAGATTTAGATAACTATAACAATGATACAGAGGATGGCTTACACATCACTTCAATGACCGGAAGTTGGCTTGCTATCGTACAAGGATTCGCGCAAATGAAGACAGATCATGAACAATTAAGATTTGCACCATTCTTACCTAAAACATGGTCTGCTTATTCATTCCATATCAATTATCGCGGCCGCTTGTTATTTGTCGCCGTTTCAAATGAACAGGTAACATTGAACCTCTTATCTGGCGAAGCTTTACCGCTAGAAATCTACGAAAAAGCGTATGTGCTTACTGATCATTTGACTATTCCATTACGAGAAGGTGAAGCGAATGTTTAAAGGTGTATTATTCGACTTAGATGGCGTTATTACAGATACCGCTGAATTCCATTACCTTGCTTGGAAAAAGCTAGGTGATGAGATCGGTATTCCCTTCGATCGGTCATTCAACGAACAATTGAAGGGTGTAAGCAGAGAAGATTCTCTGACTCTCCTTCTTGCTCATGGAAAAAAAGAAGAGCAATTCTCAAAAACAGAATTTCTCGAATTAGCGAAAAGAAAAAATGATTATTATCTTGAAATGATCCAATCGATCACACCAAAAGATGTTTTTCCAGGGATTTTAGAATTATTAAAAGACTTACGGGCAAACAATATCAAGATTTCACTAGCATCTGCAAGCAAAAATGGCCCTTTCCTACTTGCCAAGATGGATTTAGAAAGCTACTTTGACGCGATTGCTGATCCGGCAAAAGTCGCTAATGGAAAGCCTGAACCAGATATTTTTCTACTTGCTGCGAAAGAAATCGGTTTGACCCCTCGTGACTGCATCGGGATCGAGGATGCAAAAGCTGGAATCGCTGCGATCATTGCTAGTGGTGCGCAACCTATCGGCGTAGGACGTTCAGAAGATCTTGGGGAGGATATTCCAATCGTACCTGATACAGCTTCATTGACTTTCGATTACTTGAAAAAAACGTGGCAGCCAAATGCCTGAACCTTCTATTTCAGTGACTCCTATCCCCAACACTGAATTAAAAAAAATCACATTGAAGAACGATGAATTGACCGTCGTTCTTCTAAATTATGGCGCTAGACTTCACCAAATCTTTGCTCCAGATAACAAAGGACATTTAGAAAACGTCTTACTTTCTTATGATGAACTTTCAGATGTTTTAACCGATGAAAGTTTCTTTGGAGCCACAGTCGGTCCCGTAGCAGGCAGAATCCGAAATGCTACATGGGGAAATCATCAACTTGAAAAAAACGCCGGCAACCACCATATCCACGGAGGAACAAATGGATGGTCTTTCCAATATTGGGATGTCGAAGTGTTCAAAAATCCACAGTCGATCGGCGTTGTCTTTTATTTACAAGACACTTTTTCCGATTATCCTGGTCCTATCACAGCAACGATCACGTATCAGCTAACTGCGAATAGCCTGGAAATGATCACAAAAACGAACAGTCCCGTCGAGACGATCTGCAATCCAACCAATCATGCCTATTTCAACCTTTCTGGGAATGGTAAACGTGACATTGATACACATGAACTGGCTGTCCAAGCAGAAAGTCTATTGGTATTAGATGAAGATAAACTACCAACAGGCGAACAAATCACTCAAGCGGATTTACCGATCAATTTCAAGAAACCACATACAATCGAAGAAATTCTCAACGCTTATCCAGAAGGACTTGATGACGTTTTTGTTCTTACTACACCGAAACGTTCAAAAAAGGTGCTGTGTCTTTCAGAAAAACAATCTGGACGCCAGTTGTCTATAGCAACAACAAATAGAAGTGTGGTATTATTTTCTACGACTGGTTTTGAAGCTGATTTTATGATCAACGGGAAACATATGCATTCAAACTATGGTTTAGCCATCGAGCCACAAGAATTTCCGGATCTAGTCCATTTACCTGAACTCGGTTCGATCGCTTTGTACCCTGGTCAAGAAAAGGTCAACCATACGACCTATCAGTTTACTATTTTACCGAATGAACAGATAGCAAATACTCAATAGTTGCTTGTTTTGATTACGAATAGCTCAGAAAAGAAGAGATTTTTATTTAGAAGAAAGGTGTTTAAATTATGGCAATTACGGTAAAAGATGTTGCAAAAAAAGCGGGAGTAGCTACCTCTACTGTCTCACGCGTCATCAATGACCATCCAAGTATTTCCGAAGCAACCAAAAAGAAGTCCGAAAAATCATGGATGAACTTGGCTATGTACCGAATATCACTGCTAGAAATTTAGGTAAACGGGTTTCTAGTGCCATCGGCATGATATTGCCGCCACTTGATTCTAAAGAACGAATCGGTAATCCCTTCTACTTAGAGATCATGGATGCAATCAATGAAGAAGCACGTCACCACGACATGACAATAGCCATTGCAACAGCGAAAAATTTTGATGTCTTATTAGAAAATGTCCAAAGAATGCACTTACAAAAACAAGTCGATGGCTTTATCTTAGTGTACTCTGATAGCGAAGACCCAGTCATCGATTATTTGTATCAAAACGAGATTCCCTTCACTCTAATCGGTCAACCTTATCAGCATGAAAATGAGATCATCTACGTTGATAACGACAACCAGCTATTGGGAAAACAGGCAACTGATTTTCTTATCCAAAATGGGCATGAACAGATTCTTTTCGTTACGAACACGACCCACGAAAGCCTCTATTTCGAACGCTATTTCGGGTATCAAAAAGCGATGATGATGGCTGGACTAGATGTTCACCCTAGCGTTGTGATCGAAAAGGCAGAAGACTATCTATCCTTTGACACTATCTTAAAAAACGCCGGTGCTACAGCACTTGTGGTAATCGATGATATTTTTGCACTTCGCACGATGCAATTAGCGCAAATGTACGGTTATCTTATTCCAGAAACCTTATCAATCATCAGTTTCAATAATTCGATTTTTTCTACACTGACTCATCCTTATCTCACAAGTATCGATATCGATATTTCCGAATTAGGGCGAGTAGCCATGCAAAAATTACAAGAATTGATCCATAACGAGATCAGTAGCGGCGTGCGCCTAGTCATCCCTCATCACTTGATCAAGAGAGAAACAGTTGTGCCACTGAACCCCAAGCAATAACTGGTAGGAATTGAAATGAAGAGATAGAATAACCAAAAGATGAGATTGAGACAAAAGTATTTCTTACTTCTGTCTCAACCTCTTTTTTGAAATTCCCGAAAAGCCTGACTTTTGGACACCGTTTATTTGAGAGAAGCTGGGACAGAAGTGTTTAACTCCGAGAAATAAGAAGAAATGAACGAAAATTGCTTTTCAAATTTTTGTGAATTTCGGCTTATTTCCGAAGGAGTTGCTTCTGCTCTCGCCGTTTATTCGAGCGTCTGTAGAAAGACTGATTTTTAGATTTGTCTCGACCTCATTTTTTTATGAATGTATCCGACTTCTAATAAACATGATGAATAAAATCAGCCAACCAATGAAGGTCAACCCGATGATGAAATAAAAGAAGAGCGGCAAGTCATAATATAAGGTGATCTCATTGATACCATTATGCTGTTTGACGATTGGCGTACCGATGTCTGTCAATCCATATAATTTAGTAATATCAGATGCCATCGTTGTTGGAATGGCTTTACAAGAAGCAGCTTCATAAACAACACGTTCTGGCTCACCATTATCTACCCCAAAGGCCATCGAAGATACTAGTACCTCCGCTTTTTCTTTTTCTAAATTAGAGATCGTTTCAGCCACTCGATCCACATTCAAATGTTTTACTGGTAAAAAAGCATTGACGATTTCGATTTTTTTCTTGTTCCCTAGATCAATATCGTTCAATCGTGTTTGTCTTTTGGCTAAAAATCCTTCAAGACCGCCTTTCGACATGCCGATTACTCCAACTTTAGCTACATCTCCTTCAATCAATGCATTCGTTGCTTGCGTTGTCGAGTGAGCCACGAAAACCACATCATCTGGACTGATTTGATTCTCTTGTAAACAGTTTTGAAAAGACTGCACCACTCCTGCTGCCACCCCATTCAAATGATCATGTGTCGTCTTCACTGAAGACTTCCCAATAATTTCATGTGTGGCATTGTCGATCGCTACCGCTTTTGTATGTGTCCCGCCAACGTCGATCCCCATTCGTACAAACCGTTTCATCCGTCATTCCTCCATTTCATTTCTATTGTCACAATCCGTTAGAAGTTACCATACAATAAGAACGTGATCATACAGACAATTGCTCCAATTATCCAACCAGTTGGAATTGATTTTTTCATATACTCTCTTGAAGATACTTTTGTATAGCCTAAGCCCCAAGCTACCCATGATTGCGTAATATCTAAATGCTGCGGCGCAATCGTTGTTGTTGCAAATAGCGGGAATAAGAAGGCAACAGGCATTGTTGGATTCACTGCTAAAACAACTGCCAGAATGGCTGAACCAGAACCAACTAAACTTAAAGGACCACGGAAAAACCCAAGTGGTGTCAATATAGCAAATGCTATAGCCAAAACTAAAGGCGTTTTTGGAATAAAGTCCCCAAAAATTGCTGAGAAATAAGAAGAAGCATACGCAGCAGAATTATTGAACATCGCTAAAGTCATTAAAAAGCCAACCATCGGCGCAACATCTGTCGCTCCATCTGTAAATAATTTAGCGAATTGACGGCAGATTTCTTTATATCCTCCACGTAATTTTCCAGTAAATAATAATGCCCAGATTCCAGCAATCATGAATCCTAAAATGATCGGAATATCTAATAACACGACATCTAAAACTGGGATAAGTACTGCTAACCAAGAAATCATCGGTGCATCACCGCTATCACTTTGCACTTCAGCAGCCATTGCGTAATGTTTCTTTTTATTCATTGATATATTAGCTACAACTAAAACAACAACCAAACTTACAACCATACCAATCATTCCGATTTGGAAATAATCGTTATACGTATAGCTTTCTGCTGCCGGATTGAATCCAGCGTAGATCGTTTGATATTGCTTGAAGTTCACAATGTTCGCAAAAATCCCTGCCATGATCGAACCCATGAATGAAAACAATGCAATCGGAGCCGAAATCCCTAATGACATCAAGATAGGTAAAACAATCACTGCGATCGAGATAACTGGTCCGATTCCTGTCATAGACATAAAGATAATAGCAGTTACGATGCAAAGCAAACTCATCGTGATCCGTGGTTTATCTCCACCAAGTTCCACTACTTTTCGAATCAATGTAGCTGCTATACCACTATCCACCAACACTCGACCAAAGAAAGCACCAAAGAATACATTTACTAAAATCGACTTCGCATATTCTGCGGGGCCCGTTGCATAGATATGTGTCAATACATCGATCAATCCTTGACCTTCCATTGCTGGATTAGGAGAAAAGTAATTACCTACTAACGCCAAACTCATCCAAACCATTGCCATGATCGCTAAACCAACCATCAAGTTGTAACCCTTCACACAATACCAAACCATAAAGAAAAACGAAATAACTGTATACATGAAAAAAGTCAAGTATTAGAAAAAAGTTCAAAAGATCAAGTGTTCGCTTCGCTCTCACTGCCCCTCGACGTTTTAGTAGCCTTTCCCTCACTTCGTTCAGTCCAATCCAACTAAAAGTTTTCGGGCTACTTTCTCCTTCTCCCCCTAATAATTAATTAAAATCTTACTCTCTATATTTCTGCTAATCATTCACTAAACAGCAAAGAAAAACAAACACGTATCATAGGTATAAATGTAATGGCATAGTGCGGGTTTTCTTTTTAGCCTGTATCATACCTAAATAAGTCAATCTGATTGGCTGTTTTGGGGCGTTCTGCTAGCTTGTTTAGCGTTTCTTGAAGAACTTTGTCCGCTCTAAGCCTAAAAAAGCTGTCAGCGCCTTTATATAGCCTTCTCGTTTTTCTTGTTTTACTTTAATGATCGATAGCAACAATGATTTAACACTGGCAATTTGAATACCGCCATTTCTTCCAGATTTAATCTTAAAGAAAATTTCCTGCTCCGCCTTTAATACCTTCAGCAATTTATCTAACGTCCGTTCAGGAATGCCTAACGCTTCTCTAATCTCTTTTTTCGTCGTCACCAAATAAGGCTTATCTATCGCGCTTTTTTGGCTCTATAATTTAATGGACTGATGAATTGAATTCAATTCATCAGTCCATTTGTCATTTTAGGTATTAAAAAACATACTCGCTTCCTGTATGATTAAATCACCACAAAATAAACAAACGAAAGGAGTATGTCTTATGAGTGATCATATCAAAAAAATGCTAAGAATTACAGACCCTTCATTAAAAATTATGGATGTTTCTTACGAAACTATCAAAAGTAGACAAATAATCGTGATTACGGCTAATTTTTCTCCTAATCAAAAGAGCTGTCCAAATTGTGGGTGTACAGCTCAAAATCAGTTTGGAAACCCTTCTATTGTCAAGAATGGAAAGAAATGCGTACGTGTGAGATTAGATCAATACAATCATCTTCCAACGATTATGAAGTTATTCAAACAGCGATATAGATGTAAAGAATGCTCAAGTCATTGGACTGCCCAAAGTACTTTAGTTGAGAAACGTTGTTCGATCGGCTATCATGTAAAATTCAAAATTATCGATTTACTTAAAGAAAAATGCTCCCTTACATTGATCGCTAAACTCTGTCATGTTTCTATCACCACAGTCATTCGAATCCTAAAAGGATTACGAACTTATATTCCAAATTCTAAAACGTCTACTTTACCTACTGTACTAATGGTAGATGAATTTCGTTCCCATGCTTCTCTAGAAGATAAAATGAGTTTTATTTGTGCCGATGGAGAAACTGGCAAACTTGTGGATATTTTACCAACGAGGAAGTTGAATCGATTAACGCACTATTTTATGGAAAATCCTTCTCGAATGAACGTACGTTATCTCGTCACCGACATGAACGCAGCTTACGACCAATTAACGAAACGTGTCTTTCCGAATGCGAAAGTTGTAATCGACCGATTTCATATCATTAAGCATTTAAATAAATCCTTTCAGGATTTTAGGATCAAGGAAATGAAGCGAATCGCTATGACTAAAAATAAAGAAGCTTACTTTAAATTAAAAGCAAATTGGCGTTATCTCACAAAGAATAGACAATCGATTCAATATACGGAATACAAAACGTGGCGTAGTTTTCGTGCACCTAAATATCCTCACTTAACAGAAGCTATGATGATCGACCGCTTATTGAATTACTCACCGGTATTAAAAGAAACCTACGACTATTTCCATAATATATCAGATGCATTGAGAGAAAAAGAACCAAACTTGTTTTTTACCTTGATTAATGAGTTACCAGAACACCTAGATGAATCGTTTCGAAAAAAACTTCAAGGATTAACAAAATATGAAGGTGGTATACGAAATGCCATGATCTATCCCTATTCTAACGGAAAAATAGAAGCAAAAAATACGCATATCAAAACACTAAAGCGAGTGAGTTATGGTTTTAAATCCTTTGACAATATGAGAACGCGAATTTTTATGATGAATCAATTAATCATCATAAAATAACGAAAAAATCAGG
>DAIMET010000036.1:0-12860 GCA_036725105.1 Calditrichota bacterium
TATAGAACACTTGAAGACAGAAGAGAGATCCATGGATCTCTCTTCTGTCTTTCTTATTTAAAGAGTTTATATGAATAAAAAGGGATTGTTTTTTTCAATTTTCATTATCTTAATATCAATCGTTGTGCTGTTTTTTTCTCTTCAGTCAAGAAATCCGAAATTCCAAGAAAACTTAATTCCCACATCATTTAAGAATAGCTTTTTCTATAGAATGTATTCTTGGAATAAGCACTACGGCGATGCTGAACGATATTATGATTACGAAGAGCTATCTGAGTTAACAAAAAATTCACTTCCTTTATTTAAAAGCAAAGATCAACCTAACCCAAATACTCCACCTGAAGAAAAAAATAATAACTCCCTTCAAAAACATCAAGATCCAATTGCACGACCATGGGCACAGATTTTTGCATCTTTAACAGGATCTACAGGATCTTTAGGCATATCTGGGAAAGCTAAAAATGCATCTTTTGTATTGCAGGGAACCAACAAAGGAAATTCTTTTCAGCAAGGTTCGGGACCTTCCTTTTCTATTGACTTACAATCTACGCAAGGAACAAAGAAAATAAGCATAACCTCTCCCGCATTTGCTACTAATAAAGTTTTACAGTCTCTAACTATTGGAATTGACCCCTATTCGATGTATATGACATTAAACGGCAGAATTCAACTAGATCTCCCTGGTGATATTGTTGGAACCGTATATAATACTACTAATGGTTCTTCTAGCTCTGCTACACTTCAAGATGGTTACTTTTCTGTATCTGTACCACTGAGTAATGGATCAAACCAGATTACAGCCTCTGGAAAATGGATGACAATTGAATTGCAATTTCCAGGGATATCTGTTACTATTAGCTGATATCAAAGAATGGTGATGATATGATGGATGAAAAAAATATTTGTGCTGAACAAGAAAGTTTTGATGAGATATCGCTAGAGGATATTTGGAATATAATTGTTCGAAGGTGGCTAGTTATCCTGATTTTAGTTATTTCTTCTTTATTGGTAAGCTACCTATACTACGACAGTATTATTCCATTGTATCGATCTGAGTCTACTCTACTGGTACAAATTCCCAGCTCTACTTCTAATGTTGGATATGATGCATACAGCAACTATACAGCCAGTGAAAAATGGGCCATGACCTATGCTGAGATGCTTCGTGGAGATCCAATACTAAAAGAAGCTTCCAATCAAATTAACTACCCAACTTTTTCTGTACAAGATTTGCGTAAAGGTCTTTCGGTATCTGTTATTAAAGATACCATGCTATTGAAGGTCAGCTTTGATTACGAAAATGCTAGTTATGCTCAGAAAATTGTTGATACAATCAACTCGATTTTTATTGATAAAGTGCAGGATATGTATGAATCTCGATTAGCTGAAAGCGGACAGCAACTGCACCTTCAAATTGAAGAAATAAACAACCGTATCAATACTATCACTACCCAGATCAACAACGAATCCGTATCCGAAGGTAGAAGAAAATTCCTACAAGAAGATATAGAAGCACAATACCGAATTCGATCTTATTTGATGGATCAACTACTGAAAATGGAACTGCAACAAAAACAGCTTACTCCTATCGTAAAAGTTTATCAAGAAGGAACAAAACCGGAAAGCCCAACCAATAAAAACTTTATGCTTGTTCTTGCAATCGGAATTGTACTTGGACTATTTTTGGGAGTGTTGTTGGCATTCCTATTTGAATATATCGATGATTCCATTAAAGGAGAAGATGATTTAAAGAGATTGTCTGATAAGCGAGTACTGGGTAACATCTATTATTTCCATCCCGATAAAGCAAAAAGAGGTGGATATGATTATCATTACGGTGTTGTCGATAAGTAAATCACTGCTGCTTCATACGGATTTTTGTTGAGTAGTCTACTAATTTCTGAATAGGTTTTGTGTAGTAAACCGAGGAACGGTGTCTTTTGCAAGTCTCTATAGTTCGGTCTATGATTTTCCTGCAATTCAGATAAATCTGATCTTCACGAACGCCTTTTTTCTCTAAAATGATCGGCAATGTATATAAATCCGATTGTATATCCAAATGCAATGGCTTATCCATAACTTCCTGATCTCCCATGTAATCTAGTACATCATCAATCATTTGAAAGGCAATACCATAGTGATAACCAAGCTGAGATTCATCGATGGAAAAGTTAGTCTCTACAATACCACTTGCTAAAGCAAACAATGGTGATGTTTTTAGTGAGATGATTTGGAGATAACCCTTGAAAGAGGAGTGTTGATTTTGGATTTCATAAATTTGGCCAAGGGACATCTTTTTAAGAGCATCACAAAAAGCAGAATATACGACAGAGTTTTCTTTTGATAGAAAAATGATACTTTTTGAAAACAAATAGAAACCAACACTAATCGGCGTCGATAAAGAATATAGCGAATTTAAAGTGGGCAATCCTCTTCTTTGGTTACTGTGGTCAATGATATCATCATGAAGAAGAGATGCAGTATGTATCAACTCGATGTAACTGGCATAGCGCACCTTTAACTCTGTAGAGTAGATGTTAGGATTGTAATACAAAAACAAGGATCGGTATCGTTTTCCCTTTTGCATGAGAAGAATGTCTTCCATTGGGATAGACAAAGAAGATGAAAGATCAGATTGGTACTCAATCATGCATTGATTTACTTGATTAAGAAAAGACTGTTCGTTCATTGTTTATGCAAAAAATGCTTGAATAGTTTGACCAATGTGCGACAAAGGCATAGGTTGATCAAGAGTCTGTATATGGTTTTTTTGTAACCAGAGGTAAGGAGTGTATTCACGCGTGTGATCGGTATGTTTATAATATGTAGGATCATTGCCGTGATCAGCACTGATAAGAATAGCATCGTTTTCGTGTAAATTTGAAACACCATCTTTAAGGATGTTCGCAAACTTAACAAGTTCTTCACCATATCCTCTTACATCTCTTCTATGTCCATACAACATGTCAAAATCTTCCAAGTTTATTAAATGTAATTCCATCTTGCCACTAGGAGGTTTTTGTAGCATTTGAAGAAAATAACTGTAGAGACTATCATTCGTTTTTGCTGGAATAAGCTGCAAGGAGTTGTTTTGGAATATTTCTGCGAAAATTCGGTTGCAAAAGATTTGTACACCACTGCTTTGTAATTGTTCTAAAATTGTATTGGAGGGTATTGGGTATACAAAATCTTTGCGTTCATCAGTGCGATAAAAGGTTTCAGAAGAATCACCTTTAAATGGTCTAGCAATTACACGGCCAAGTGGAAGATCGTGACAATACATGTTGCAAGCTATTTCACATAGATAATACAGTCTGGACAGGGGAAAGGAATCGGTATGGGCGGCAAACTGCATAACAGAATCTGCTGATGTGTATATGATGGGAGAACCTGTTCGAAAAGATTCTTCTCCTAGCTGCTTGATAATTTTTGTTCCCGAAATAGCAATATTACCCAAAAGAGAGGATCCAATAATGCTTTCTAAGTTGTGAACTATGGAAAGGGGAAATCCTTCAGGAAAGGTTCGAAACTCTCCCATAATTGTACCAAACATCTCTTGTGTACAGGAAAAAGTATCTTTGTTTGGATTTTGAGGGTAGCAGTAGGATGCATTTTCCTGACAATGGAAGAGCCCTATTTCGTAAAGATAAGAGGCTTGCAATTTTTGGTAGTTTTGCAGTATATGCAGAGATGTATACGCTCCTTCATCGTTGAAACGATGAGCATCTTTTGTTTCCCCGCACCCAAAACCATCCATCAGGAAGTAAAAAAGTCTTTTTTGCATAAAATCATTATATGAAGATTTAACTCAATCACAATTCATGATATAATGTGTTGTTATGATAAAATTTTTTGACACAACAGATCGTTTTTTACGCAAAAATAAACAATTAGTACGGAGAATAGGGCAACTTCAGCCTGAATTCGAAGCTTTATCTGATGAAAATTTAGTAGCAAAAACCACAGAATTCAAATCCCGGCACGAAAACGGAGAAGCCTTAGACTCTTTATTACCCGAAGCATTTGCTTTAGTGAAAGAAGCTGCATACCGAACTTTACATATGCGTCACTTTGACGTTCAACTTTTAGGAGGTATCGCGCTTTTTCAAGGCAAAATTGCAGAAATGAAAACTGGTGAAGGAAAAACTCTCGTTTCTACTTTACCAGCATATCTTGAAGCTTTATCTGGAAAAGGTTGCCATATCGTTACTGTGAACTCCTACCTGGTAAAGCGTGACGCAGAGTGGATGGGTCAAATTTATCGATTCTTGGGATTAACAGTAGGATATATTGATGCCGACCAAGATCCAAAGGATAAACGAGAGGCGTATGCTTCTGATATAACCTATGGAACCAACAGTGAATTTGGATTTGATTATCTTCGAGATAACATGATCAGAGATATACAGCACCGAACGCAAAGCGATTTGAATTTCGCCATTGTAGACGAAGTTGATTCTGTTTTAATTGATGAGGCAAGAACACCTCTGATTATCTCAGGACCTTCTGAACGATCTACCGATTTGTATTATACAGCTGCAAATGCGATTCGAAACTTGAAAGTCGACGAAGATTTCGAAATTGATGAAAAAACAAAATCTGTCACCATCAGTGAAAAAGGAATCGTCAGGCTTCAATCCATATTGTCGATTGACAACCTTTATTCAGATAGTCAGATAGAAGTGATTCGTCATTTAAACCAAGCACTCCGGGCTAAATATTGCTTCAAAAGCGAAGTAGATTATATCGTCAAGGAAAATGAAGTCATTATTGTAGATGAATTCACAGGGAGATTGTTACCAGGAAGACGATATAGCGACGGATTACACCAGGCAATCGAAGCAAAAGAAGGTCTAAAAGTTCGTAGTGAAAATCAAACATTAGCAACGATTACCTTCCAGAATTTCTTCCGTATGTACACAAAACTTTCCGGGATGACCGGTACAGCCAAAACAGAAGAAAACGAATTCCGTGAGATTTATGGTTTAGATGTTATTGCTGTTCCGACCAACAGGCCCATAGCCCGTAAAGATCATGCTGATGTTGTGTATAAAACAGAATCCATCAAATACAAGAAAATTGTAGACGAGATTGCAGATTGTTATAAATCGGGTCAACCTGTTTTGGTAGGAACCCGTTCCATTGAAAAATCGGAAAAAGTCTCCTCCATGCTTAAACGTAAAGGCGTTCCTCACCAAGTGTTGAATGCAAAACATCACGAAAAAGAAGCTGAAATTATTAAATTAGCCGGAGAAAGAAATTCTGTAACAATTGCAACAAACATGGCAGGACGAGGAGTTGATATTGTTTTAGGAAACGGTGTCAAAGACTTGGGTGGACTACATGTAATTGGCACAGAACGACATGAATCAAGACGTATCGACAATCAGTTACGAGGTCGATCAGGTCGACAGGGAGATCCTGGATCCACTCGATTTTTCTTATCCCTTGAAGATGAACTTCTACGAATTTTTGGCGGAGAACGAATAACTACTATTTTCAATACACTTAAACTTGATGAAGATATGCCACTGGAAAGCGGTCTTTTGACCAAAGCAATCGAAAATGCTCAGAAAAAGGTAGAATCTTACAACTACGATATTCGTAAGAATCTTCTTCAATACGATGATGTTCTCAATAAACAGAGAGAAATCATATACAATGAAAGAAAAAGAGTTTTGGAATCCGAAGAAGTGGAAGACCATATCCAAGATATGCTCCAGCAACTTTCAATCAATATAGCCAATCGCGCAATCCCTAAAGAAAACCGACTAGACACAAATACCGAAGACTATCTCAAGGGTATATACGACCTTACCACATCAAAACCTGAACTTCCAGATTTAGAAACCGTAAAAAACCTACCTGATTTTACGACTCAGTTGATCGAAGATCTTTACAAGAAGAAAGAAGAAGATGTTGGATCCGAGAACATGAGAAGTCTAGAACGTCAAATTCTTCTTTACATCGTAGATAGCAAATGGAAAGATCATTTGTATAGCATGGACCAACTCAAAGAAGGAATTGGCCTTCGTGGATATGGACAAGAAGATCCCTTGGTACGATATCAAATTGAAGGATTCAAAGTTTTTGAAGACATGTTACATTCCATCAAAGAAGATGTTGTGAAACTGATTTTCCGCATCCAGGTACAAAGGCGTCCTGTGATTATCAATAAAAATTCTCAAGATCAGAAGAAACTCAAGGAGTCAAGAGAGCTAAAAAAACCCGAGAAAGATACACCTAAACCTGAAAGATCCCGAAAAGTCGGAAGAAATGACCCTTGTCCTTGCGGAAGTGGTTTAAAATACAAAAAATGTTGTGGACGGAGAAATTAACATGGTTGACCTACAGGCTGAAAATGAAAAATATCATCATTATTTAGAGCGAATCAAAAAAGCCAAGGAGTTTCTTTGACACCAATGGCACTTTTGCAAGGTTAACAGAACTACAAAATCAAACCAGTCAGCAGGAGTTTTGGTCACAACCTTCTGACAACCAAACTAGTGTACTGAAGGAATTGGAGCAACTAAAACGACTGAAGGCTTCTGTTGGTGAATTAGAACAACTATCTATAGAAGCAGAAACCAACATTGAATGCATTGAGATGGAGCCCGAGGAAGAGTCTTTCCAAAAAACGCTAGAAGCAGTTTTTCAAAAACTGGAATCGAAATTGAAAGATCTAGAGATACGATCTTTCCTTAGCGGTAAATATGACTCCTATGACTGCTTTTTGTCTCTTTCAAGCGGAGCAGGTGGAGTGGATGCTATGGATTGGACAGAAATCTTGTTTAACATGTATGTAGCTTTTCTAAAAAAGAAACAGTTGTCCTTTACTATTCTGTCCATGTCTTATGGTGCAGAGGCCGGTTTGAAAAGTGCTACAATTCAAGTTAAAGGCGAGTATGCCTATGGCTTTTTGAAAAGCGAAAAAGGAGTCCACCGATTGGTTCGGATTTCTCCATTCGATGCAAACCGTAGGCGACATACTTCTTTTAGTATGGTAGAGGTGATTCCCATGATTTCTGAAGAAACCGTACAATTGGATGAAAAAGATCTTCGCATCGATACGTTTAATGCTTCGGGTCATGGTGGACAGAATGTACAAAAGAATGATACTGCAGTTCGAGTTGTGCATATACCAACTGGCATTACTGCTGTATGTCAATCAGAGCGATCCCAGATGCAAAACAAAGTGTGTGCAATCCAGATCATAAATTCTAAGCTTATGGCAAAACTTGAAGAGAACCGACTAGAAGAAGTGAACGATCTTCGTCTAAAAGGTGTATCCG
Source organism: Calditrichota bacterium (assembly GCA_036725105.1). Lineage (GTDB taxonomy): Bacteria > Caldisericota > Caldisericia > UBA6126 > UBA6126 > JAGLCW01. The sequence goes on from DAIMET010000036.1 coordinate 7,293, forward strand.
CTGAATGGGGCAACCAAATACGTTCATATGTGATGCACCCTTACACAATGGTAAAAGATAACCGAACAAGTTACGAGACAGCCAATGTAGATGGTGTTTTAGCTGGAGATCTTGACGATATGATCTGGGAATATATCGGTACTGTATCTTCACAATAGGAGGAAACAATATGTTTTCAAAAGTAGATCTTGAAAAACCTTGGATGAATGTTGAGCTTGATATTTTAAATCTATGGGATGAAAAGAAGATTTTCAACCAGTCATTAGAGATTACAAAAGATCTTCCAACGTTTGTTTTCTTCGAAGGTCCTCCCACTGCAAATGGAAAACCAGGTATTCACCACATATTGGCTAGAGCTTATAAAGATCTTGTGTGCCGATACAAAACGATGGATGGTTACCATGTTGCTAGAAAAGCCGGTTGGGATACCCACGGCCTTCCTGTTGAATTAGAAGTAGAAAAAAGACTTCAAATTGAAGGGAAAAACCAGATCGAAGAATACGGGTTGGCAAAATTTATTGAAAAATGCAAAGAAAGCATTTTCACCTATAAGGAGATATGGGAAGAGTATGCTACCAAGAGAATCGGATACTGGGTGGATATGGAGCATCCTTATATCACCTGCTCCAATGAGTATATTGAATCTGTTTGGTGGGGCTTAAAAGAGATTTTTAACAAAGGAATGATTTATAAAGGATATAAATCTGTTCCTCATTGCCCTAGATGTCAGACTACCCTGAGTTCTCATGAAGTAGCACAGGGGTATAAAGATGTGCAAGATCCATCCATATATATTCAGTTTCCATTGCAATCTGATCCATCTGTTCACCTATTGGTTTGGACCACCACACCCTGGACTTTGACTGCAAACGTTGCAGCAGCTGTAAAAACCGATGCACTATATGTAAAAGTAAAAACAGAAACAGGCATTTTCATTGTTGCCAGAGATCGAATAAGTGCAACGTTTGACGAAGGAACATACGAGCTTCTTGAGGAGTTTCCAGGAAGTACTCTGGTGGGTATGAAATACGATGCACCTTTCCACTTTTACGATGATGTAATGGAAGGAAAAGGCCATATCGTTATTGCAGCTGATTATGTAAGTATGGATGATGGTACTGGCATAGTGCATATTGCACCCGCATTTGGTGTAGAAGACATGGAAGCTGGTAAAGAAAATAATCTTCCGCTAGTTCTTTCCATAGAGATTGATGGTACGATGAAAAAAGAGGTGACTCCCTGGAAAGGAATGTGGATTAAGGATGCCGATAAAGAAATTATTGCAGATTTGAAAAAAAGAAACATTCTTTTTAAATCTGATTGGATCCAACATACATATCCTTTTTGCTGGAGATGTAAATCCCCCTTGCTTTATATGGCAAAAACCAGCTGGTTTATCCAGGTGAGTTCGATACGTACTGAATTGCAGAATAATAATGAAATGATTCAATGGTACCCAGACCATATCAAAAAAGGACGATTTGGTGAATGGCTAAAGGAAGCGAAAGACTGGGCAATCAGTCGGGAACGCTATTGGGGAACTCCCCTGAATATCTGGGAATGTGAGGAATGCGGTCATGCCATATCCATTGGGAGCATTCAGGAGTTAAAAGATCTTGCCAAAGAAATGCCCGAAGAACCAATCGATTTACATCGTCCCTACGTAGATGCTATACATATGAAATGTCCTCATTGCTCCGCGAACATGAAGCGAGTACCTGATGTGTTGGATTGTTGGCTTGATTCAGGATCGATGCCTTTTGCTCAGCACCATTATCCGTTTGAACACAAAGATGATTTTTCTACTCTTTTCCCCGCAGACTTTATTTCAGAAGGAATCGATCAAACTAGAGGTTGGTTCTATACATTGTTAACCCTAAGCACACTCCTTTTTCAGACAACTCCCTACAAAAATGTATTGACATTTGAACTCATCTTGGATCAAAAAGGTGAAAAGATGTCAAAATCTCGCGGAAACGTGGTGGACGTACAAGAAATCATCAATACATATGGCGCGGATGCAATTCGGTGGTCTATGTATACTTCAAGTACTCCCTATGTGCCAAGACGCTTTATGGAAGATCAAATCAAGGATGCTTTAAAAAACTTTGTCATCCCCATGTTAAATGTCCTATCCTTTTTCGTTACATATGCAAATATTGATCAATTCAAACCTACCCAAACTGAACTATTGCTTGAAGATGTTTCTTCTGATATCGATCGCTGGATTCTTTCAAAGTGTGCTTCTCTTGCAAACAACGTAAAAGATAAGTTGGATGTCTATGATGTCACAGAATCAGGAAGACTGATCTCTGTTTTTGTAGATGAGTTGACCAACTGGTATATACGAAGGTCGCGAAGACGTTTTTGGAAGAGTGATAGCGATACAGATAAGCAGTCTGCATACCAAACCCTTTTCTTTGTACTGCTGCAGTTTGCTAAAATCATTTCTCCTTTTACACCCTTTTTGTCTGAATATATGTATCAAGTTTTAAAATCTGGTTCATCTGTACTTTCCAGCGATAGCGTTCATCTATGTCGATACCCCGTACAATACAAGAAGTTCATCAATCCTACTCTTGAAAAACAAATGGATGTAACGCGTGCGATTGTAACAGCCGGGCTTCGAGCAAGAAAAAATTCGAAAGTGAAGGTACGCATACCTTTTTCAACGTGTTATATCTATATTCCCGAAGGCATGATGCTGGATGAAGATGCCAAATCCTTGGTACAAGAAGAATTGAATGTTAAAAATGTAGTACAACTAGATTCGTTTGAAGAATATGCGGAGTATTCTGTGAAACCCAATCTTCCTATTTTGGGGAAAAAATATGGATCCAAAATTCCTCTTATTCGAAAGAGCTTAGACCATATGACCACAAACGATTTACGTGCAATTGTTACCGAGGGGAAAGCGTATTCTTTAGAACTTAGTGATCAGACTACCATTGGGCTATCTTCTGATGATCTTCTTTTAAAAGTAATTGGAAAAACTCCCTATATTGCAGAGGAGACTATTCATGGTGGGGTAATTGTACTTGATCCTACGCTCAATGATGAACTACGAAAAGAAGGGTATGCTCGTGAATTAGTCCACCATATTCAGATTCAACGAAAACAGCTGGATTTGAATGTTGAAGAGAGAATTAAGCTTCAAATATATGTTCAGCATCCCGAAATGATACCATGGATACAAGATTTTCAAGAGTATATATGTACGGAAACCTTATCGGATACTTTGGAGATTATACAGGAATCTCCATCCAATGCCCCCTATGCCTTTGAGTTGACAAAAGAATTGGGAGAGATAGGGATTCAGATTCAATCAAGAACAACTGAATCGTAATCTCTTCAGGGATTGCTTGTACAATAACACCTTCTGGGACATTCTGCAGTCGTATTGGAAGAGTGTGAGAACCAGCTTCCAATCCTTCTACATCAATAAATGCTTCCAGGGTTTCTAGTTGTTGTAGTTTTGAGGCAAGACCATAGACTGTCACATGAATACTAGAGATTTCCATGGTGTAATTGAGATCAAAAGGAAGATTGAGTATGCTGATAGGAACATTTTCAAATCTCATCGATTCCATGGGTGCGATTGAAACCGTTACACGAACTGTAGTCCTGTTTTGGACCGTTCGAACTCCTTCGGGCAATAGGATGCCCACTTCTCTAGAAAAAGTAGCATTTTTCTGATCTATTGATATTGTTTCTGTTTCTATGGATTGAAGCGATTCCACAAATTTAACATTTCCCGATACTGTAATGACATAAGGTTCTACCGTGATACTTTGAATGGTTCCTAGGGGTCTACCAATAACATTCGGTACAATCGGGAGTACTTTTGAAATATCTGTATTTACTACGGGTACAGAGATCTGTACAGATTCGGGTTCAATTGTCAAACCGGTAATTGGCTGGTTTGTATTATCCTGTGCAAACACTTTTGAGTGGCTAAGTATGTCAGTGCTTGCATTTGTTAAATCTACTTCAACAAAAACGTTGTGAATGGATTGAATGGCTGATTCTGTACCAGAAATCTTGACAATATCAGGGCTTGCAATTGGCTCACCTGCAATATTACCAGATTCCAGATTTCCCATCAGAATGATTTTAACTGGGAAGTCTTTTGAGATCATTTCTTCGACAGTAACTTCTATAAAGGGCGGGTCAATCAAAATAACATTTACATTATTGGGGGCTTTTATGATGGGTTTCATTTTATGGGTTCCAGATTGTATTTCAGCAAAATCCAATACTACGGAAATGTTTTTTGTGTGTTCCTCAATAGTATTGGATGGGGCTTCAAATGTTACTTCAACATTTTCCTTGGCCAAAGAGATTTGGTAATTGGTGGGAGCATTTTGTATTTGAACCGGGTAAAGAGAAGAGTTTGTTACTTTTGCGCCATACACGTAAGAGACATACATCCATACAAAAAAAGCGAGCACAAGTGAGAAAACTTTCAAGAATATATTGTGAGTGAAAAACTTTCGAAAAACCATCATGATTTAACCTTTAGCATAACCGATAGCATTCCTTTCAGCTCAGATGGAGTGAGGTTGCTTGTGATACGTCCTGATATTGAAAGGGAGATAGAACCTGTTTCTTCTGAAACAATAATGCTAATTGCATCTGTATCTTCTGTAATACCTATACCTGCGCGATGACGGGTTCCAAAGCTTTTTGTTAAATGTAAGTTGTCGGTCAGGGGAAGAATAACCCGAGCAGCTTTAAGGGTATGTTTTGCAATGATGACAGCCCCGTCGTGCAATAGCGATGGTGGAGTGAAAATAGTAATCAGAAGCTCCTCTTGAATGTTACTATCAAGAATGACTCCGCTTTCTTCAAATGAATCCAGGGAAGAATCTCTTTGAATGACAATCAAAGCTCCCGTATTACAGGCTGAAAGGTGTTCTACGGCACTACATATAATATTGACCGAAGCTGCGTTAAGAGTAGGGGTTTCTAAAAAAGAAGTAAACCGTCGAAATATTGATTCCCTGGTGCCCAACTTACTAATGAGCCTGCGCAGCTCTGGTTGGAATAGTATGACAATCAAGACTGGGAGAGAGAATGTCAAAATATTGATCACTCCACTCAAAAGCCAATCCATTGCAACAAAACCAAAGTACTGGGATATCCATGCCAGGGCATTCAGAAACAGAATTAATAAAGCCAACCCTATAGCTAGCTGAAGGGCTCTTGTAGAGTGCAACAGGATAATAAAGTAGTACACGATGATGCCCACAAAGAGGATGTCCAATATAGTCATTAGTAAAGTATTCACCATATCTAAATGTATAGAAAATTTTCCATAAAAGAAAAGGGACTTTTGAAATAAAGGTGAAAACGATATAATGGTAATAAAGTTGAGAACCAGGAGGCTATTATGAAGATCACAGTAAAAAGTTCCTCTTCCCATTGTTTTGATGAATCAACACTTAGCTATGCAGAAGAAAAACTCGAAAAACTTGAAAAAATATTCCAACCTATTCGGGAAGCAGATCTTGTGTTTAATGAATCCAAAGGTGTTCATATGGCTGAAGTAACCATGTATGTCAATGG
>DAIMET010000037.1:0-11792 GCA_036725105.1 Calditrichota bacterium
GTAGAGGGAAGGAGTACTCGAATTTCCACAAAAGTGTTGGCAGGAACATTTTCTACATGTAGAAATGCACTCTCTTGATCAGATTTAACAAATTCACCCCAAAGCGGTCCATGAGCCCAAATAAAATAGTTATCCATGGGCATAGGAGATTTCCAATTTACTACTGCACTATATTCACCAATATTGAAATCCCATCCATCACCTTGAAGTTTCCAGTACAACTCACCGTAATCTTGATATACCGTGACAACGTCTTTGATGCTATATCGAACAGTAAAGGTTCGAGTCTCATTTAATGCAGAAAAATAAAAATCAATACGAATGGAGTTCCCTGTATCTGACAAAGTAAAGGTGCCAGGGTTGTAACTTGCACTCGATTCATATTGATAGTATTGATCTCCTTCTGCAACTGAAATATTTTCAATAGACCCATATCCCATTTTGGGAATTTCGTAAAAGCCAAAAGTAAAATCTCCATCAAATTCAATAGTACGGTTTTCCTGCACATACGCAGAACCATCCGGTGAAATTGTAAAAACCATATCGACAGAAGGAATGCGAACAGTTTTTGCATGAACAACAGACATGCTCCAGAAAGAAGCAAGAATAGTAACCGCAATAAAGAACAAGGCTATTTTCTTCATGGCTCCTCCTAAACTGGGGAATTTAAATCTATTGTACTAGAAAAGCCTTCCTTTGGGAATAAATTCCCATTTCTTATTTTTTTAACAACGTAGTATACTTTCTACGATATCATTGTAGACAAATGAAAAGAACGATTTCAGAAAGGACTTCTACATGAAACCATTTGGTTTGATTGGGGGAACGTCTTGGCACTCTACCCTGGAATACTATCAGAATATGAATGGGTCCATCAATCGTTTTTATGGAAACAATACTAATCCTACCTTACACATCATCAGCATGGACCAACATACGATACATCATTTACAGAGTGAGGGAAATTGGAATACTATAGCTGACATCATCAAGAAACATGCACTGGAGTTACAGAATGCTGGAGTCAAAGGAATAGCACTATGCGCCAACACCCCTCATAAAGTCCTTCCTATGGTACAAGATGCTGTACAAGTACCCTTTGTACACATTGCAGATGCAGTAGGAGATGATATAAAAAAACATGGCTGGTCAAAAGTTGCTTTACTAGGCACCATTTTTACAATGCAGGAAGACTTCATTAAAGGGAAGCTACTACGGGATTACCAGATAGAATGCGTTGTACCTTGCATTGAAGATCAGACTTGGATGCAAGAAGCAATCATCGAAGAAATGTCGGTGGGTGTATTTACAGAAGAAACAAAAGCGCGGTACTTGCAAATGATTGATTCATTTTCAGATCAAGGAGCAGAAGCAGTCATTTTGGGTTGCACGGAAATACCCCTTCTACTTCGCAATACAAATCCCTCTATCCCCACCATCGACTCATTGACTTGTCACTGTGAGAAAATTGTGAACTTCATCTTAGGAGATGAACTCTCTGGGCCTTCTAAAGACTTTACATCATCAATCCTTTAGCTTTTTACTCACAATTTTCCATACATTATTCTCGATTTCATGGATACGTAAATCAGAAATTTTTTCACTTTTATATATTGACATTCATCGATATGTTTGTAAAACAATAGTTGTTTTAAAGATATATTGTAATGCATAGGTGGCAAAATGAAAGAACATGAAAAAATCGTCCTTTTCGCAAAAGCATTGCAGGATGAAAACCGTTTACAAATCGTTGAAATGCTACAAAGTGGAGAAAAATGTGCCTGTAAGCTATTAGAGCATTTACAGATAGAACAATCCACACTTTCTCATCACATGAAAATACTGTGTCAATCTGGCTTAATAGCCTGGAAAAAAGTAGGTAAATGGATGCACTATTCCATCGACCCTGAAGAAGCAAATAACCTTCTGCATTTGTTACAGAATCTTACAAAAGTGAATGATTCTTCTCAGGACCAAATGGAGATACCCATTCAGAACACGTCATGCCAATGTAATCATCCTACACACAAAGGAACAGCAATATGATGTCTGCGTTACGATGGCTAGGGAGTTTTCTACAAGATCAAGTATTGGGAATGAAGTGGCTTCATGAGCTTGTCGGTATGGGTCTAGAAAAAATAGGATTAGATCCAAATTCAATGCTTGGGGGAAGCATCCACTTCTTTGTTTACGATGTGATTAAAATCTTTGTTTTACTGTCGGTTCTCATTTTTTCAATCTCATACATACAAAGCTTTTTTCCACCTGAGCGAACGAGAAGAATATTGGGTCGTTTTCGAGGACTGGTTGCAAATTCCTTAGCAGCACTTCTTGGAACGGTTACTCCCTTTTGTTCCTGTTCTTCTATTCCTCTTTTTATCGGTTTTACTGGTGCAGGCCTACCATTGGGTGTTACTTTTTCGTTTTTAATCTCTTCGCCTTTGGTAGATTTAGGTTCTTTACTTTTACTAACAAGCATTTTTGGAGGTCCCGTTGCTGTTGCATATGTCGTGGTAGGATTGATTTTAGCAATTCTTGGTGGAAGTTTGATAGAAAAAATGCATCTTGAAAACTATATTGAGAAATTTGTCTTGGAGATGCCATTTGCAGATCGAGAAGTTGCTATCCCAACCCAAACTGAACGATTGCATTATGCGAAAGAACAGATGGTCAGTACTGTGAAAAAAGTATATCTTTACATTTTTATTGGTGTTGGAATTGGTGCTTTTATACACAATGTAATTCCCGAAAGCTTTATCCAGAGCGTTTTGGGTTCAGAAAATGCTTTCTCCGTAGTAATTGCCAGCCTTGTGGGTATCCCTATGTATGCAGATATTTTTGGTACTATTCCAATCGCAGAAGCATTGTATGCAAAAGGGGTTGGCTTGGGCACAATTTTAGCGTTTATGATGTCTGTAACGGCATTGTCATTACCTTCGCTTATCATGCTCCGGAAAGTTGTTAAACCAAAACTTCTGGTATATTTCCTACTCATCGTAACAATAGGGATTATCCTCATTGGCTATCTTTTTAATGCTATAGAACCAATGTTTTCTTAATTTCCGAAAAAAAATAAAACCCTTGCAAGAAATGGCAAAAAGTTATTACAATAATAGTAGGGCAATTTTCCTTACTATGGAGGGCATAATGAGTTACCAGTCCATGGTGGATATCAGAAAAGAGCAATGTGCAACATTGCGACGCAAAAAGTATCCGTATTCCATGATGGCACGTTTTTTTATCTGGCTGATGGATTCTATTGCAGGAAAAAGAACATCATTATCAAAATTGAAACTTCTTGAGTTATTAGCTAGCATCCCTTATCGAGAATGGGAAAAGCGACTATATGCCAACATGACAAAAAACTATTCCGATCACTTTTTTGTGCGAAAATGCAATCGTATGATCCAGTGGTGTCGGCAATCACAAGATAATGAATTCTGGCACCTTCAAGTCCTTGAAGAAAAAATGAAAGAAGACAAAGAAAAAGATGCGTGGTATCTTTCCTACTGGGTACGTGTCTGGATGGTATGCTGTTATGTTGCTTTTTCGAAATATACCTCTCGTATCAACCTGCCGTGGGCACTTTTTTTTAATGCACAGTTTGAAGATCATGCAGAACATTGCTATGCCAAATTAATCGAAGAGCATCCATCCTGGGATTATCAAACCGTACATAGTGCTGTGGTCAATGAATCTGGACCGTATGAAAGCTGGGGAGATGTTTTTCGACGAATATGCCTAGACGAAAGGGATCATCGCAATATTGGGTTCTATTTCGGAGGTCGAATCGAATATGTGGAAGAATACACTGGAATGCCTGATCTAAACAAATATTCCAAGTCTCCTGGGTAGTTTTCTACATTACTAGTCTTTTTCTTCTAGCTCTTGCTTGATGACATTCTCAAGAAAATTCCATTCCTCGTGCATCTTTTGAACAACTGTCTGAAGGATTTGCACATCTTTATCAAAATTTGCTTCAACAAAAGAAGCCAAGCGACTCATTTCGTTAAAACTGATCATGGATGCTGCTCCCTTCAGCGAATGAGCAGTTTGCTTTATTTTCGTTTGATCCTTTAAATCTATTGCTTCTTCTAAATGCTTCAGTCTTGGTGGAATATTTTTGGATATTTCAAGTGAGTAGTGATACATTTGTTTGTTGTTTCCAATGCGACCCAGTAGCTCCTCTTTGTCAAAATGCTTGTGAGAGTGTGAAATCCATTCATCAATTGATGGTTGTATCTCGGGGTGGTTCGATTCATGAAACAAGTGCTTAGTTACAAGTGATCGGAGCGTCTCAATGTGGATTGGTTTTGGCAAAAAATCATCCATCCCCGCTTGTAAACATCGTTCTTTTTCTTCTGACAAAGCCCCTGCTGTTAGTGCAACTATAGGGATGTGTTTGTGCTTTGATTGTTCCCATTGTCGTATCTTGCGAGTAGCATCCAAGCCATCCAAAACAGGCATTTGAACATCCATAAAAACTAGATCAATTTGGTGATTTTGTACCATGCGTACAGCTTGCTCTCCATCATTTGCTTCCCAGATGATTGATTCAGGTAAAATATCGTTTAAAAGAGCTTTTGCTAACATCATATTCATTTCAACATCTTCTGCTATTAATACTTGGTATTGTTTGGACAGGACTTTCTCATCTTTGGCTTTTTGAGTAGCTGTGAAGTCTGATTGTTGTGGCAAAGGATCTGACTTCTTCAGGTGTTGCAAATGGTGAAGTAATTCATCTGATTTCACTGGTTTTACAAGAAAGAAATCCACACCCAACGCTTTGCTTTCTTGTCGCAGTTGATGGTTCTCCGAAGAGCTGTGTAGCATAATGATGGGTGATTGACTTGAAGTTATGCGAGGATTCTCTTTGATTTTCTTGATCGTTTCAATTCCATCCATATACGGCATATGGTAGTCCATAATGATTACATCAAATGGTTTGCTGTTTTCCAATATTCGCAAACACTCTAATCCGTTGTCACAACCAACGAATTCTATTCCCCAGTACTCAAGATTGTCTTTCAAGATCTGGCGGTTTTGATCGTTGTCATCTACAACCAACACTCGATGCACATCCAATTTCTTTGGTTCTTCTTCGTACCATTTTTCCACAATAGGCAAAGAAATTGTGAAATAGAACGTACTACCCTCTCCGGGCATGCTGTCTAATTCAATTGTTGCTCCCATTTTTGCAACAAGCAGATTGGATATAGTAAGACCAAGACCGGTTCCACCAAATTTTCTTGTTGTGGAGCTATCTCCTTGGGAAAAAGAATGGAAAAGCCTTGTTTTTTGTTCATCTGTGATACCAATGCCTGTGTCTCGCACGCTAAAAGTATACTTTCCATGGTCTTTTGAGATTGTATCATATTTCACTTCAAGCTCAATCTCTCCCTGGGCAGTGAATTTCACAGCATTGCTTAGAAGATTCATCAACACTTGTTTCAATCGTATCGGATCTGCAATAACAAACCGCGGGATAGAGGGAGAGATGTTCATGAGAAGCTCGATATTTTTTTGAGATGCATGGTATTTCACAATATCAATTGCATCTTCCATCAACTGAATCAGGTCAGTTTCTACGTTCTCCAGTTCTAATTTCCCGGCTTCAATTTTGGATAAATCCAAAATATCATTAATAATGGCAAGAAGGGCTTTTCCTGATGTATTTGCATTTTCAGCATATTGTTTTTGAGAAGTATTTAAAGGGGTTTTCAGTAATAAATCTGTAAAACCAATCACTCCGTTTAGAGGCGTTCGTATTTCATGACTCATATTGGCTAAAAATTCTGATTTCGCTTTGCTTGCTTTAATGGCTTTTTCTTTTGATTGGATCAGGTCGGCTTCAGTTTTTTTCAGTACAGTGATGTCTCGCACCATTCCAATCACCCTTTGACCTGCAAGGGTTAGACGTGCTTCATAATCGCGCATTTCATCATGAATGGGCAATTGGTATTGAATAGGGTCTTGGGGTTTCCTTTCCAAAACATTATGAATACCCTGGATAATGGATTCTGCTAACTCTTTGGGCAATACTTCTGCTATAGGTTTCCCAATAAATTGTTTTCGGGGTAGATACAAACTTTCCATGTGTCCTGATTTCACATCAATAAACACACCATTATGGTCCAAAACAAACATCAAATCGGGTATTGCATGAAGTAGAGATTCGATATATGCTTTTTTTTCTGCTATAGCCCTTTGGATTTCTTTTCGGTCTGTAATATCACTGTGAGACCCTGCCATCCGATAAGGTTTTCCACTAGGCAATCGGATAGCTTCTCCTTTGGATAGTATCCAGCGAAGCGTACCATCTTTGTGTTTCATACGAAATTCAATGGAATACTTTTGAATTTCTCCTTGAAGATACCTTTGAATATACCTTTTTACTCTTTCTCGATCTTCTTCGTAGACAAGATCATTGAAAGAACTCATTTTATTGGGAAGTTCGTGCTCTTGGTAACCAAGCATTTCTTTCCAACGCTTGGATAAAAAGAGAGAATCGGTGCGGATATTCCAATCCCATATGCCATCATTTGTACCGTTGATGGCAAGTTCAAATTGTTCTTTTGTCTCTGCCAGTTCCGCTTGTGCCTTTTTATGATCGGTTAAATCGGTAAATAATAAATTGCATCGATTGGAAGGAAGAAATTGAATATGGATCCGAAAGTGGCGATTTCCTACCTGAAAGTCCTTATCTAAACTCACCTGTTTGTCTGTGGGAGTATTAAATACAACAAAGCAATCAATTCCATTGTTTTCAATACCTGGAAGCACTTCCTTCACAGTATGACCTATGATTTGCTCTTTGGGTAAATTTGTTAGTTTTTCAAAGGTAGCATTCACATCCAGAATCAGACAATGAGAAAATTGATTTTGATCATCTCTTTCAATATTACAATGGGCATATCCAAAAGGAGCTGTTTGAACGATGTTTTTGTAGTGTTCGTTGTGCATAGCGATCTTTTTCTTACGAAAAAGGAACTCCATTTCCGTCATGCGTGACTTGAATAATATCTACTATGGCCCATACAAACGTGATAACAAAACCAATACCAAAAAACCATCCTGCCAAAAGGGAAATCAGCAGTTGTTTAATCGCTGTATTTGTATGCCCAGCATAAAAATTATGAACTCCAAAGCATCCCAAAAACAATGCTAACAGAACGTACAGAACTCTTTCTTTGGGAGGATAGATATATGTTTTTGGCTGGGGAGTCGAGGAACGAGTGTATGTTTTTTGTTCGGTGGTTTGTTTTTCACCGCAGAAAGGGCAAAAAACGTCTTTTTTGTTGATAATATTTCCACAACTCGAGCAATAACACTCATTTTTTTCTAACGGTTCTTCATTTAAATTGCCATAATCTTCTGGCATAGAGGCTCTCCTTTGATAACAAAAATAGCAATCTTCATGATTTCACAACTCTATCATATCAAAAAAAGGATTGGATGAAATCCATGAAAAAAAAGAATGGATGGTTTCATTTGTTTTGATCGTTTTCGAAATACTCCTCTACATCTTTCATGAGCTTGGCTATGGGAAGTTGCTGTGGGCATTTGGTTTCGCATTCATGGCATTGTATGCAGGAAGAAGCTTTACCTTCTTGTGGGAGTCGTTGGTATTGAGTTTTTGCGGATGTAGAATCAGAAAATCGGAAGGCTTCATTCCATAATGAAAAAACAGTTGGTATTTTTACGCCTTGGGGACAAGGCATGCAATAAGAGCACGATGTACAACGAACTTTTGTCCTGGATTCAAATATCTCTTTCACATCCGCAATTGCCTCTATCTCTTTTTTAGTAAGAGTGGGGAGAGACATTTGCGAAGCAGTTCTACAGTTTTCTTCTACTTGTTCCATTTGGTTCATACCACTGAGAAGCGTAGAAATCCCTTCGTGATTCCACACCCATCGCAAAGCCCATTGTGCTGGTGTCCAATCAGGATGCATACTACGTAGGTATTGATCAGCCTCTGGTGGTAGTTGAGTTGCCAACTTCCCTCCCAAAAGTGGTTCCATGGAAATAACTCCAATGTCTTTTTCAACAGCATCTTTGTATCCTTGCAACCCTGCTTGATACTCTGTATCGTGATAATTGAACTGGATTTGACAAAAATCCCATGAATACGAATGAAGGATATTTTTAAAAACAGGATACTGATCATGGAAAGAAAAGCCCACAGATCGAACTTTCCCTTCTTTTTGAATCCGATCAAGGAAATCAAAGATACCCAACTGCAGAACTTGATTCCATGTTTTCTGCGTTAAACTGTGCACAAGGTAATAGTCAATATAGTCGGTTTGAAGACGGTGCAACTGTTCATTCAAAAATCCATCCATATCCTCTGTTTTCTCTACTTTCCAAGCAGGAAGCTTCGTTGCAATGAATATGTTTTGCCGTTGTGATGGACTAAACTGCTTCCCAAGAATGCCTTCGCTCATCCCACCAAGGTATGGGTAAGCAGTATCATAATAATTGACACCTTGTTCCATAGCATAATGAATCAAGCGATTCACCAATTTCTCATCGACAGGAGTGGTTGAACTCATCAAATCCAGTGAACCATCAACGCGATAAAAACGCATACACCCAAAGCCAAGAATAGAAACGGGAGGCATTTTTTTACTAAGCTGTCGATATTGCATGATTTCTCCTTTTCGATGCTATGTCAATCACGATGAACGTTGAAAACGACAAATGCAAAAGCGTATAAATTTAGCTTCTATCAGTGTTTATAGCATAAACCATTCTGATTTCAACATTTGGCATTTTTTTTTGGATTTCAACGGAACGAATCACAAAGCAATGGTGTATACTTTTAGTACATAGTTTTAGTTTTTTAGTTTAATCACTTCTTTGACGATTTCAGAAAGGAATTAAACATGGATAGAATTAGTACGCGCAGAATGTTTTCAGGTTATCTTTCTGGTGCCAAAGAACTTATGTCTCACAAAAATATTCTTAACAGCATTAATGTATTTCCTGTTCCAGATAGCGATACTGGCACTAATCTATTTTCTACTATGAAATCCGTTTTGCAGGATGCTTCCTATCATGAATCTACACAAATCACTCTGCATTCAATTGCTGAATCTGCACTAAAAGGAGCTCGTGGGAACTCGGGGATCATTTTTGCTCAGTATCTCTATGGGTTAAGTATGGAGACAGCCAACGAAGCATACTTAACTCTTCAAAATTTTGTTATTGCCAATCAAAAAGCAGTGAAATACGCTTTTGATGCAGTTGCTCAACCTGTCCATGGTACTATTCTCACTGTCATCCAAAAGTGGGCAGAATCCCTCCAATCATGGCACAAAACTTCTTCAGATTTTGTTGAAGTGCTTTTAAAGGCTCATCGAGACCTAGAAAATGCAGTATCTCAAACCACCAAGCAACTAAAAGTTCTCAAACAAAACCATGTAGTAGATTCAGGGGCTAAAGGATTTGCCTTGTTCATCAAGGGGTTCATTGATCACCTTCAATCTGGCAAAGAAGATGTTCCTTTTGCTGATGATTATTCTTTTGAAGAAGATCCAGCAATAGAAATACCCCTGCATCAGTTTCAAGAAATCACATATCGCTACTGCAGCGAAGTAATCATTGAGGGTGCAAATCTATCTTTACAGGCAATAAGAGAGGGCTGCGCAGACCTTGGTGACTCACTCATTGTAGCAGGTGGAGCCCATAAAATTCATGCCCATATCCACACCAATCAACCTCAGGATTTCTTCCGACAAATGGCACACTATGGAAAAATTTCCTACCAAAAGATTGATGATATGAAAATGCAGATGAACATAGCAACCAATCAGAAATACCCTATTGCATTGGTCACGGACACCATTGCAGATATTCCACAAGCATTTATTGATGAACATCAAATACAAGTTATTCCACTTCATGTGTTTTTAGGAGATGAAAACTATATTGATCGTTATAGTATTAGTACGAGTCAGATTCTAGAATACATGGATCGCAATGCTATCTTACCAACATCTGCACAACCAGACTACAAAGATATTGAAAATACATTTCGTTTTTTATCTACCCACTACTCCTCCATTATGGTCCTTACTGTTTCAGCAAAGTTAAGCGGTACCCATTCCATCATTTCTAGTGTTGCAAAAGAACTATCCCATGATAAGCTACGCATTCATGTTATTGATTCAAAACTAAACTCAGCTGCTCAAGGACTTATGGTTATGAAATGCGTTGAGTATCTAAAAAAAGGCATGACCGCAGACCAAATCAAAGACAACATTCAGCACCAAATTC
The DNA here is from genome assembly GCA_036725105.1 of Calditrichota bacterium. Classification (GTDB taxonomy): domain Bacteria; phylum Caldisericota; class Caldisericia; order UBA6126; family UBA6126; genus JAGLCW01. The sequence goes on from DAIMET010000037.1 coordinate 10,282, forward strand.
AAAGGACTAAAATTTTGGTGCATGTAAAAAGCATAGACAATATGATTAAATCGGGACGATTAAGCCACCGCATGGGAAGCATCGCCAAAGCATTACACCTACGGCCTATTGTGACCCTAGATGCGGATGGAAAAGGCACCCTGGATGGTATAGCCATTAAGGACAAACAAAGTCAAAAAAAGATACTCCGTCATGTTAAAAAAACGATGAAGAATTCAACGATTGAAGATTATGCCGTAGTGCATTCCAACAACCTTGTAGAAGCGCAAAATATGGCTATGGAACTTGAAAAACTAATTGGAAAACCTCCTCTTTTTATTGAAGATATATCTCCTATAACAGCTATTTCAGCAGGCAATGGAGCAGTTGCTATATCCTATACATGGAATGATGATACCAAGGAGTCAACACGATGATTTTCTATCAAGTCGGATTTCTATTGTTTTTGTTTTTTTGTCTTGCTTTTGCTATTGGTCAATGGCTTCGTAACAATTCAATTGTCGATGTTGGATGGGGTTTGGGTTTCGTCCTTATTGCTTTTTACACACTCTTCACACTTCCCCAGCCCTCCTTCAAAAATATTATTCTGACAATTTTTGTTTCACTATGGGGCTTGCGACTTGCCATGCACGTTGCAAAAAGAAACTGGAAAAAACCCGAAGATTACCGATATGCAGCCATGCGAGAGCGATGGGGCACAAAATATGTTTCGCTTAAAGCTTTCTTTAAAGTTTACATGACACAAATGATTCTCATGTATATCATAGCATTACCCATCATCAGTATTAACTCTTCTACTTACCCCAACCTACAGCCCATTGATCTTGTTGGAATGTTTGTCTGGCTTATTGGATATTTCTTCGAAGTAGTTGGAGACAAACAATTGGCTACTTTCATCTCCAAATCTCAAAATAAAGGTAAACTAATGACACAGGGTTTATGGAGCATTACTCGTCACCCCAATTACTTTGGTGAAGCCACCATGTGGTGGGGGATATTCCTGCTTTCCATTGTTTCCCCGTATTATTACATCACAATCATAAGTCCTATCACAATTACATCTCTCTTGCTTTTTGTATCGGGTGTGCCAATACTTGAAAAGAAATACAAAGATCGACCTGATTTTCAAGAGTACAAAAAGAAAACCAGCATATTTATTCCCTGGTTTCCCAGAAAAATCAAAGGAGGACAATGATGGCATTATTGATCAAATCTTACATTGCGAGTTTTATCATTTTTCTTGGTATTGACATGATTTGGCTTGGTTGGATAGCCAAGAATTTGTATTCATCTTCTATTGGCCACTTAATGGGTTCGAAAGTTTTATGGGGACCAGCTTTTATTTTCTATGCTATTTTTGTAGTTGGTATCCTCTTTTTCGTAGTTTTTCCTGCAATCCAAAAAAACAACTGGCTATATGCCCTTGGTGCTGGTGCTTTTTTTGGTTTTGTAACCTATGCAACCTACGATTTAACAAATCTAGCTACACTCAAAGATTGGCCTGTGATGGT
>DAIMET010000038.1:0-11374 GCA_036725105.1 Calditrichota bacterium
GCAGATCAACTGAATGGTATAAGTTTTACTTATCGATATGATGCTACTGCTTTGGATTTCCAAGGAATTACATATGGTCACGACATAACGCTATGCGAGCAAGATCAGTTTGTTGTTGATCACGATATTGACCATGGAATCATTCAATTCAGTATTCTTCAAGAAGAAGCGAGCTGGAGTGGCGAGTTTTTACATATTGTCACCCTTCGTTTCACTCTGAAAGAAAGCGGAAAACCACTTCTGTTTGATTTTAAAGAAGGCTATGTTTACCAACAAAGCGTTGAATCAGGCCGACTAAAAGCTTTTTATCCAGAGATAAAAGGAACTAGAAGAACGAATTATTTATTGTGTGACTTAAATGAAGATCGGGCTGTCGACAAATACGATTTTATTGAATTTCAGAAATATTTTGACAGCCAATATGGTGATGAAATTTACAATGAACTATGTGACTTTAATCAAGATCATCGAATTCAAATTGAAGATTTGATCATTCTAGGATCTGAATATGTTCAAAATTAGGTGGTATTTATGAAGAATGTGTTTTTTTCTCTCTTAGTTGCAATTTGTATTGCTGGATTGTCAGTTGCTCCAGCACAAGGAACAGTTTTCAACAGTGAAAACAGTGGGGAAGTCTTTATTGATCCAGCCGTTACACAACAGCTAGGTGAAACTTCTCTAGTGCCAGTGATTGTTGAATTATCTCAACCTTGCTTGGTTCAGCAAAGTAATCAATATGCCACTATGGCTGCATTTTATAAGTCCAACCAAGATTTTGTGCTGGATTTTTCTCTTGAGCCGGCAATTGTATCTCAACAAAATGACTTCTTGTCATATCTTTCTAAAAAAGGTATTAGCTACCAGAACGAAGAGAAAAACTGTACTATCATTGCAAATTCACTTGCTTTAAAAGTGAAAGGCACTCATATTCAACGATTAGCAGCTTTACCTGGTGTGTCCAAAATATGGTCCAATGAAGTTCGGTTTTATCCTACTCGCTATACAGCAGCCCAAACAACACATGCTGTTGATGCCTGGAAAGGGATAGGTGCTAATATCGGTGTGAAAGGAACCGAAGTTAAAGTAGGTGTCATTGACACTGGCTTAGATACAACGCATCGTGATTTTCAAAAACGAGTCAAAGGTGGGTATGATTACGGTGATAATGATCCCGACTATAATGATAGAGTCGGTCATGGAACTCATGTTGCTGGGATTATTGGGGGAAAATCAGAAAAAAACAAATTCAATATTGGAATTGCTCCTGATACCTTTTTGTATATCTACAAAGTCTTTTCTTCTTCTTCTCCTGGGGCAAATCCTCAGGATATCATCAAAGCGGTAGATCGGTCGGTCGATGATAAATGCGATGTAATCAATATGTCTTTGGGTCATGAAAGTGGAGAGCCTGCTACTTCCAACGGATATTATGCTGATAGCATTCGAAACGCAAATAAAACTGGCGTAATGGTTGTTGTCGCTGCCAGTAACGAAGGATCTCGAGGAAAAAAGCAGAAGTATGCGATTGGTTCTCCTAGTACAATTGATGTCTGCCTAAGTGTTGCTGCAACAGATGATCGCTCTGAGCTCAGTTTTTATGCTTCCGCAAATGGTGAAAAACGAAGAATAACTTCAAAATTGGCACAGTATTCTCCAAATTTTACAAGTCAACACTCAAATCTTGAATTGGTAGACTGTGGTTATGGTAAACCAGATACTATTCCCGATGAAATACGTGGTAAAATAGCTATTCTACAACGAGGACCGAAAAATTCTCAAATGACATTTAGGGAAAAAATGGACAATGTCCGGGATGCCGGGGCTGTTGCCCTGATTATGTATAATTATCAAAATGAGCAATCTATGTCACCTTCAATTGCTACGCAAGATGAAGATCCATCGAAAATTGATTTTATCCCAACCTGCATGGTTTCGTATGACGATGGTCAGTGGTTGCTGAGTAACAGAGATTGTGTCAGTATAGATTTTTCTCAAGGTGCCGGAACAATTATGTCTACCTTTAGCTCCCAAGGGTCAGGATCAGATGGTTGGTTTAAACCTGAAATTGCTACACCTGGAACTGACATTATCTCAACTGTACCCAGAAATTCGTATGCTCCGGGTAGCGGCACATCAATGGCTTCCCCAGTAATGGCAGGATTGGTAGCCCTTCTGAAGAATATGTATCCCAAGTGGACAAATGATCAGATAAAATCTGCCTTTATGAACACAGCTGACATTTTAATGAATGAATCCAACGGTCTACCAGTGACTTTCACACTTCAAGGAGCAGGACAGGCTCGCGTTGATAAAGCAGCCGATACTTCTGCATTTATTCACCCCCAAGCTTTTGTTGTGAAAAAGAATGAGGTTTTACCCTATCAAGCTGATTCTACCAAACCTTTTGATATTGAAATTACCAATACAAAGGATAAGAGTATCCAATACAAGATTCAACCGGAAGTATACTTATTGCCGAAGGAAAAAAATCCTATCGACATCAAAATTGACACCGATAACCTTACTTTAGCTAAACAAGAGAAAGGAATAATTCGAGTTCAATTTGATTGTGATTTCAAAGCTATGGATAGGCCTAGGTATGAGGGAGTCATTCACGTAAACGAATTACATATTCCATTTATTGTTTACCGTGATCCACCAAATGGTGAAGTTCAAGCTCTTTCTGACATCCAGATTATTCCTGAAGAACTTATTTTTACTGAAGAGGAATCTACCGAGAATATTCTCATCAGGTTTTCTTTAAATTCTGGTATGGAACAAAACCATGAGGGTTATTCTGGAGGCTGTGCATATTCCAACTATGGCAATATTTCAATTGAGATTGTGGATGAGTATGGTGAAAGCTGGGGAAATATTGCCAAGTTTTCAAATCTCCTGATTGGAGATTATCAGCTACAATGGAATGGCAAGGATGCATCCGGTGATTTTATCTTACCCAAGGGTAAGTATCATCTTGAAATACGCACAACAAATTGGAAAGATGCTGGAGGCTCAATTGATTATTACCAGGATACTTATTACTCAAATCAGCAAATGAATGTTGTGGAGTCCATCGTTCCAGAACCAGGTAATTTGATTGTTTCAGCACAGCGTTTACTCATGCCCGGAAAAGAATTCATCATAGATCTAATACTCGAAGAAGCAGATAATGTGGTTGGAATGGAAATTGAATTTACATATAATGGCGAAAAGTTAATGTGTAACGGAGTTCAAGATGCAGGTTTTTTTAGTTCCGATGGGGCAGATGTTGAGATTATTGATGATATACAAGACGCATCTGATGGATATGGTATTGTTTCAATGTATCGTTATGCACAAAGAGGTCAAAAAGAAGGAATTAGTGGAAAACATGTAAGAATTCTTTCTCTTTCCTTTGATCCTCTCGATACAGGTAAAATGAAAATTAACTTGAATAATTGCCTTTTAGTATATGCCAATGGAAGTAAGACCAGATTACGTTATCGAGGTGGTTCATTCACGGTATCCAAAGACTATAACTTCCTTCTTTGTGACTTAAACAATGATGATGTAGTTGATGTATACGATTGGCGAATTTTCAAAGAACATTATTTGACAAAAAAAGGTGATGATGCTTTCGACGACGATTGTGATTTTAACCAAGATGAACGAGTCGATTTTGAAGATTTTGTCATATTCGGTAGAGAATATAAAGGGATGATTTAATGGATATCTCCATCATACCAATTCATAAACCCGATGAGTTAAACTTTATCCTTGGGCAATCGCATTTTATTAAGACTGTAGAGGATCTTCATGAAACGCTTATTCAAAGCTGTCCAGGAATTCATTTCGGTATTGCTTTTTGTGAAGCTTCAGGCAAGCGTTTAATTCGTTATTCGGGCAACGATGATGCTCTTATTGAGTTAGCACAACGAAATGCGTCTTTGATAGCAGCTGGTCATAGCTTTATTGTTTTTATCGATGGTGTTTTTCCTATACATGTTTTAAATCGAATCAAACAGGTTCCCGAAGTATGCAGAATATTTTGTGCTACTGCAAATCCAACACAGGTTCTTGTGGTTGAAACCAAACAAGGCAAAGGTATTGTTGGAGTGATTGATGGAGCTTCTCCGTTAGGAATTGAAACAGAAGAAGATATTGAACAGCGAAAGCAATTCCTGCGAACGATTGGCTATAAAATATAGAATCTGATTTTAGATCCAGTACATAAATCCCCTGGATAGACTTTCAATGATCCAGGGGAGGATGTATGTGATCATTGATATAACCAGTATAATTTCCCCAAAAAAACTTTCCTTGTCTATTTTTACCCTTTCTTTTCGTATTGCTTTCCAAATTAGCCATCCATTAAGGGGTGGGATAGGAAAAATGGAGATGAAGAAAAGGTAGATGTTAATTTTCGAAAAAAGGGCAATATATCCAGCAAAAGGTAAAGCAAAAGACTCTAGTGGAAAAATCAAAAATTGTAAAATGATTGCAAGCAGAAGATTAGAAATAGAGCCACTAAGAAGGATCCAAATGCGCTGTCCTGTTTTACTCCCCGTTAGAGCTTTGGGTGAATTTGTGGGATTTCCCCACCCAACTCCAAATATAGGAAAACAGAGAAGGCCAATCACGTCTACACTTCGAAATAGATGCATGAAGGTAGTTGCTTGAACGGTTAAACTTACGTCCCCAGCTTTTTTTGCAAAATAATCCTGCACGGATCGCTGCAAGATGATTCCTATCAATCCAAATAGTAGAGAAAAACTTATTGTAATGAACCATTCTGTAGAGAAGGGGTATTTTGGTTTTGCTAAAACATATCCCCATCCGAGAATAAGAACACACAATATGTAACGTGAAATCAGCCTGTTTTTGGTCAATCAAGTACTCCTTTACCTTGCATAGTTTTCTTCAATATATCGAATTTCGTCTTCTTTGGTCAAAATTTCTGCATCTAATTTTAACATTTTCAGTTTTTCAATGCATTGTCCTAGTGCTTTTTTTTCTAATCCCGTCCGCTGTTTAATCTCAGAAGCACTTAAATTCAAGGAAGCATTATTGGTTATGGTGAAGTAATGAAGAATCTTTTTTCTAGCATGAATTGTAAGTAGACATAGCAATATGCCAAGTTCATTGCATGAAAACTGTTTCAGTGTTTTGTATAAATGAGAATTTTGACGAACTGAGGGGAGTTCACGATTTAGATACGGAAAGAACTGGTGGATTCTCTGTATCATCATCGTGTATTTATTGCTCATTCGCAAACGACTGCATATTTCGTGAGTAGACCCAAGAGGCAAAGAGATTGTTATGATAGCTACAAATAAAATCCATTTTGGACCTTTATAATATTCCCCAAATACCTTGGAGCTTCTATTCAGTGCAAATTTTTGGAGATCCCCCACTATGATTTCTTCTGAAATGATATGGAGAGCATTAAGTTCCTCCATCATTTGAAAGGCATTCACCATATCAATGGGTTCATTTAAAAGATCGACAAAACTCGAGAGTATACGGAATCGAGATGTATTCTTAAACAAACCCGTTTTCATCGCCTGAATAGCAAATTCTTTGGTTTGATCTTCGATAGTAAAGCTGTATCGAAGGGCATAAACGATAGCTCTAAAGATTCTTGACGGATCCTCAAGAAAACTTAAGTTGTGAAGAATACGAATCTTCTTGTGTTTTAAGTCGTCGTAGCCGTGGTAATAATCAAGGAGTGTTCCGAATCGTTTTGGCTCTAAGCTGATGGCTAAACAGTTAATACTAAAATCCCTTCGCAGCAAATCTTCTCGAAGAGAGCCACTTGTTACCGTGGGTAGAGCAGCTGGATATTCATAATATTCTGTACGGGTGCTTGCTAAATCCATGTCTGTATCTTTGAATATGAGCTTCGCGGTGTGGAAATTGGGATTCTTAATAAGTTTACATGAAAAGAGAGTTTGCAGATCTTCTGCTAAAGAAATTGCGTCACCTTCAACAAGGAAATCGTAATCCTTACAAGAATGTTTCAAGAGCAGGTCACGAACACACCCTCCAACCAAAAAGGCTCTTTGTTGATGGGAATTTGCTACTTTTCCAATTTGACGAATGATTTTTAAGTGTTCCTGTGGAAAATATGATTCAAACCATTGATTCATTTGGGTGCGACTTGGAAGAGAGATGTATTGTTTGGATGGAAGATTGGTGGTTTTCGATATTCCGTAAAGAGCACGAAGAAGATCGGATCTTGTTAAAATTCCGACGATATTCTGGTCAAATATGACCGGTAGACGTCCAATATCCTTATTAACGATAAGTTTTTCTGCTTCCTTTAGTGAAGTTTCTGGTGATATCCAAACCACATTTTTGGTCATATAAGCTTTGACGGGTCTTTTTAAAAGTTTTTCGTCAGATATTCTCTCAATATCTTTTCTAGAAACGATTCCAATGAGTTTTTTGTTCTCATTTACTACCGGAAGGCCTGTATGCCCATAACGAAGCATTATGCGCAGTGCTTCTTCAGCGATAGCACTATCCTCTATTGTTTTAACGGGAGAGCTCATGAAATCACGAACAAGTTTACTGATCTGTGATTTTTTCTTTGCAAGTTGAAGTAGATACAGGGTCCACTCATTTAGACTTCTTTTGTCATCGCTGATAAATGCAGAACCAGCCTGGGGATGACCTCCACCTCCCAATTGCTCCATTATGTTCCCAACATGAATGATATGCTCATCCTCTGATCTTGCTACAATAACAGTTTTGTTTTTCATTTTAACGACAACAAAAAGCACATCTATGTCCATGGAGTCTAAAAGTCTATGTGCAAGAAAAGAAATACCGTTGACATATTGAGGGTAATGAACTCCCGATATTGCCACTTGGACACCTTTTATCGAATAGATAGATGTTGATTCAAGCAACATTGAGAATACTTTTTTTTGTCTTTCACCAAGAGGAGGGAAAATGAACTCTGAGATGATGTTGAGTTTTGCTCCATTGCGAAGGAAAAAAGCAGCAGCTTCAAGGTCTTTCGGGGTTGTAGACGGAAAAGTAAGAGAACCTGTATCTTCGTATATACCAATAATGAAAAGTGTAGCTTCAATTGAATTGAAACTAATCTTCAACCGTTTGAGTTTTTCATACATAAGGGTCATCACAGAACCATAATGCTTTAAATGCAGTGTGTTGATATAAGGATTTTCCTCGATAGGATGGTGATCGTAGCACTCAATTTTCATTTTTCTTTTTTGTAGTTCTTTATGGAGTTCCTTTATTTTTTCTGTGTTTTGAGTGTCTGTTAATATGACTTTCTCTACGTTTTCAAAAGAAATATCTTGTATGGGTACAAAGTGAAAAAAGTCCCGATAAATTGCTAGAAATCTTTGCACCTCATCCTCAACGGAAGACTGTAACACCGGTACAGCCTCTGGAAATATTTTCGATGCTGCGATGGTTGATGCAATCGAATCAAAATCTGAATATGAGTGAGAAATGCATAGTACTTTTGGAGAGATTTTTTTCAATTTTTTCATACTAATGATTTTAAATACTTAAATGAAATGTAAAATATAGGAAACAAATTTCACGAATTCGTGAGAACGAATGAGGAGGAATTATGGCAGAATCTTTGAAATCATTCATTAACATCAGTGATCTAACTGAAAAACAGCTGTTTGATCTTTTTTCAATTGCTACATCCATGGAAGAAATCCTTCATAAGAAAGAACCTTGCGATATCTGCAAGGGAAAAATCTTAGCAACCTTATTTTACGAACCCTCTACCCGTACAAGATTGTCTTTTGAGTGCGCAATGCTTCGTTTAGGAGGCAAGGTTTTAGGTTTTTCTGATGCTTCGGGTTCTTCTGTATCGAAGGGAGAAAGTCTAGCTGATACAATTCGTACTGTAGCAGGGTATTCTGATGTTATAACATTACGACATCCTCACGAGGGATCTGCACGAGTAGCAACATTGTATTCTCATGTTCCTATCATTAACGCAGGGGATGGGGGTCATCAGCACCCAACGCAGTGCCTTTTAGATTTATACACGATTTTGAAAGTGAAAAAGGCATTTTCGGGTTTGAACGTCATGATTTCGGGAGATTTGAAATTTGGCAGAACAACTCATTCATTAGCAATTGCATTAGGTAAACTTGGTGCAAATTTGTATTTTACATCTCCGCCTGGATTGGAAATGCCTGAATACATTGTCCACCAACTAGAAAATGATCTCCATGTACATCCAATTCTTTCTCATGATCTACGCGAACACATTGGAATTGCTGACGTGGTCTATATGACCAGAGTACAACGAGAGCGTCTTGGAGAAATGGAATATCTAAAATATCGGGGTAGTTATGTGATGGGAAATGATACGTTAAAAGAAGCCAAATCGGACGCTATCATTTTACATCCACTACCAAGAGTTGATGAAATAAGGCCTGAAGTAGATCTAGATCCCAGAGCTCTTTATTTTGAACAAGCTTACAACGGGGTTCCTATACGAATGGCATTAATTGCTACGCTATTGGAGGTAATCTAATGAAAAGTATGCACATCATCCATAACGGTACTGTTATTGATCACCTTCCACCCGGAATGGGTATTCGTTGCTTTGAGTTACTTCAGAAACAAAATATTGGAACAGAGGCCACGATTGTTTTTATGAATATGCCTTCCTCAAAATGTGAAAAAAAGGATATGGTAAAAATCCAGGATTATCGACTTGACGAAGAAACTTCAACATATCTATCTATGCTTGCACCATCAATCACTATCAACATTATTGAGAATGGTGAAATTGTAAAGAAAATTACACCTGAGATTCCAGATGAAGTCAAAGGGATTGTGCCTTGTGTTAATTCTAGATGTATTACAAATACAGAAGGCTATCCATCAGAATTCTACGTGACTTCAAAGAACCCTGTCATATTAAAATGCAAATATTGTGAATTTGAGTTTAATCCTGAGTAAAAAGGGTTGCTATTGAAGAAAAATCCTGGATTAACATGGAAACCATTAATACCATGCCTTTTTCATTTATCATGGCCAGCGATGCTGGCCATGATCTTTCAATCCGTTAATGGTATCACGGATATTTTTTTTCTACGTGCCATTGGGACAAATGCTCAAGCTGCAATCGGAATATTCACTGTTCTAGAAATGTATTTAACCTTTTTCAATAGTATTGTTGGTAATGGATCAATCGGGATTATTTCGCAATGCTTTGGGAAGGGAGATACAAAAAGTGCTGGATATGCAACTGCGCAAACACTTTTCCTTAAGCTATTTGGTTCTTTGCTGTTGACGCTGCCCTGTTTTTTCCTTCTTAAACCTCTCTTGATTCTTATCGGTGCAGAAGGAGAAGCTTTGCAGATGGCGATCACGTACGGACAGGTGATGTGTTTTGTTATCCCTCTTCAGAATATGGGCTTTTCTTTTAATACTGCATTAAGAGCGGCTGGAGATGCATTAACTCCAATGTATCTGATGATTGGGAAAGTCATCGTGAATATCTTACTAAACAGTATTCTTGTACTCGGTATTGGACCATTTTCTTCTATTGGAATTGTCGGGGTTGCTATTTCTGCAGGGATTTCACAAGTTTTTTTATTTGTTTGTGGAATGGCAGTATATCTTTCTGATAAAGCAATTTTATCGTTTCGATGGAAAGATTTTTGGCATCCAGATCGAAAATTTATATTAAAAATCGTGACAATAGGTTTGCCTAAAGGTTATCAGCAAATTCTAATGAGTATTGCGAATTCAATCATTATCAAAAGAATTTCAATATTTGGTATGACTAGCGTTGCTATTTTCACTGTTGTAAGTCGTATTACTCATTTCATCATGATGCCGATATCTGGCTTATCATTTGCTACATCGACTCTTGTGGGACAAAACATTGGGGCAGGTTTTAAAGATCGGGCTATCAAAGCTACAAAATATTCTTCATATGCAGGTTTTATATTTACTGCTTGTTTTTTCTTCCTTGTTTTACTAGTACCACAACCTGTTCTTCGAATCTTTTCTAAAGATCCTGTAGTAGTTTATACTGCAGTGTTTCCTTTAGTCCTTTTTGCTTTCAATCAGATATTTATCTCCCAAAGCTCAATCTTCAATGCACCTCTTCTAGGGACGGGGTATTTGAAGGTGAGTCTATATATGAATGTTATTTCTTTGTGGGTAGTACAAATTCCATTGGTGTATTTTTTGCCCTTGTATCATGGCTTAAACGGTATTTGGATATCCTTTACAATCTCTGTTTTAATCGACTTTTTCATGGTTTTATTGGTGTTTCGAAAACAAAAGTGGATGCAAAGAATCGTATAAAGTGGAATTTTTTTTGCGCATCGAAGAATAAAAACTATAATATGATTTGAAATTCGATTTGGTGTATAGTTTTTTGGTAAACTTTATATTGTAGGAGGACTCGCTATGAGGAAAATAGTCTCCTGTTTAGTTGTTTGTTTTATGCTATTGACTACTTTTTCAGTTTTTATTGGAACGACACCAGCAGAAGCTGCAAAAGGTAATCAACCTGCAACATTTGCTGCGAATCGTTTTGTCAAAGTTGGCTTTGATCGTGATGGCTTGCCCTTATATCCAGCACGTATGTTTCCGTGGCAAACCAGTTCCGATATGCCAGTTTGGGGACGACCAAATGCAGGATATCCAATGCCAAATTCAGCTCAAGCTGTGGCTTTGTATGACAACCTTCATAGCGGTGAATGGTATCACGATGCATTTAACTTCCCCGCTATCGGTCAAGATTCACCCTATTTTTCAATAGATAATGAATCTCAACCAGTTATGACCGATGTTGTCCCTGTCGCCTGGACAGATGTTTATTTATCTGTACAGCCAGATGGCGGTAGATCTCAAGAATATGATCATTGGTTTATCGTCCTGGATTCTGCTGGTCAATTATGGTTTGATCCCGATGGCACTTTTCACGATTCTCGCATCAATCCATTTACCCATCCTCAATCTCCTTTATACAACGACACCGGTGATAATCTATTAATCGAAGCCAGGAATGAAGGTGTATTTACATATATTACAACCTCCAATCCCTTTTTTGATCCATACTATAATGATGCTGTATGTAAACGTTATGGTACTGAAATAAATGGTGTGTTTCGATACTGTATAGATCCCATTTCGAATAACAACACACAAGGTCCTTACATTATTAATGATTTTCATGATCTGTATGGACATACACAGTGTGTAGCCAATGAAGATTTTCCTAGCTACCGATCCTATGCAAACTGGCAAAATATGGACCAATCTGGACCTCGTGGTGAAATTGATCCCCGTTTTGCATTAGTTTTTGAAACAGATACCCGCTACGGCACTCGTAAATGGCAAATTGGTTGGTCTGACATGGTGGATTATC
>DAIMET010000039.1:0-7205 GCA_036725105.1 Calditrichota bacterium
CCTTTTCTACCTAGGTGAAGAATACCAAGAAATTGATGGTATTACCCTTATTCCTATTTACGCCCTCTTTTGCGGAAGGTAATTTCATTCCAAAAGCAAAAAAACTCGCGAGTTTTTTTGACTGCAGGCAAAATTACTCGTACAATAGAGTAAATTCTCTAGGAGTAAAAATGATTCATCGGTACCTTTTTCACCAAATTGATCAAGATTTAAATAGAAAAATGGTTTTCTTGGGTGGTCCAAGACAAGTTGGAAAAACAACTTTGGCAAAGATGATCCTTGCAAAAGAAAAAGATGGAATATATATGAGCTGGGATGTTGCACAACATCGAGAACAAATCTTGCGACAAGAAATTCCTGAAGCATCAATGCTTGTACTTGACGAAGTACACAAATACAAACAATGGCGACAATACGTAAAGGGGATTTACGATCTATATGGAACCAATAAACGAATCCTCGTTACTGGAAGCGCTCGATTGGATTATTACCGTCACGGAGGAGATTCTCTACAAGGTAGATATCACTACCTCAGAATGCTTCCCTTATCAGCTGCAGAGCTTCAATTAACCACGAAAAATGATCTGGATCAGTTGTTCACACTTGGCGGTTTTCCAGAACCTTTCTTCTCCGGTTCCGAAGTGCAAGCAAGGCGTTGGTCCAGGGAATACAGACAAAGGCTTATTCAAGAAGATATTGTGAATCTTGAAAATACGACTTCTTTGCAGAAGATTGAATTGATGATGCTACGGCTTCCCGATTTGGTAGGATCGCCATTATCTTTGAATTCACTCAGAGAAGACTTAGACGTAAGTCACAAAGCGATTAGTAATTGGATAGAAATAATGGAACGACTATATGCCATCTTTCGAATTCCACCTTTTCACAAAAATCTCCTTCGCGCTGTAAAAAAGGAGCAAAAGCACTATCATTTTGACTGGACCGTAATAAAAGAAAAGGGTATCCGATTTGAGAATATGGTGGCTGTACATCTACTAAAGTGGGTTCTCTGGAATCAAGACGTAATGGGAAAAGACATGTCTATTCAGTATTTTCGTGACATAGATGGACGAGAAGTAGATTTTATCATTACAGAAGATACCAAACCTATCGTGTGTATCGAGTGCAAATTAAAGGATGAGAATCCTTCAAAACACTTGCTCTACTTCATTCAGAAGTTTCCTTTTTGTAAAGCCTGGCAAATTACAATGAATGGTACCAAAAATGTAACCACCAGAGAAGGTATTCGTATTGCACCAGCATTGGAATATCTAACAACCCTTGTGTGATAAAAGGATTCAATGAAGCAAAAAAACTCGCGAGTTTTTTTGACTGCAGGCAAAATTCCCCGTGTCCCTGTCATTGACAAATATCTGTCATATTCCCAATTTACCTACTCACGAGTAGGCTACTTACGAGTTGGTTGTTACGATACTCGTTGCTTTACAGGAAAAGTCTGTTTGTGTAGGCCTGTATGGTCTCTCCATGAAAGCGTAACTCGTCTGATTTTTTTATTCTCATAGCTTGCTGCGAAAAATGTGACTTCTTCTCCAGGACGAATAAACAAACCATTTTCATCCGTATCACTATCCATGGGTTCCAGATTTTTAGTATGAAGAATCACATTCTTTGCAGTTCCATCGCCAGTGTTTCGAATATAGATGTAATGACCTTCTCCATACACTTCAATTCTCACCTGTGGGTAGTGAGTAGGTTTTACTTTGGTTTTAATGATATTGAAGATTGATTCAGGTTCTTTCCCCCAAAAATTCTTATCTGCTTTCTCTTTCGATTTACGAATACCGACATATACAGCAATCCCTACCAAAATCAACTGAATAATTCCGCCAAAATATTCCATTCTTCACCCATCTGATTGTAGTGTTTTCATCACAATTCAATTTTATCGTATTTATTTTGAACTGTAAAACAAGGAGCAATGGTTTTGTTACTTTTGAAGCTTTTTTTCTTCCTAATCATAGTACAGTAAAAGTAGAAATGAGGTGGGTATGATGTTATGGTTAAGCTGTTTGATTCCTGTTGTTGTATTGTGTTTTACGATTCTTCAATACAAACGTTTGGTTTCTTTGCCTGAAGGCACATCAGTCATGAGTCAAATTGCACAAGATATTCGCCAGGGAGCCGATGCATTTCTATATCTTGAATACAAACACCTATCTGTCTATGCCCTGGGGATTGCTATTGTATTAGCTATTTTTCTGAGTTGGTATGTTAGTGTAGCTTTTTTACTTGGTTTGTTTGTCAGCTCCCTTGCAGGATGGATAGGAATGAAGGCTGCCACAAGAGCAAATGTTCGTGTCTGTAACAATGCTCGCATTACAAAGAATATTGGGAGTGCCTTTTCTATCGCTTTTCAAGGTGGAAGTATTATGGGGCTTTCTGTTGCAAGCCTTGCGTTACTAGGATTACTCGTAGTAGTTCTTGTTTTCGGTATTGGATTGGGACAACTAAATCCCTCCCAAATCGGCATTCTGACAAATGGGGGTTTGATTCATTTTATACCCTTCCCTATGACAGTCTCAGGGTATGCTTTGGGGTGTTCTCTAGTAGCACTCTTTAACAGAGTAGGAGGAGGAATATATACAAAAGCAGCAGATATGGGAGCAGATTTGGTTGGAAAAACTGAATTAGCCCTTGCAGAAGATGATGCAAGAAATCCAGCTACAATTGCAGACAATGTCGGAGACAACGTAGGAGATATTGCAGGACTAGGTTCAGATCTTTTGGAAAGCTACGTTGGAGCTATCATCTCCTCCATCGTATTAATTCTTCATACCTTTGTATTGTTGGGTGCTCAACAAATATCAAGTGCTACAGCTTTACATTTAACCTACTACCCTCTCATTTTCGTACTCATTGGTCTTGCTTCTTCTTTCATAGGAATTTTTTTAGTTTTACGAAAAAAATCCATATCCGACCCGCAGAAAGAATTAAACACAAGTGTATACATTTCTGCTGGTTGTACGATTGTCCTTACTTTTCTGTTTACATGGATGTACCTATCTCCTATTCCACAATCGGAACTTCAAAATCTTTCTTTCTCTTTTGGAATTGTATCTCCCTGGATAGCTTCTGCTGTTGGAGTAGTTGTAGGCATCATGATTGGAGCAACCGCAGAATACTATACCAGCGAACAATTAGCCCCCACCAAAGAACTTTCTAATTTTAGCAAGGGTGGTGTTTCTATTCTGATCACAAAAGGATTGGCACTGGGCATGAAAAGCGTCTTGATAACAGTTGCTCTTTTATCGGTAGGAATTCTCGCATCGTATAAAGTTGCTGGATTGTACGGCGTAGCTATGGCTGCCTTAGGAATGCTTTCTTTTATTGCTACCACAGTCACTGTTGATTCTTTTGGTCCTATTGTTGACAATGCAGGAGGAATTGCTCAAATGGCCAAATTATCACCAGAAGTTCGCACCCTAACAGACAAACTGGATTCAATTGGAAACACAACCGCAGCAGTAGGAAAAGGCTTTGCTATTGGTTCTGCCGCATTGGCAGCTTTAGCACTCTTTGCTTCATATATCTACGCGCAGTTAGGACCCGCTGATGTTGGAATCGGACACATGAGGACTATCCTTACCTTAAATATCATGGAACCTCGAACAATTGCAGGAGCTATTTTTGGAGGAGCACTCCCATTTTTCTTCAGCGCATATTTGATTGATGCTGTAGTTAATTCTGCCAACAAAATGGTACAAGAAGTACGAAGACAGTTTATAGAGATACCAGGTCTCATGGAAGGGACTGCAAAAGGGGATTCTAAAAGATGTGTTGAAATAAGCACTCAAGGGGCCTTAAAGAAAATGCAGATTCCTATTCTAATCGCTGCAGGTGTTCCAGTCATTGCAGGCTTTTTATTGGGACCTAATTTTGTAGGAGGAATTCTGTTTGGAACTACATTAAGCGGGATCATGTTGGCTATTTTCTGTGCCAATTCTGGTGGTGCTTGGGACAATGCCAAAAAGAGAATTGAAGCAGGTGAAGTAGAAGGCGAACGCAAAGGATCAGAAGCTCACAAGGCAGCCGTTATAGGGGATACAGTGGGAGATTCTCTTAAAGATACCGTAGGGCCTTCCTTAGATATTTTAATTAAAATCATGTCCATTACTGCTCTTATCACCGTTTCCATCTTCAAAGTGATCCATCTTTTTTAAAAAAAGTCTCGTCAAAACCTAGCAGTGTTATGGATTCTCGCGTAGTCTCTTTTCTAGTTCGCGCTTGTATTCTTCCATATCTTCGTCTTTGATATCTTCAATCCCATCAATTCCTTCTGTGTCCAATTCCTTGGTGGAAGTGCTTATACTTTGCAGCTCATATATATAGTAGGTTTTGAAATACCAATCCCCAGCACCAGCGTAGGAAGAAACAAGTATACCCATCTGGGCATTTCTATCTTCGTTTAGGGTGTAATCCACTTCAGGTATAGAGGCAGAAAAAGTTTTTGTTTGTGCCATATAATCACTGTGAATTTGATTGTACTCAACTTCCCAGGTGCCATCGGCATCTTCAAATGAGTCAAGGAAGTGGTACGAACCAGCAAAACTCCCTCCCCCGGGACGTATCTTGTACGGTCCTTCATCTCCAGGCCAATACCGAATGAATGTAGCTGATACTTTTGTACCAAAGCGGCTGTATCCAGGTGCATCGCGAAGCACATTCACAGAAAAATTGAGACTAGTCTCTTGACTTGGCACCAAGGTTTGCGGAGGGGGAGTCCAACTGACCTGCGTAGTAAAATCACTCTCTGGCTCTTTGGAATGAGTAACTGCAAATACATGGTTCCCTCTTTGATACGTAGCTACCCCATGTGCCATTACACCGAGTGTATCGGGCGATGTATATTGAAGGGGTTTCTCCCCTTGGTCATCCACAATTTTCACCAGCACCCAAACATACTCGCTCTCTCCACCATCCTCTACAAAAATAGTGATACTATCTTTTGCCAAAAGAGTGCCCTCCAGGTCATACAGAGTAACTTCTGGATAGTAGGTTTTTTTCTCCCTATATATGTGAGAAATACTGGATGTGTTTCCTTGTGTGCGCTCCAGTGGTGATCCATCTCCAAAATTCCATTCGAATATATATTCTCCCTCTTCGCTGGCACTCGCCTCAAAGGGATGTTCCACTTCTGTTGCACCAGCAGCAAGCTCATAGGTCATTAGCCGGGGAGGAAGAATCGTCACCTGAATCGGTGTCAGTGCAACAATTGCCGAAACACTTCCCAGCGAACTTTCCCCAGCAAATATATCAACCTTGACGGTAACGATCAAATCTTCATTTTTTTGTGTTTTCTCAGAAGGTAAAAAGGTATAGGGGATTTCAACTTCTACCGTTCCACTTGAACTCACACGTGCTCTAACGCTGCCCTTGGCATCCTTTCCCCCATCTCCAAAATCATATTCCAGTCGCACCTCGGAAATGCCTTTTGCAATAGAGCTTCCTTTGATGGTAAAAATATATTCTTCGTTTAGTTTTCCGTCTTCAATTTGTTCAGGATCGATACTCCAATCCCCAACAGACACTTTTACAGCCCATACTTTTGCTGTGCAATCTTTACCAACTTCAAACACATAACTAGCCAACACCTTTTTCTCACTACCATCTTTGGGTAAATAAGTGATGGTAGTGGTTGCGCTTCTTTCCACTTCTGTTCCATTAGGCACAATAAAGTACAGGATATCTCCATCCTGAACATCAATTTTGATTTCTTTTCCAGCTTCTTTTATATTCACCAGGGGAGAGGATACATCACGCGAGCTAGTCAGGTTGTTGCTGCCTTTGCAAACAAAAATATTGCCTTGTCCCATTTCTTCCTTTTTCAGTACAATGGTAGCCTTCTCTTCAGGAATGGAAATCATTTGCTGTTTATCAGCCACAACATTTGTGTTATCTGGATCGTCAAAGTCTGCCAATTGGAAATCTGTGTTTTTCAACATCCAAAGGACAAATTCTCCATATATCTTATCCAATGGATGATCGGATGCATCCATGGTATATCCCAGTCGTTCTTGCACATAGTTTTTAATTGCCAAAAGAGGTTCTGTGCCCTTTCCTGCTTTGGCTACGTACTGGATAAGATCTTTGGGATAGCTATTCTTTTGTTGCACAAGAAACCGTACAAAAATAGCACTCAGGTATTCATAGTCCAAGCGATCGCCTTTATAGGTCAGCGCTTTACTACCCAGTGTATTCAAGGGATAGGCAAAGAATTTATTGCCGATGCGAGTGTTGAGGACAGTTGTATTTCGGCCCCAGGCAATATCATTGGAGGCATAGTCCGCTGTGGCCTCCATCCACCAAAGGTGACTCCCCTTGCTCCACTCGGTAAACATTCCATAATATGGCACTTGAAAAGAGTGAAACAGCTCGTGAGCCAATATATGCGTTAACCAGGTTTCTGCTTTGTTATAGGCAGAAGCGTCATTTTGGACAGTATTAAAAAATTCTATTTTCACAATTTCGGTGGGAACATTGATAAGATCCCATATTGAGCTATGGTTAAACTCACCTGATCCATAAAAATTCCAGTAGGAATCAATTTTCACTTTGACTCGTCTTTGATATCCTACTCCCAGAAAACTTTTTGATGTGGGGTCATCAAAGCCAGCTTTTATATATGCTGCCAGCGATTTTTCCAAAATATTCCCAATATCCTGCACCATAAAAGGATAAATATGTCGATATCCCATAGGAAGTTCCAGGTTGCCATTTTTCATGACGTTTTCCCAATCTTGGTCAGGAAACATTTTGTAAATGCCTTTCTTGGAATACAATATGCGAATATTCCCGCCTTGGGAGATATATACATCATTTGCAAGCCATTCGGAAGCGTAGGCTAACCCTCCCACAATTGCTGCAGTTTTCCCCAAACCCAGAATGGATACACTTTTCAGGCTAAGAGTAAAAAAGGACAGGTGGTCTGTCAGCATATGCACGGTCTGCGCGTCTTTATCAATGCGGTAATACAAATTGACCCAAACCCCTGTTTCCTTGTCCCAGCGTACTGCATCCAACTGCTCTTCCAGGGGAACCTCTGGGTCAAACCAGGCAGGGTCATATTTCATGGCAATTTCAATGGTGTCGTCCAACTGGGTTAAACCATCGATGGAGATATCATATACTTTTTGGTGTTCAAAGGGATGCTCCTGAGTTACAGCAGGATGCTCCACCTGAGAAAC
>DAIMET010000039.1:7305-11153 GCA_036725105.1 Calditrichota bacterium
TTGGAAAAGTAATAGTAGATTGGCGCAATGGGTATGTTGGGACCGAAATGGTACGAGAGTTCCATCAAGATGTGTATTTTGCGACTCCTCATTCCATGATGGAAGAACCAAGGATCGCAGAAGTGATGAATATGAAAATTGCTTTCATGGCTGAAAAACTCGAATTCAAATCCGAAGACGAAGCCCAGGCATGGATGGGAAAAATAACAGCTGCTCCGGGTAACCTGGATATTGAATACGAAAAAACCAAGCGAACCGTAAAAGAAAACAACTACTTCATTTATCGAGAACTTATCGCCAAAGCTTACGAATCCAGCGGTATATCCGCCATGAAGTATATCTACAAATCCCTCCTTTACACCGATGAGCCCATTGATGCCCTTCTGTGGATTGCCCACAATCTATCTGAAACAAGCGAAGAAGAATTCGAGCTTTTATGGAAAGCGTATGCCACATCTGAAATGTTAGCAGAAGAATACGACAAATCAAACAATCGAGAGCTTGAAGAGCGCTGGACAGATTCACGCTTTCGACCGTATATGAGAGCAAAAGCTTGTTATATCAACTACCAGCTTGAAGGACTACTTGAAGAAGAGAAAGAAGAAGAGCTAGAATTCACACAACAAATTCAAGATATGATCCCGCTAGACAAAGATGATCCCATGGGCCTTCGATTCATTGTTATGAGCAGATTAATGCGCACGAAACAGTATGATCAAATGGAAGCCCTATACCAACAATTTCCCGATGACAAGATGAATCCTCTTTTCCTGTACCCCATGGCTTTCATGAAATATGCCACACTCGGCAAAGATCATCCCGACACCAATTCTTTCATCCAAAGAGCAATAGAGAGCAATTTATACATCGCTGTGAAACCTGATAAAAACCGTTCGCTTGCCCATACTATTAGCTTCTACAAGCCCCATTCCGAGGAAGAAGCCCAGTACTTTTTTCGAGTAAATCCCACCCTTTTTGATGTAGACCAAGAACAGTTAATGTGGCTATTTGCTACTCTTCAGAAATTTATGCAAAGCTTCGCAGAGCAGTATTTGGGAGACCAAGCATGATCTATAAAACTATGGAGGGTTGGTTTTCACTTTACCCATATCAATACCGAGAAATATTCGATCTTCCCTTAGATAAAAGGCATGAAATGATTGATGAGGCTTTGGATGCAAAAGGGAAAAAACCCTTTGAATTGATACTCCGCTCCACCTATAAAGGGGATGATTTTTTAGATCTACGGTATTACTATCTTCAAAATTTCGCAAAAACCTATGCAGAAAAAAATCTTTGCCTGAAAACAAATATGGCAGACTTGTATTTTTTAAGCGACCAACAAGAAGAAGATGAACACTGCAATGAAATGGAAAAAAGATGGTTGCTACTAGTGATGTTTCTACATGTTTGTTATGTAGGTGAGATAGATTGGTCCGTTCCAGAACATCGGCAGCATGCAGAAGAAATGTGGAGTACCTATCAATCCAATGACGGAATGATAGATATGGTGCAGTTACGATCTGTCATTCTTCACCGCTATCCACTCTTAGCCCAACCTGAAAAAATGGATACAGAATGGCTTTTGAAAGACCCCGAAGAGATTGCTTTTCAAACGTATGCAAAAGCATTGTACTATTTTGCACAAGATCCAGCATCCGAAAAAGCACAAAGCTTGCTCGAACAATCCATCCAATTGAATCCACTTGTGCCACCACTACTTCTCCAAAAGAAACGAACTCCTAAAAAACCCCCACTGGAATATGATCCAGGCACAAAGAGCGAAGCAGAGTATATCGCTTATTTAGCTGGAGAATCCTGGTGGACAGTCAAAGATGCCATACACTGGCTCAAAAAATTTTCCCATTGACAGCCACTTCAGCAAACTTGTAGAAGAAATTGGGACCAAGTTGGGACTAAGCTGGGACCAAGCTGGTATCCTGTCATAAAGATACTAGTAAACGCATCTACGCCTGTATCTATTCAAGAACTACAAAATACTATTCAATTCGCAAATCGTAGTAAGTTCCGCAAGAAGTATATCAACCTATTCATTGATCTTGGATTGTGAACAATTTCAGTATTGTGTTACAAAATGGATGAACCAGTTTTTAATTCCAAAGCAAGGTAGTGATCGTTAATCTGCTTTTTAATATATGCAATGAATCGCTGTTTTTGGTAATCAAACCATTTTTGACGATATTCACCAGAATTGTCAATTTGATCTTTAAAGTGTTGGAAAGGTTTTGGCTTTCGTAAAGCATCGACAAGCTTATCTTGCAGTTCTTCATTGTCAATAATCTCTGTAAAATCAACCCTAATTTCATAAGCATCGTGTGAAGGCATTCTTTCAAATTCAAAGTAATCACCCCAGTTTTCTTCAATTTCTTGCTGAATAGGGTCTTCCTCTTCTCCATACCCGTTGTTAGGATCTATGATTGTCTTTATTTCTCCTGTCTTTTTGTGAAAAAAACATCTCATTCCTGAGTCGAGATACTCAGCAATATCAAACAATTGTTGGTCAGATAGTTCAAACATATTTTGGATGACTTGATTTATGACTTCATCTTTTCAAACCACTTAAGTAGCATTTTGACATTTTTTTGAATATAGCAGCTTGCATATTGATATAGCCTGTTTTTCTGTAATGAAAGAATAGAGTCGAAATCCATTCGTAAATCATCAAAAAGTAGTTCTTTAAAAGCCTTTATAGAATGTACCCCGGGTATTTTCGACAACATATCCAATACGGCCTTTTCTGGAGTAGCAATGAGAAAACTTTGATCGAATTCTTGTATTCGATCAATTCCTTGTGCATAAGCTGCTGGGCTTACACTATAGTAAATATAGCATCCCATCGGTGTTTCAAACTGCTTGGTTTTGTTTTTTCCATAGCTAGCAGAAGTAATGTTGAATACTTGTTCTGGTATGAAGTTGTAGTATCGCAGGGCAGCAGCAAAGGAAATATAGGAAGGTGTGCAGATGAGGTTGGCCAAGCAATATGGATGCACTCTGGTATCACCGCGATACACATACAAGCCTCTTCGAATGCGAATCAACTCTCCTGTTTTCACCAGATACGATATTCTCGATTCGGGAGAAGCATAGTCCTTATACCTGTCCATCAACATCAAAGTATCAAAATAAATTGGCTTTTGGTTTTTTTCAATATTCTCCATTACTTAGTAATAATACCAAATTACTGGAGAAAAACAAGCATACAAATTACTGATGAGCTAAAAGTCATGCCCACACAGGTATGCAATGAATCTTTTTGCCTTGCACTGTTTCTGTTCTGTGAAAGCACATTGTCGAATCTATGCTTCAGGTTCAATAATCTCCAATGTATCAATCAAAACCACTGGTCCCTCAACAGAATGATAATACCAGCGATTATCGTTTGGGATGCGATATACCAAATCCCAGTTATAAGAATGGGACAAAACATGCGTTTCCCCATTTTCATCTTGAATACGAAATGAATAACCTTCTCCAGGACTAATGCGGAGTAGAGATCCATTCGGTTTGTAAATGATTCCACCATATTCTTGATCTTTCCATTGTGCAGGATCAAGGCCTAGATCGGTATATGCATAATCACCCCAGCTTCTTGGATAATGATTATGCTCTGTATAGAAGTCATTGATTAAATCCAACATTCCTCCTGATATTTCTCCAACCGAAGATCCAAGAGGCGTTAAAGGAATAGAAGGATCTTGGGGGTTGGGATCATTCTCAGAGGTTCCATTGCTAGAATTGACATATTCGGAATAACGAGTGAATGTAGAAAGAATAGATTCTCGCAAAGATGGTATACTCGCCACAATCACTAAGACCAAAACAGCAAT
>DAIMET010000040.1:0-10405 GCA_036725105.1 Calditrichota bacterium
AGGGAATGGAAGAAGGTCGTTGCCAAAATCTTTGGCAGCATACATTCCATCATTGGCTCCAAGATATTCTTCGCCTGTACGGCCTGCACGATAGTCATCGGACAGGTTGTAAGGATAAAGTGTATCTACGGGTGGAGGAGGAGTACCGGTGAAATTAATACCCCAATTGTTATCAATTCCATCGTCTTTCCAAATTTCAACACCGATGTATTCACGGTATTTTAAGTTTACATTTTGGAAAGTGGTGGCAGGGATATTAAAATCAGAACCTTTCTGTCCCAATACAGTGTTCTTTTGAACAGTTTGAGCAGAAACTTTTACATCGTTGTTGGGAGAGCGAAGTCTTGCTGCAGTTACAGAAGGTACCATGCCTTCCCATACGTCAGTTTCAACAGAAAGATTATAAGCAGGCTGATTGCATCCGCCAAACAACACTTCGGCCAAAACCAAAAGGTCTGCTTGTACGCGGGGTACCCACTTGCCGTTCATTTGAGGACTTTGAACCAAAGAAACATCGCTGGAAATGTATCCGCGATTTCTATCTTTTTTCATTGTTCCGATGTCAACAGGATCGTTTACATTAGTTAAACGATAGTCGCCAACAGTTACGAAACCATGATCAGAAAGAATGTTTCCGTTTTCCTGATAAATCCATTCACCTGGTTCATAGGTAAACCATTGTTCTTGGAATTTATAGTCGGAAGGTTTCTTTTGGTTGTCGGCATGAACTTGGTCGCCGGCATAGACTTCACGCACACCATCTTTGTTGAAATGAATGGGGAAACGGTATAGCTCTAGATGGGTTTCTGGATTTACTGGATCTAGGCTGTTTGCATCATCATAATAGCAATCCCAATCGGTTGCTTTTACAATGGAATTTGGAGGATAGTTCTTTGTCTCGCCGTTTTTATAAATAGAAACGTGAGTTAATCGGATATCCCCTACTTGCACATAGGTGGAATGATTTGGATATTCATAAGCACCCATGCCCTTGCGATAAATGAATTCACCAGGAGTGTAGTTATCAACTACGGTCCAGTGAGTTTCACCATCTTCTAAGGGGTCTTGTACCATTTGTTCTTCGGCAGCAATGTTACCAGCGTGAACTTCGTCACCATAGTGAAAGAAAATGTCAGTTCTGGTAATAGGATCTATATTTGCGCTGTTGAAATACCAAGAACAATCTGCATAAGGAGGAGTGTCTCCGCGATTCCGGCCTGAACCCCTAAAATCAATTCTGGTAATCTGGATTGGATTTGGACCCCATTCATTGAAGATGGGATAATCGTCAATCTCGCTATCTTCATATCGTGCCCAATTCCAGTCATAATTACCCCAATAGACAAAATCGTGCAGTTCATAACCGGTGTCGGCTCCAAATGGAGCAGCATCCCAGTCAGTGGTGACGACATATTCGTTTCCGTCAATGTCTTCGCCATTGCCCTGTACGATGGAATAGGTTACACCTTCGGAAGATTTCACTAGTGGGAAATCATCCATATCGATCCAACCCATTCGGAACAAACGACCCGTACGATTTTTATCCCAGAAATAAATGGAAGTGTTTCCATTGCTATCAACCGTCGCATTGAAACGATCGTTCTGAGGATCTAAAACGTAAGGTCCTTGTGTGTTGTTACCTGTTGATGGGTCGACAGTTGCAAATGGATTGGCTTTACATTCTTCGGAAATGTAACGACCATTCAAATTTGCTGGGTCGGCGGGTTCGTAATAACGACAATCGTTAAAACGACCATCTGGATCTAACCACAGTTGGCCAGCTTCATCGTATACGGCATACCAATGCTCAGATACGGTAGAGCGTCCGCCAGCTGGTGTTACATTCAGATAAAAATCCGTCCAGAAAAGAGGTTCAACACGCAGATCAACCGATGTAGCAGGAATGTTCATGTTGTTTTCAAATGCTACATTGGAATCTGGCATGCTATAACCAGTACGTCCCCAGACGTCTTCACCGGCTTTTTGCCAAGGAAAATCCTTGTTGGTTAGTTCTGTTCCATCTCGGTCAAAACCTACAGGTACAAAACGTACGCCAATAAACGTACCGTTTACGTTTTCTGCGGCCTCGACAGTTTTTGGAGCAGACATGAAACCAAACTGGAATAATCCAGCCACCATCATGATGGTAACTAGTAAACTAAGTGTTTTTTTCATTCATGTTCTCCTTTCT
Organism: Calditrichota bacterium; assembly: GCA_036725105.1. Taxonomy (GTDB): domain Bacteria; phylum Caldisericota; class Caldisericia; order UBA6126; family UBA6126; genus JAGLCW01. The sequence continues at coordinate 2,192 of DAIMET010000040.1, forward strand.
TGAAGATTCACACATAGTTTTCGCAAATAAAACTCTCGTTTTACTCACTTGATACCGTATTCAACCAGTCTCTTCAGTGACTGAGTTAGAAAACTAAGTGGTCCATGTTGGAGAAACGGTAAAGCTTCCCAGCACTTGCCCATCATACTTTTCCAAATCAAGTTTCAACATCGGAAACAGATTGGATAAGATACCCATCATTAGTATATGAAGTGCTCTATCCCCAACAATAGAAAAAACACGGAAAAAAACGGAAAAAAGTGGGCAATATTCTTCACATTTGTGCAAAATATTGCCCACTTTTCTATAAAACTCGCACTAGTTTACATATGGTGAAGCCATATGTCTATTACATATTCATTTACAGTTTATTCAACAAGGTCTGTAAATGATTTTTCAACAATTCCACCATCTTTGATGGAAGAAAGTTCTGCTCCATCATTGGATATGATGTTCTTTGTAATCATGGTATTCATTAAAGTTTCAAGCTCAAGAGCAGTAATGGTATCTTTGGGATAGGGAATCGAAATTGTTGTTTGTTTGCCAAGGGAATTCTCAAAAATCATTTGCAACACTTTTTTTGCATAATCTGCCATAGTTCAACCTCCTTAGTCAGCATTCAGATTGGATTTTTCATGTCGAAGAATCTCATCAAGTGGATGTTCCAACAAAGCCACGATGGAAGTAACGACATCATACACATCCTGGTCTGTAGCACTAGATTTAACATTGCTTATATTGAAACTGACGCGATCTTCTCCGCCAGTTGACAAGTACACGGTCACATAACCATTTAATTCTACGGTTGTCATAGGTTACTCTCCTTTTTGAAAGTTAGGGAAAAATTTCGTACAAGAAGAGTATCGAAAATAAAAAAAATTTATGCATAAAAAAATCCATTGTTGTATTTTTTTGAAAAACGCTTAGAATAAATAGCTGGTATTCGGAGAGTGGCGCAGTTTGGTAGCGCGCGTGGTTTGGGACCACGAGGTCGAAGGTTCGAATCCTTTCTCTCCGACCATTCTTGTCCTTATCGTCCCCTAACGTACTCTTTTGGTCCCTCTTTATACAGATCATTTCCATGCGTATCAATTCCAACAATGGTTGGAAAACTCTGTACTGTAAGTCTTCGAATTGCTTCAGCCCCAAGTTCTGGGTATGCAATAACGGTTGATTCTACTATTTTTTGTGAGAGAAGTGCTCCAATCCCTCCAACAGCAATTAAGTACAATGCCTCATTTTTTACTATTGATCGAACAACATCTTCGTTTCGAGGACCTTTTCCTATCATTGCTTTCAAACCATGGTCAAGTAGTAACGGAGAATATGCATCCATCCGACCACTTGTAGTTGGTCCTGAAGATCCAATGGGATATCCCGGTGGAGCTGGAGTAGGGCCTACAAAAAATAACACTCCGCCTTCCAAAGGAAAAGGGAGTTTTTGATTTTGTCGTATTCTTTCTGTTAATCTCTTATGGGCAGCATCTCGAGCAGTATAAATGATGCCCGACAGTAGAATAGTATCCCCAATGTGGATATCACGCAAATCGATAGTACGTAAAGGAGCTTGTAAATGCCAAGTTTTCATATCTCTCTTCCAATCAAGGTCCTTGACTGATGCCTTGCACAGTGACATTGGATATTGATAGCAGCAGGCATTGATGCAATATGACATGGCTGCCAAAGCATACTAACGCCCAATACAGTGGTTCGGCCTCCTAGCCCCATCGGACCAATTCCTAATTCGTTGCATTGCTCTCGGATCGAAAACTCCCATTCTTGTAAAACAGGATCGGGATTGGGTTGCAAAAAGTCACGAAATAATGCCTTTTTGGAGAGCAGGGCAGCTTGTTCAAAACTCCCCCCCAATCCTATACCTAAAATGATTGGTGGACATGGATTGCCACCTGCTGTTTGCACTGTTTGGAGGATAAATTCTTCCACTCCTTTTTTTCCCTGAGAAGGCTTTAGCATAGCAATCTGACTCATATTCTCTGAACCACCTCCCTTAGGAGATAGGTGGAATGTAAGGTCACTACCGGGAACAATTTCCCAATAAATATAGGCTGGAGTATTGTCATTTGTATTTTTTCTCTGTTCAATAGGGTCATATACCATGGAATTACGCAGATACCCTTCTTTGTATCCTTGTCTGACTCCCTCTTGTACAGCTTCATAAAGATTGCCATCCGAAATGTGCACATCTTGTCCTAGCTGTGCAAAAATGATGGCAACTCCAGTATCTTGACAGAGAGGAATATGGCTTTCCTTTGCATAGGAAATGTTTTCAAAAATTTGATCTAGAACTTGTTGGGCTACAGGATACGTTTCTTTCTTTCGTGCTTCTTCTAAAAGAGCAATTATATCGGGGCTTAGGGTGATATTCGTTTCCATGCACATTTCTTTAATAGTTTTAGTAACGTCCTGGCAAGATATTGTCTTCATACAACTCCCTTGTAATATGCTGGTATTATTTTAACATAAAGAAGTAAAAAAAATTTGATTATTTCAAAATATTCCGTATAAATGCATAGTGCATATGCGCCTGTAGCTCAGGGGAAGAGCATTTGCCTTCTAAGCAAGTGGCCGGGGGTTCAAATCCCTCCAGGCGCGCGCTTGGTGGTGGATATAGCTCAACTGGTTAGAGTACCGGTCTGTGGAACCGGATGTTGTGGGTTCGAGTCCCATTATCCACCCCTTTTTTTGGGCCTGTAGCTCAGGGGAAGAGCGCCGGTTTCCTAAACCGTAGGTCGCAGGTTCGAATCCTGTTAGGCCCACGAACGACATTGAAACTTGAAAATAGTAAACGCGCCCATAGCTCAACTGGATAGAGCGACAGACTTCGGATCTGTAGGTTGCGGGTTCGACTCCTGCTGGGCGTGCCATTTGCAAATCACCAGAAATGTATTATAATACATTTCGTCCAACACAAGGGTCGTTGGCTCAATTGGTAGAGCAGCTGACTCTTAATCAGCGGGTTACAGGTTCGAGTCCTGTACGACCCATAAGGTGCGGGGATAGCTCAGTGGTAGAGCGCGACCTTGCCAAGGTCGATGTCGCGAGTTCGAATCTCGTTCTCCGCTCCATTTTTTTTGCCTTTTTCGCGAGAGTGGCGGAATTGGCAGACGCGCTGGACTTAGGATCCAGTGGTTTCACGACCTTGCGGGTTCAAGTCCCGCCTCTCGCATACCGATGTTATCGAAACACACAATAAAAAAAAGGGGATTTCTCCCCCTTTTTTTTATTGTGAATTTTATTCTTTGGTCTTTTTTATTCTTCTTCTTCCTCTTCTTCCTCAAAGTGTTTACTTTTTTCCTCAAGCTCATGAAAACTATCAAGGGCTTGTGCGACAAAAAAGTTCACTGTGTTTTCTGGGAAAATACCATTCTCATCAGCTTCCCCTGCTTTTTTGTCAAACAAAATCTCAATTGCTTCTTCAATGCGATCCACTGCATATACATGAAAGAGACCATTATTAACAGCATTAATAATCCTTTGGGCAAGCATCAGATTTTTTTGGTTTTTCTTTGGTATAACAACGCCCTGAGTGCCGGTTAATCCTTTTTCTTTACAAATATCGAAGAATCCTTCAATCTTTGCATTTGCACCACCAATGGGTTGAATGTTTCCCAATTGGTCTGTTGATCCAGTAATTGCTATATCTTGGCGAATAGGAAGTCTGCTAATCGCAGAAAGAGAAACAATAATTTCTGCAGCAGAAGCACTATCTCCGTCAATTCCACTGTAGTTCTGTTCAAAAGCCATTGATATAGAAACAGGCAAAGGATATTCTTGTCCATAGGTGTAAGCAACATAGGAGTTGATAATCATAGCACCTTTATCAAAAATGGGACCACTCATCTCACTCTCTTTGTCTACACTCATTACCCCGCCTTTTCCAGGAAAAGCGGTAGCGGTGATTCGACTAGGTTGTCCAAAAATGAATTCACCATTACCCACAATGGACAATCCATTGATTTGGCCTACTTTTTTGCCTTCTACATCCACATAAATTCGTCCATCCAAAATGGCTGAGTGTACTTTTTCTTCGTATAAGCTGCTTCGATATCGTTTTTCTTTTAGTGTTCTGCTAACATCTTCGTCGTTCACCACATCTCGGCCATGCAACTGTGCCCAGTGAATACTCTCCTTCACAATATCCAAAATCAGAGTAAACTGGGTAGTCAACTTATCTTGGTTCTCGGCAATGCGAGATCCATAATCAATAATGATTCTGACTGCTTGAGGAGTAAAGTGTACATTTTCGTTTACTTTCTTGCACTGAATAGCGATGTACGATGCATAAAGACTTTCTGTTTTTTCATTTCGCTCCATTTCATAGTCAAATTGAGCATGAATTTTGAAAAATTTGCGAAAATCTTCATCCAGCTGGTACAAAAGATTGTAAACCTCTTCACTTCCAATCAAGATTACCTTTGTATGGAATGGGACCGGTTCAGGCTTCAACGATAATGTAGGAATTGTTTTAACCTGTTCATCCAAATTTTCTATCTGGATTTCTTTTGCTTTTATACATCGCTTCAAAACATCCCAGACATAAGGAGTCGACAAAAGATCGTTCACTTGAAGAACAAGATATCCACCGCTGGCTTTTAAAAGAGATCCACCTCGAATAAAGGAGGAGTCAGTGACCCAAGAACCCATTTCTTGATGATATTCTATAGATCCAAACAAATTGTAGTAGGTTGGATTCATCTCAAAAATAACGGGTGCACCTTTTCCTTTTTTGTTGGTGACTACTAGATTTACTTTGTATCTTCGCAGGAAAAAATCTTCCTTTTTTTTGTCTTGTTCTTCATCCTCGGAAGGACTTTCAGAATTCTTAAAAAAATCGATATTTTCGGATATATCCTCTTTTACTTCGTCTAGATAGCTAATCAATCTGGGGTTGTCGTTGTATTTTTGTTTCAATTCATCAATTAAGATTTTAACTGCAAATTCCCCAATACGATGATCCAAGGATGAAAGATCGGTACGGGTCCTTTTTTCTAAATCTTGAACTTTTTTCAATCCACTATTAATGGTGGATTGTAAATCGATTCTACCTTGTTCTAAATCTTCTTTTTGTTTTTGATCGAGGGCATTGTACTCTTCTTGTGTCATTGCCCGACCTTCAACAGCTGGAATGGTAAATATTCCCTCTGGATTAGTATTAATCAATAAGCCTTTTTCCAGAGCAATTTTGTTCATCTCCTGGTAAACATCCTTGATCTGGTTCTGGGCATTGGTCACAATTTTGTTTTTTTCTATTTCGTAATGATCGCTTCGGAAGGCATCTGAAATTTTCGATCGAATAAGGGAGATAAATTCATCAAAATCATTGCTGAACTGACTTCCCTGGCCAGGTTGGAAAGAAATTGCTTTTGGAAAATTCCGATCTTGAAAATTATACACATACGCCCAGTCGGGAGGATCAGGTTCTTTAGGGGCTAAATTTTCCAAAAGAATGCGTATGGTGGAATTTCGACCCGTACCTGACATGCCGGAAATGAAAATGTTAAACTCTTCTGTTTTTGTATGTAAACCTGTCTCAATAGCCCTTATAGCACGATCTTGCCCTATGATATTCAAAGATGGAGTTAAATTCTTTTCAATTTCAGTGTGAAAATCTGAAATCTCACAGCACTTTCTTAACTGACATTCAAACAATTCATTCATATCTGTTTCTTCCTTGCTGCAAAAAATTTAGCGAAGATCCATTTTATAGGTTTTTGCCTTCTCCGAAAAGGATTTTAACTTTTCATCCAATTCTTTTTTCATGGATTGATATTGGGCATCAGAAAAATCAGTGGGATGAGATATTCGAAGCGAAACAAAAGAAGCGATATCACTAAAATCTTTTAAATATTCTTGTATATCAGGCACCAGGGTAATTTCTTCAAACTGTGTAGAGTTTTTTTGGTGCTTGGTGAACATTTTCTCGTATTCGTTAATTTGTGTTGCTATTGTGGATTGAGTGTTGTGCCAAGCTGACAAAGCAACGCTATCACCATCTTTTAAACTGGAGAACAGGTAGATATCTTTGGATTTCTGCTTCAGGTAATAGTACACATTTTCAATATCATTTCGGAATGCATTGTGTGCTTCCTTTTTTTGGATGATTCCTCGTACAACAAAAAATCCGCCAAGGCCCACAGCGATAATCAGAACAGCTACAATGATGTACTTCTGGACATGTTTTGGAATACTGATTTTTTTCATGAAACCTCCAATGAAAAAAGTGCCGGAGAACGGAGTCGAACCGTTACAGTATTGCTACCGCAGGATTTTAAGTCCTGTGCGTCTACCAATTTCGCCACTCCGGCACTCATGTAAAAAAACGCTTATTTAGAATAACTTAATGTTTTAATAAATTCAAGCTCTCGAATCGAGTCATACATGGTGATTTTTACTTCCCAGCCATCAAAAAACTCCTCGGGGGTCATATCTTGTGGTTCCAAACTAATCGCACAAGGGGCTGAATATGTATCTCCACTCACAATGATCAAGTGGTTTGGAAGACCAAACTGTATCTTCATGATATCAAAGAAGTTCATTCCGGGCATCATTTCATATTCGGTACCGGATGCATCAAAAGTTCGAACAGTAATAATCTCATAAGAAGCCATACTACGATTTTCAAAATGCGCCGTGAGATATGGCATCGTAGAATCTGCTGTAACACTATCCATTGAACGCGGACCTGGTCCACCCATACCACCTGCATCAACAGCCTGCAATTTGAAACGAACGGGTTCTTTTTTCAAATCATGCTTCACTGTAAAAGGAACGGATGTAGTCCCAACATTCCCCGATCCATCGATAGCCTGTACAATCAGCGTATACTCACCACTAACTAATTTGGAAGGTTGAATTTCTCCATATTCTCCTAATGTTTCAGTTAACAAAGCGGAGTTTAAAAAAACTCTAGAAAAGACTATCGTGGAATCATCTTTGATGGTAACATCGAGAGTCAGTGATTCTTCTTCGAGAATTTCTTTGTCCGATAGATTGTTCACGATAATAATAGGAGACTCAGTATCTTCTTGCCCATCCCCGCTGTTTAACTTCTTTTTTAACTCCTCCACTTCTTTGGAGAGTTTTTCATTTTCGTTTAAAAGATCTGTAATTTGATCTTCTAGTTTTGTGATCAATGTATCCATCATGCCGACTTTTTCAGATAAGGTTTCATTCTCTTCAGTCAAAATATTGACTTTGTTTTTTAGGTCAGCGTTTTCGGTTGTCAATATTTCATTGTCTTTTTCCAAAGAGTCCTTTTGGGTTTGCAATTCGTCGATAATGTTTTGAAGGCTTTCAAGATCAGGAGCAGTCAGTGTAATCGTGCGCGTTGCTCCATCCCATTCCACTTCTGCACCAAATGTTTCCGAGATGAAACGAAGTGGGACAAGGGTTCTTCCTTCAACAATAGTGGGGGGTACATCAAGCTCCAGTGGTTCGCCATTTACAAAGACTTGCTTGTCCCCAACTGTCATTTTGATTGTTTTCACTTCACTTGCAAAAACTGTTGAAATCAAACTGAAAAAGAGAACAAAGGAAAGGAAAAGGGAAATGAATTTTTTCATGTAATTCCTCCTATAAAAAGGCGACAGACGGATTCGAACCGTCGATGAGGATTTTGCAGACCCTTGCCTTACCACTTGGCTATGTCGCCCCTTACTACAAGCGGGAAACGGGATTTGAACCCGCGACCCTTAGCTTGGGAAGCTAATGCTCTACCCCTGAGCTATTCCCGCAAATATGCAATTCTAATAGATTATTGTATAATGAGCTGTGAAAGTGTCAACCTAAAAAAAGAAAGAGGTGAAACATGAAAGTGATTCACATCGAAACCCATAAAAACAAAGAACTGGTTCGGATTGAATCAAAACTTTCATCCGCTGTTCAGAATTACCATTGGAAAAATGGCATCTTAACAGTCTTTGTCCCACATACTACAGCAGGCATCATCATCAACGAAAGCTATGATCCCAATGTTGCAATTGATTTTCTATCCAAAATGCAATCTTTGATTCCCCGTCAAGATCATTATTTACACGCAGAAGGAAACAGTGACTCTCATATTCTGAGCTCCATCACCCATACCTCTGAAACTCTCATTGTTGAGAATGGACAAATCCAATTGGGTGCATGGCAAGGAATTTTCTTTGCAGAATTTGATGGTCCGCGCAGACGTAAAATCTGGCTTCAATGGAT
>DAIMET010000041.1:0-8099 GCA_036725105.1 Calditrichota bacterium
AAAAAATTAAAGAAATTTTTAATTTTTTTTTAAAAAAAAAAAAAAAAACGGTAGGCTTAAAACCTACCGTTTTCGGTCTCAGAAAATGTGATAGTTTTAGTTAACTACCAAGTTCGATTACGGTTACCACCACGGAAACCACCGCCGCGATTGTCACGATCTCTGTTTTCACGTGGTTTTGCTTCAGATGCACGGATTTCTCTACCTTGAAGATTTTTTCCATCGAGTTCTTGTATAGCTTTCGTAGCTTCTTCTTGGTTGGGCATTTCTACAAAACCAAAACCGCGAGAGCGATTGGTCATACGATCGCGAATAACATTACAGGATGTGATTTCGCCAAATGGTTCAAAAGCTGCTCTTAAATCTGAATCTTGGGTGTCAAACGATAAATTACCTACATAAATGTTCATATAATTGCCTCCAGCAATTTTTTTGTTGTATCACTAGACTATTATGCTGGAGTGATGTGATCGAACCAACGTAACAGAACTAATAACCAATTATTATACTAGCAAAATCTAAAAAAAATTTCAATATTTTTTATAAAAAAAGCAAACTTTTCTTTTTTTTTCAAATCACTTTTTTTTTAGAAAAAGAGTGCTGTAATTCCCAAAATGCAAAGCAATATCCCTGCCAAATATGGAAGGAATGTGATTTCTTTTTTTCCAAAAAAGGTTCCAATTTGGACACCCAAAAAGCCAAATGCAAAAGAAAATCCAAAAATTGAAAAACTTGTACCAATAAGTGGGATATGTAAAGTATGGAAAGTGAAGCCAACAGCAAATGCATCAATACTCACCGCAACACCAAGCATTAGATATGTCAGAAAAGAGATTTTTGAATTGGGTAAACACTGTGGTTTTCCATTCTTTCTTGCTTCTAGAATCATTTTGATGCCAATAATCATAAGAATAGAAAATGCAATCCAACGATCAAATGTAGCAATATAGTTTTTTGCAAAAAAATGTAATAACATACCGAGGAGAAAGAATAGAACCTGATAAAAACCAAAATTCAATCCAGTCAACAGCGCAATTTTAGTACTATATTTTTTTTGAATAACACCCAGGGATATTGAAATCAGGAAAGAATCAACTGCCAGAGTAAACCCTATCACAAGAATCCGAAATATCTCCATATCAAACTCCATCTAATCAAGAAGATATATAAAAAGAAGAAAACCCAACTCGCTGAAAAGCTAACAAGTTGGGTTTTCTTTCAAATCAAATTGAGGAAGCTAGGTTGTTAGTATTTTAATACAATAGAATCAAGAATTTCTTTAATAGCTTTGTTGTCTTTGTGACCTTCACCTTGGAGAGTAATCGTGAGCTTATCTTCATTTTCAATATTCACAAGCATCGTTTGAGGTAATCCACCATACTCAAAGGAGGTTTGGTAATAATTAACATCTCCGTAAGTAACAAGCTCTGCTGGAGTTCCACCATAGGTCTGAGCGAAATTTGTTACAGCGGTTTCAGCATCTTTAAAGCTCTCTTTTTCAAGCTTGATCAGAATATAACATTTTGTTGTGGGATTTTCTGCATTCACCATTTTAAAATTGGGATCTGCAGAAACAATCCAAGGTTCTGGGTATTCAAAAGACATAAATTCCCCATCAAATTGATTTTTTTCAGATACCACATCGGGAGTATCTGTTTGGGTTTCTTTGTTTCCACCCGTACAACCGATCGCAACAAACATTACTGCAAGAACTACAAAAACGGAAAGCATCTTTTTCATAAAAACCTCCAAAAACAACAGAATAATAATAACGAAAAATCAACGAAAGCTAGATTCAAATATAGATTTCTTCACTGAGTTTGTCAATTGACCAACTCAAAAATGCACAAAGTAAGATCAGCACTATATTTTCCATTCAAGAACTAGGTCTAAAAAAGATTGTAGAGCGGGAGTTTTAGGTTGTTGAAACATTTGTTCGCTTAGTCCATATTCAACGATTTCATGGTTGGACAAGAATAAGATTTTTTCACACGCATGGCGTGCAAAACCCATTTCATGGGTTACAATCATAGTTTTCAAACCTTCTTTTTGGAGTTCTCCAAGCATATCAAGTACTTGAGCTGTGTATTCGGGATCTAGTGCAGATGTGGGTTCATCAAGCAAAAGGAGTGTGGGCTTTATTGAAACTGCTCTTGCAATGGCTACGCGTTGTTTTTGCCCACCAGACATTTGATGAGGGTACTTATTCCGTTGATCTTCTAAACCAAATTTATCAAACAAAGAAATAGCAATTGAAAAAGCTTGTTTAGAAGGCATATGGAAAGTTTGTACTAAGGGAAGCATTACGTTTTCAATTGCAGTCATATGTTCAAACAATCCATCCGATTGGAAAACAAAGCCAATCTTTTTATGATACGATTGCAATGACTGGCGATCATATTGCAGTTGAAGATCATTCAGAAAGATTTCTCCTGACGATGGTTGAATCAATCCCCCCAACAAGCGTAGGAAAGTAGATTTCCCTCCCCCAGAAGGTCCGATAATTGCTACCGAATTGATTTCATCTTGGAAGGTTATGTCATTCAGTGCAATTTGACTGTCAAAATATTTGGAAACAGACTTAAGCTCTACGTTCATATTGAAACCTTCTTTCCAAATATCTAGAAAGAATTGACACACTAAAGGTCAATAGAAAATAGAGAAAACCAACGAAAATATAGTTTTCAAACATCCTGAAATTATCTGCAGAAACCTCTTGGGTTGTCTGCGTTAGTTCGATAACTGCAATGACGGAAAGCAGGGAAGAATCTTTAATGATAGAGGAAAATTGGCCTGCAAGAGCAGGCAAAATTCTAGATAGGACCAAGGGAAAAGTTACAAAACGAAACGTTTGCACCGAACTAAGACCTAAAGATAGAGCAATTTCGTACTTCTGTCTTTCGATACTTTGAATTCCTCCTCGAATAATTTCTGCAATATATGCGCCTTCAAACATTGATAGTATAAGAATTCCCGCAATATAACGGTTGTCCATTCCCCAGGCAGTACCAATGATGTAATAGAAAAAGTAAATCTGAACCAACAATGGGGTTCCTCGAATAATATGTACATAGGCTAGGGATATGTATCTGATAAACAGTACTTTGCACTCTTGTGTGATTGCGGCAACAAGCCCAATTAGAAGACTAACACCCAAACTCCCAATGGAAATCATAAGGGTCATCAAAAATCCCATAAAAAAACGCTGCCGGAATGGAATCAAAGTCTGGAAATTCAATTTAAGATCAATCAGATGAATAGAAATCCAAAAAAATCCAATGAAAAGAATCACAACAAGAACCATATGGAACCCTTTGTGAAAAAGAGCTTTTAATGTTCTATTACGAAGGCTTTGGTCATGTTCCATGGTTTAAAAAAACCATGGAAATCCCAAAGAGTCAAAAATTTCTTTTTCCTTCTCTAGATACTTCTTCGTGATAACATCAAAACCACCATCGTCTTTGAATTCTTGAATAAAAGAATTCATTTGGTCCAGAAGTTCTGTTCTACCTGGTTTCAATGCCATGCCCCAATTTTCTCCATCTTGGAAAGGAATCAAAATGGCTTCAGTTTTATCAGGATGAGACTGATTTTGTCGGTAAATAGTAAGTTGGTCATAGATAAAGGCATCTGCTTTGCCTTGTACAACTTCCATGACGCATGCATTCTCCGATGTAAATGAATGTACTGTGGCTTTCGTTAAAGAAGTGGTTGCATAGATATATCCTGTTGTTCCTTTTTTTACTGCAATCACTCGATCGTTTTGATTCAAATCTTCGATCGAATGAACTCCGCTTTTGTTGTTGACCAGTAAAGCAAGATACGAGTGTGCATAGGGTATGGTAAAATCTACTACTTCTTCCCGCTCATCAGTAATAGTCATCGAAGAAATGATAACATCCACCTTACCTGTTTGTAAAGAAGGAATCAGCCCATCCCAGTTAATGTTCTCAATATGTACTTCTTTTCCCAGATACTCCCCTAGTGCATATGCTAAATCAACACTTACACCCATGGGATTACCTGCTTCATCTTTTGTTTCAAAAGGTGGGTAGGCTAACTCCATACCTACAATCAATTTGTTGGATTGGTTATTGTTGCACCCTAGAGTGCATGAAAAAAGGAATAGAAAAATCAGAAAAAAGGAACCAATTTTGTACATATTTTACTCCTTCTCTCTACAAATCTTGGTTTTGTAGAGAACCCATAAAAACTTTGACAGTGTGTTCAATGTTGTCATTAATAAGCGGTATACGGTTTCCTTTTAAAGGAAAACCATCCATTGTGATAAATTTTACACCTTTCTCTAAATGTTCTGGGTTCAACACTGTGATACGATATATTGTATCATGATATTTGTATTTGATAGAATATTCTTCCCATGTAGATGGTATACAAGGATCCATAAGAATTTCATCTCCTTGTTTTTGAAATCCGAGTAAATATTCAAGACCAGCTCTGTACAACCAAGAAGCAGAACCTGTATACCAGGTCCAACCACCTCTTCCAGTGTTTGGAGTTTGACTATAGACATCAGCTGCAACCACATAGGGTTCTGTTTTGTAGGTTGAGTATTCTTTTAGATTGCTAGTATGATGAATAGGATTCAACATAGAAAACAACTCCCATGCTTTACTTCCCTTGCCCATTTTGGCATAAGCAATCACAACCCATGCAGCTGCATGTGTGTATTGCCCACCATTCTCCCTGACACCAGGTAAATAAGATTGAATGTATCCTGGTTCCGTTTCGCCTTGATCAAAGGGTGGATAGAGAAGAGTAGCAATCCCATATTCTTGCATGATTAAATGATCCTGTACAGACTGCATGGCTTGTGATGCCCTTCTCGGATTTGCTGCACCGGATATCACTGCCCAGCTCTGAGCAATTGAATCAATCTTACATTCCGTGTTCACAATGGAACCTAAAACAGTTCCATTGTCAAAAAAAGCTCTACGGTACCAGTTACCATCCCAACCATCTTTTTCAATCGCAGCCAAAACTCTGTTCATAATATCCTTGTATCTGCCTACTCTATCGGTGTCTCCCATTTTTTGGCACACTGGAATAAACAGGTTGAGTACAGAATACAAAAACCACGCAAGCCATACACTTTCTCCCTTTCCTTTGTTTCCCACTGTATTCATGCCATCATTCCAGTCTCCAGTACCCATTAGTGGAAGTCCATGCACTCCAAACTGAAGAGAAATCTCGATGGCTCGGATACAATGCTCATACAAAGATGAGGATTCTGATGAAATAGAAGGTTTTTCATAGCGTTCTTCTTCGTGATTTTGTAGCGTAGGAGAGTCTAGATATGGAACATTTTCTAATAGAATATCACAATCTTCCGTAATTCGAACATACTCCGCTGTTGCATATGGAAGCCATAGTCGATCATCACTTATACGTGTTCGCGTCCCTTTACCGGAAGGTTCATGCCACCAATGCTGGACATCTCCTTCAAGGAACTGGTGCTGGGCATGGAGAAGTATTTGGTTTCGACATAAGGTTGGATCGATATGCGCAATAGATATACAGTCTTGCAACTGATCACGAAAACCAAAAGCACCACCAGACTGATAAAAAGCTGATCTTGCCCACATCCGGCAAGAAATGATCTGGTAGGGTAACCAACCATTCATTATTACATCAAAGCTTTCATCAGGTGTTTTAACTTGTAGAATTTGATGCTTTTCTTGCCAAAACTGCTTTGTTTCAGTGAACGATTGCTGTACTTTCTTTATCTTTCGATAGCGTTGCGCTAATCTGCATGCTTCTTGCTGATTAGATCCTACGCCAAAGATGAAAACAATTTGTTTGGTCTCGCTAGGTTCTAATTGAATGACTCCTTGTAATGCTGCACAAGGATCATATCCAATCCCGAGATTGCCGGAAAGTTCTTTGTAGTGTAGGCTTTCGGGCGAATCTAAGGTTCCACATCCGAAGAACTCCTGTCGGTCTCCGGTTATTGTGACCTTTTCTAAAGATGTTGCCAAAAAGGCAACCTGTCCTGGGAATTCGTCATTGGTTGTATTCTCTATAAGCACATTGGAAGGGCTGCTGAAAAAGGTACGTATATAGGGAGAAGTAAACTGATCACTCACTCCCAAAACAGGGCGAATATAGTTTGTTATTGCATATTTTTTTGGTAGAGCAGTGTCGTTACGAAGGGTGATTATACTGATTTTCACAGGTTGATTACGAATGACAAATTGAGTTAATGTCTGATACAATCCATGGCTACTATGTTCAAACTTAGAGTACCCAAAACCATGCGTGATTCGATACGGAACTCGCTGTCGGATTGGAGAAGGTGTTAAGGACCATATTTCAGCGGTTTCTTCATCACGCATATAGAATGTTTCACCCGGAGGATCTGAAACAACATCATTAGACCATGGTGTTAGTTTATTCTCACGACTGTTTCCATACCAGGTATATCCTGAACCCAGATCAGAGACAAGACAACCAAAAGAATCGTTTGAAATCACATTGATCCAGGGAGCTGGAGTACAATACTCATATCGTAATAAAATTTGGTATTCACTTCCATCAGGAGAAAACCCACCAAGTCCATTAAAAAACTTTAAATGGCTGGTTGTAAAATCAATCGATGGGTATTCAAAGGCTTTTGTGAAAGGTACCATTTTCATGGGGGGTGGAAGAACTGGTGTGGTGATCTGATCTTCAAGAGAGCGTATTCCACTTCTTAAAACAATCCGTGCATAAGAATAAAACAAAGATACATCCTCGGGGAGTACAGCATGACGTTCAAGTATGAAAATGTCTTTCCCCCCTTTCGGAATATCCGTGATTTCACGTGATGATACAATATCGGAAACAAGTCTTTTTAATGGTAAATTATACCCAACTTCTTCCTCAACAAGCAGGATTAAATCTACTTTAATATCCATTAAATGCCAATATTCATGAGCCTGGAGAATATCATATAGAATATGCATGGATTCATCTTTCTTAAGATGAACTAAAACAATGGGTTTATCACCAGATATTCCGTACCGCCATAATCCCGATTGTCCTTTGCAGTTCGATAAGATTTCTTCTTGGTATTGCCGTCTTGATGGACTGATCATAACGATATGGGAAAGCATATTCTGGTACAATTCCACCTCTTTTGGATCTAAGTTTAAATAGTTTGTTTCTACATGGCTTCGTGTTAACGCTAGCTGAAATGCAGTTTCAATTTCATCAGCATTGGAATAACGTTGTATTTTGGTTAGTACAGATTCTCTACTAGCCCCTACAATGGAAACAAAAGAAATGGTAGCTTCTTTTTTAGGTTCTAGTTTCACCATCACACGCAAGCTCATTACAGGGTCCAATACAGCCCCTACAGAGTTGGAAAGAAAATGTCCCTTTTCAATGGAGACAGGATTTTGTATGGAGTGTCCTCGTCCAATCATTTTCATTCGGTCTGTTTCATATTGGACATCTCCGTATGTTTCTTTTGATACAACGACAGCATGAGCTAACCAATTGCTTTTATCGGTTTCAGACCTGGGTCTTCTTGTCGCTAATAAACATCGTAAATCAGAACGGACATCTGTTTTTACAAACAAATTACTAAAAGAAGGATGGGCAATATCGTCTGATAATGATGTTAAAACGACTTCGGAATAACTTGTGATTTCTAGTATACAAGGGTTATTACCAGTGTTTCTCACAGTCATTCTTCGTATCTCTACCGGATCGCCACTTGTTACAACTACTTCTGTTTTGGTTTCAATATCTCCATCTCTTCGGGTGTATACTGCTTTATCAGATGAAAAAAGTACATTGTACTGATCGGGTTTTTTTGGTAAGGGAGCATAGGTAGAAGACCAACAATCATTTGTATCCACATTACGGATAAAGAAGAATGTACCATAGGAATCCAGCGTCAGATCTTCTCTCCATCTAGTAACTGCCATCATTTTTGTACGACTATACCCTGTTCCTTTGTCGGTCAACAGTATGGAGTAGTTTCCATTGGATAGTACATGGACTTTTGGAAGATACAGATTAGGAGAATCAAACCTTCGTACTGCACTAGATTTGCTGACTTGAGTTTTGTCCTCTGGTCCGTGACTTTTTTT
>DAIMET010000041.1:8199-9751 GCA_036725105.1 Calditrichota bacterium
GCATCTTTTACAAGGCCTCGTTTTAGCCCAAGCCAGGGAATTCCGATGGCTTTGTACTGGTAATCGTGATTCTTATCCAATGAATAAAAAGCTGACTCAGAGGAGCCCCAAGGCATGTTTCGTTGTTTGGCATATTTCATTTGACAACGAAGGGCAAATGCATAGCTTTCATCTAACAAACTATGCTTGTATTTTTTCATAATGAGAAGGGGCATTAAATACTCAAACATCGTACCAGTCCAAGATATCAACCCCTTGTATCCATCCACAGTGGTCAGGGTGCGGTCCATTCGAAACCAATGCGTAGCTGGAACAATCCCTTTTGCGATACACACATAACTTGTCTGGCGTGCTTCTGATGCTAACAAATCGTAAAAAGAAGGAGTTCGTTTTTGAGAATCCATAGCATAACCAATGGAAAACAACTGCTTCCGTTTGGAATACAGTGGTACAAAATCCATTGTGTCGGCAATTCTCTCTATGCAGTCAAGAAGATTGTGTATTCTTTCTATCAATTGGAGCATTTGTGTATGACTTTCAACAAGATGATTCTTCAATGTAGTAAGCCATGTAATACCCTCTTGTAAGTTTTGGTATCCTTCTTTGTGAAGGATTTTTTCCATCGTCTCAATGTCTCGTATAGATGTTTCGTATATAGCAGGGAAATCTTCTAAAGCATGATTTTTTTCACAATCTGATCGAAGCTGCTTGACCATTTCTACAATTTTTGGTGGTACTTTGGATTCCCTTAAATCCAAGGGTATATTTCTGAACAGTTCCATGGGAGGATAATGATCATGAAAATCCTGGTGGAGCATTTGCACCATGGCCATTACTTTGGATTTCCAATGACCTTGTTTCATTTCATCAAAAGCAGGATAAGACTCCAATTGGTCCATTATATCTTGCCAAGAACCAAGGCTGATTGGTTCAATAATGGGAAATGTAAAGCATAACATCATATCCTCGGTACATTGGATACCTTCATCTCCAGCGCAATAAAGAGTATCGCGAAGACTTTGCAACATGTTCAATTCGACGAGAGGTTTCTGTAAATAGTCTTTCAATCCTTCTTTCAATGTTATCAAATAACTGAGTAAATTCCCGCTATCTACGGTTGATATATAGATTGGATGTAATGGTTTTAGTGTGCGAGTATCAATCCAATTGGGAAGATGACCATTCCACTTTTCAATCGAATCTATGGTTGCTATCGTTTTTTCTAAACGATCAACCATCTCCGTCGTGGAGATGAATCCAAAATCTCGTGCTGAAAGTACTGATAACAATCCTAAGCCGATATTTGTAGGACTCGTGCGGTACGCAACACCACGCGGAGGATCTGTCTGATAGTTGTCAGGGGGTAGATAATGATTCTTCTCGTTCATAAACTCTTCGAAGAACCGCCATGTTTTCCGTGCGATCATTCGTAGGTGTTGTTTTTGTTGCTCCGTCATTTCAACAGATTCCTCCCGATAGTCTTGGCTAATCAAATATCCAATAAATGGTGAAAAAAACCACGCAAAACCAAATCCTATGGCAGAGAGTTGAA
>DAIMET010000042.1:0-9736 GCA_036725105.1 Calditrichota bacterium
TGGGAGTAGGTATTGGTTTCATACCCATTCCCATCCCAAATAATCTAAGAATCACCCTTGGAGCGTCTGGCGGTGTTTTTGTAACAGCTCTAATTTTAGGACACTTTGGTCGCATTGGAAGATGGCGCTTCTATGTTCCCACATCGGTTCATAATTTTTCCATGGAGTTTGGCTTGATGATCTTCTTAGCAGGTGCTGGCATGTTGGCAGGCTCTCGCATTGTTCCCATCATAGCAAAACACGGATTTATTCTATTTTTGGCAGGAGCAATCGTAACCTGCATCACCATCCTTATCACCTTTTTGGTCATGTGGAAGATTTTAAAAATGAATATCCATGATATGATGGGCTCTATTAGTGGCGGTATGACCAATCCTCCTGCCTTATCAGCTGCCAATAGTCAATCTACAATGGGCCTGCCCACCATTGCATATGCTGGTGTCATGCCTATGGCACTGATTTTTAAAATTCTGGTTGCACAGCTTCTCTTGCTGGTTCTTTCCTAATGCAGTACATTGGGATTGCTTTTTTATACACCCTAATTGCAGGTTTGTCCACAGGTATAGGTGGATTGATTGCTTTTTTTACAAAACAAACCAACACTAAATTTTTATCTGTCATACTAGGTTTTTCTGCAGGTGTGATGATCTACATTTCTTTTGTAGAAATCCTTGCAGAAGCATTTGCAGAATTGCAGCATTTGCTTGGATCTTTTCAAGGCTCTTTGATTACTATCGTTTCCTTTTTTGCTGGGATTGGCTTAATCATGTTGATTGACCGATTTGTTCCTTGTTATGAAAACCCTCACGAAATCAAACGAGTGGAAGACATTACCACCTCTCAAAAGAAACCCAAGACTGTAACAATGCAGTGCAGAAGAACACACCAAAAATGCTTACACCTATCAAATATTAATTCTGCAAGGTTAAAGCGAGTCGGAATTTTAATGGCAGTTTGTATCGCTATTCACAATTTTCCAGAAGGATTCGCTACCTTTGTTTCCGTTTCCAACGACCCTACGCTGGGAATTATGATTGCAATCGCAATTGCCATTCACAATATTCCTGAAGGAATTTCTGTTTCTGTTCCCATTTATTATGCTACTGGAAACCGCCGATTGGCTTTGTTCTATTCTTTTTTGTCAGGTCTGGCTGAACCACTTGGGGGTGTATTGGCTTATATTGTACTTCGTTTTTTCATGTCCGATACAGTTTTCGGTATTGTATTGGCAATTGTTGCAGGGATTATGGTTTTTGTTTCTTTTGATGAACTTCTTCCTGTCGCAGAAGAATACGGAGAACACCATCTAGCAATTTATGGACTTATTGGTGGCATGGCATTTATTGCTGCTAGTATGTTATTTATATAAATACCACTGAACCCAAAAAAAAGAGAATAGAGCCAAAGCCCTATTCTCTTATCTATGCAACGTAAGGATTTAATTATTTCAGCTTTTCAATTTCCTCTTCGACTTCTTCAGCACCTTCTTTGTAAAATTTTTCTTCATCAGGAGCTAATTCTTTCAGAAGTCGTAAAAACTCTCCCGCGTGCACTCGTTCTTCGTCGGCAATATCTTTAAGTACTTCCTGTGCCAACTTGTGATCAATTGATTCTGCTAATTGCATATACAATTGAACCGCTTCATATTCTGCAGAAACCATAAAACGAATGGCTCGAATCAATTCTTCATGGGTTAGTTTACGATCTTCTTTCAATCCAGCAAATGGATGTCCAAAATCTGGCATTTGTGATCTCCTTTCCTAAACAGTTCACAAGGTAACAACACTACTATTAGTATAGGAAATCAGCAGCTAGAAACAAGAAAACAAAATACACTTCATTGCTATTTCTGGGTTCTTATGAATTTTGAAGAAACAATAGGCATAATGCCAAACCATTCCAAATTCCATGAAACAAATTTCTACTCAATGAAAATAGTTCCTTCAGCGTATAAAGCTGCATGACCTGAGATCCATACAGCGTCATTTTCTAACGAAGTGTACACAATGCCCGTTCTTTTGGATAGCTGTTTGGATATAAAACTTGTTTTCTGTAGTACAGAAGACCAGTAGGGAGTTGCTGTACAAAACGCAGAACCTGTTACTGGATCTTCATTTACACCAACACTAGGCGCAAAAAAGCGCAATACGAAATCTTCTTGGTCTCCTTTTGCTGTTATGATAAAACCTAGTGCATCAATTTGTTTTAATGCATCCAGATCCACCTTTATGGTTCTGATTTGTTCCTCACGATCAAAAACTAACATATAGTCACGAGATTTTAACACAGCCTTGGGGGGAAATGAAAAAGCATTAAGCAAAGACGGTAATGCTTGTATTATCTCACCTTTTCGAATGGGAAATTTCATGCGAATTCGGTCTTCCAATCTACTGACTAGCAATGGACCACTTTTTGACTGAAATACAATATTCGTTCTTGTTTGCTCAATCTGATTCATGATAACATAGGCTGCCGCAAGTGTTGCATGACCACAAAGATCAATTTCCTTTTCTGGTGTAAACCATCGCAAATCAAATTCTTGACCATTTTTAACAAAAAAAGCCGTTTCTGAAACACAATTCTCATTAGCAATCTTCTGCATTTGATCATTTGTGAGCCAACGATCCAATGGGCAGACTACAGCAGGATTCCCCTTAAACAACGAGTCTGTGAAGGAATCAATGTGATACAATTTAATTTTCATAGTTTTACCTCATAACCATAATTGCCAGGGAAATAATTTATTTGAAAAAAAGACGATGTCAATAGCTATGAGTGAATGAACGTAATTTTCGCTCCAGTATGAGTAGTTTTAAAACAAATCCTCTATATGCTATCTTGTGTAGGCGCTATTGATAAAGCTTTTGAAGGTTTTACCTTGATATCGATCGTTTATTAGTATTTCGTTGTTTGATATATCGAAAGAAGAAATTATTTCTGCTCCAACTTGAGAAGGAAGCACCCACTTATCGAAAACACCATTTTTAAAGATTGCTATGCTTGATTTTTCTGTATTTAATAGATAAAAGACATCTCCATCTACAACGAGATTCTTGCATTTACCATAAGGAAAGAACCGTTTTAATGGAATTGATTTTTGAACCCCATCAGTGTGAAACAAATGAAGATACTGGTTCCA
Organism: Calditrichota bacterium; assembly: GCA_036725105.1. Taxonomy (GTDB): domain Bacteria; phylum Caldisericota; class Caldisericia; order UBA6126; family UBA6126; genus JAGLCW01. The sequence continues at coordinate 3,140 of DAIMET010000042.1, forward strand.
GTAATCCAACACATAGACTGTATTGGATGAACTCCCTGTTTCACTTATGCTAATAGGAAATCGATGGTGAAGTTTCATCATAGGTTCATCCCGAAGTGAATACCTTGTTTTCAACTTCCCAGTCTTTTTCTCATACCATACTACAGATTGATGTGAATTCTCTATAACGCAATAATAGTCTTTGGTTGAAGTTAACACCCCTCGGCCATAATCTTTTTTTTCTAGTTGGATGAAGGTAGGTTTCGATAGAGTTTTTAAATCTTTGGATAGGTCATATTCAATACACCCAAAAGTATTCTTTTCCGTATACAAAAATGACATTTTACCTTGGTAATAATCAACATTGGAAATAGTGCTTATTCGGTGATCTTTGATATATATTGGAGTGACACGCTGAAATGTATTTGTGTTTTCATCTTTTATTTCGTACCAGTTTTTATCTTCGATATTTTGACCAATGTATCGATTTGAATAGGGTACAATATACACTCTGTCTGGAAGAAAAACGTTATTATCACTCCGTATTTCTGGATTTGTTCTTTTTTCAAATAGTTGTGTTTTCAATTGACAGTTTTCGTCAAAAACACAAAGCTGTGTACTTGTTGTAATTCTCTCGACTTCATTTGTAAAACTCGTTGAGAGCAACGCATACGATTTATTATCGTAATACTGCCACCTTTTACTGTATACAAGGCATTGATCTGCTTCGTGAAAATCTTCACTTGCTATTTGAACCGAATTGTTGTTGATGATATCTGAAAGATTTACGATAGCATACTTGTAGACCGTTTCCCATTTTTTAGTTTTGGGATTGTGTTTTGTTGATGATTCAATAACACAAGCCTGAGTGTCTTTAATTTGCTTTAATCTAGTAGAAATACTTGGGTTTACGTTAACTACTTTTATTTGATGATTCTCTAGGTTAAAGACAGAAAAATCTATAGTATAGATTGCTAAAAAATGAGAACCATAATGAATGATCGAAGAGCTGCTTGGAAAATACTCTCTACAAAGCTGATGACCGCTTGAAAGGTCAAACTTACTTACAGTATAAGAGTCAAAAACAAACAGATGAGAACCAATAATCTTCATATCCTTTATCCAATCGAAATTAAGACGCATTCTCAGAAGACCTTCACAATCCCACGCGTAAATCTGTCCTATAAACTTCTTTGTATATCGATCCATCAGGTATATCGTATCCTCCATATTGATGACAATATACTTTTGATTCACTTCAAGCATGGATCTTGTTGAGGGGAGTAAGCAATGAGAGTAATTGGTGTACCACTCTTTTGGATAAGGGATGGATTCTACCAATTCATCGTTGTTATACAAGTGAATTCCTGATGGTGTTGCGATATAGATACCAAAGCTGGTCACTTTAAAATCAATAATAAATAAATTTTTCTCATAATCATATGGAAAGACTGTTGTAGATGGCTGTTGTACTGATTGCAAGTTCGTATTATGAGTTGAAAGACTAAAAGTTGGTTCCCATATCGTATTTTGCTCTCTTGCCTTTGTATCATTATTTAAAATTGATTGAGCTTCAAAAAATAGTACATATTGGTTGTTTTGAGGATTGTCATCGGTGAAGGAATGAATCTCGAACTGCTTTGTATTGGTTCCAGGTTCATCTGCTGTTATTAGAGTTTCTAATGTGCAGGTGTCTTTTCCGTACAATGTTTTGATGGGTAGAACTTTGTCATCATAGAGTAGTTCTAAATCCGAAATTGTTTGATTGCCATTGTTTTTTATTAAGACTTCAACCGATATTTCATCTCCTACATATATACTGTCAGGCTTTACAATCTCAACGCTTTTGATTGTAGGATCTATTGTTGGTTTTGACAAATACTGAAGCATATCAACAAAAAAGGAAAAAGTTTCTTCTTCTTTTTTAAAATTGTCGTTATTAAAGAAGCCTGTGTATAAAAAAACATTTTCTTTGTATTGTAACAAGCTTAATCCTTTTTGTGATGAAGAAGCTATGATTTCTGCTTGTGGAAGCAAGTATTCACTGGACCATTCTTCTATAACCCATTTATCGTCTACCTTTATAGTTGGACAAATGCAAAGATGATTCCATACATCATACGTTTTTTTCGATAGAAGAGACTGATTTTGAAAAGTAATCGTTGCTGTTGGATCAAGCCAATAGTGTGGATCAATGATAGTATCTTGGTGAATTCCAAAAAAGGTTTGCATTTTTTCTGTCCAAAACCAGTTTTGAAGAGGATAATAATGCAGCGAATGAACACCAAAAATCTTTCCTCCTTCTTTGGTAAAGTCTGAAAGAATGGTATAGAATGTCTCATAGTAATTTCCAGGATTTTCATGCCATAAACAATCAAATAACACTAGAGCATCAAAGCCCAGAAGGTTGAAGGAAATCTCATCCTCTGTATTGTAGTAGCAAGAGATAGTTTGGAGTTCAACATTTTGTCCTATTTCTTGAAATCTTCTGTTTATTTTTTCTAGAGACAGATACTGATCCCCATAATCAGGGTCAAATAGCGAGCTTGTTAATAAACCAATTCTGTATATTGGTTCTTCGGTACATTGTACTTGAATTGAAGCTACGTTGTCTTCAATAAAGATTTCATCGCGTTCATAGAGGGTAGCAGTGAAATGAATGTTCACCTCTTCTCCCATCTTGGGCTGTGTGTCATAATCATAATAAGTGCTGCACAGATAGGGAATGCTGGGGATTTCTAATGTATGGATCGTGTTACCATTTTTCTTTGTTTCAATTACGACAGCACCTGTGTCATAGATACCATCATTTTTTACTAAAATTGTGTTACGACTTGTTTCGTAAGGTCGTAGCAAGCGAAGGTAGGGTAGAGGATGTATCGAAACGTCAAAATTGTATCGTGCTTCAAAAACAATTCTGATTTCCTTTGCATCTTTTGATTCAAACCGAATACATCCTTTAGTTTTTTGTAAATTCATGAAATGTTTGGTGTACTTGTTGTCTATGATTTCTTCAATAACTCCTTGATCAATCAAACGTTTTGGCATATCTTCATAGGATGCATAGATATATCGTAAAGCGGAAGCAGAGGAGATTGTGAACTGAATTCCGTTGTCAATAGGGAAAATAGGGAATGCATCTTTTGTTTCTTTTACAATTGGAAAGTCTGGATTGATTTTTGGCACCATAGTATTGGTATCGCGAAAACTAGAAAGAGACGGAAGGGTGGGATCTCCCAAAAGAGTGGATCCATAGAAAGCCTTAATATCAGGTTTATACATTCCCCCTTCTCGATCAGTGGAAATGTCTTGCGTATAGTACAAGTATAAAGAACGTTTCATGCAATCCCCTAGTGTACTTTTCCCCTCCTTCATTGCCTGAAAAGTATATTGTAAAATTGTATCTACATAGGTGTAATTCATCAAAGTAGGAATTCCGCTTGTGTATTCTATGCGAACGTTTGAGTAATTCGATCTAGCTCCTCCGATATAAGCGATACTTGCTCCTTCTGATAAAATCATTGCTTCTGAAAAACTAAGCATAGGAGTACCCTCTTCTCCTTGTATAAGACGAGAGTCCCAAGTTCCATTCATGCAAGCTGGACTCATAAATATGGGGAGTACCGAATGCTTTTGTAATTTACTGATTTCCTCTGATGAAACAATATCTGAAGCCATATGGAGTTCATTGCCTGATCCATGCCCGTAAACAGTAATGATTCCGTGATGTCCAGAAGTCAAAGTGCGAAGAAGCTCTTCTTTTGTGAACAAGTCTTCTGTCTGATAGTATTTGCTGACGTTTTTACCAGCAAATAAATTTTTGTTTGCTGCTTCTGATAGAATCAATTCACCAAAATAATTGCCATCAAATGGATCACCTCCAAAGAGAGCTACACCATTAGTCCAAGATTCTTTTTTTTCGATTTCTTCATAGTAACGTCGGATTTTATCAACTTGTTTCTCTGCTTCTTGCAACGAGCGCACTGGAATTCTTCCTACGCAAATGTCAAAACTAAACTCTCCATGAATTCCGAAGGGCGATACATAATACATATCTGTTGGGACGCAACTGTCCACCCATGAGCGTTCATTGGCATAATGATAAAAAGAAGGAGGAATTATCAGGGCATCTCCTAGCAGTGTTAAATAGTCAATTTCATCATGTTTCAGTTTTTCCTCCAAATACGATCGAATTTTAGCAGATAATTCGTAATCGTATCTTTTGAGAAAACCTTTTGCTGTTTGCTCTGAATATCCTTTTACGGATACCGTTGGGTATTCTGCTGGAGTAAGTTCCTGGATTTCAGATAATAAAACTATCGAAGAATCATATCCATTTGCTTGTTGCATTGCTGCGAGTTTTTTTGCAGATGCTTGAAATTCATCAGGCGTAAGGATGATGGCTGAATTCTTTTTTTCGTTAGTATACACGGAAGACGTGCTGTTAAGTTGTAGTCCAATTTCCAATTGCATAGTTGTTACAAAATAGATTGTACCCCGAAAAACATAGACGGGATTAATAGAGAGATATACACTTTTCTCGTTGTCATTTATTACAATCTTGTATGACACATTATGTGACGGGTATATACCTGGTATAGAGTTTGATTGGACAGCATTTTCTTGATTGCAATTGCTACATTCTGAGTCAATAGGGGTTGGTTCTATATAGTGATTCTTTGGTATAGAATCTTCTTCTGCGATTGTTTTTGGAATGGGAGTGGTTAACAAGTTGAGTGGTTGTTCAAATAGCTTTAGTCCTTGAATTTGTTGCACATTTGCAAATACAACATTTTCATTTTGGGAGATTGATATCGTTTGTGTATGTATTGGTAACGTTGGTTTGCCAGGAACTTTAGAAGCAGAACCACCTTTTATCTCAAAATACATTCCATTTTGATTTTGCGTGCAGATAAGAGAATCCTTATCAAAATGTATTGTTATTTTCCTGGTGTGTTGAGTGTTTTCTGATTCTGCAGTAGGAAATTCGTTTTGGATTAGAAAGCCTAAATCCAATTGCTTTGCTTCTGTATATGGTATTTTAACTACTGTTAAAATCAGAAATAAAATAAGGAGAAGGGATAATTTTGTTCTCATAGCTACAACCTCTTAACTCTCTTCATTTTTACAAAAACAAATATTATATCACCCAAGCGGGAACAAGATAATTATTCCGATCTATAGGATATAGTTGATCACAAAGACAAATCACGTTTCCCGTACCAATCTTTTTTCCTGTTTGTTCCAGTACTTTGAAGTTCTTGATAGTATCTCCTTTTGGATTGCTACTTTTTTTAATCTCAATAGGATACAGTGTATTGTTTTGTTCTATAATCAAGTCGATTTCCTTGTTATCGGTATCTCGATAGTAATAGATGGGAGGTCGTTTCCCAGCATTATAATAACTTTTAATGATCTCACTTACTACCCAGGTTTCGAAAAATGCTCCTGCCATTGATGATACTTCCAATGTTTCACTATCAGACCATCGAGTAAGATATGCACACAAACCTGTATCAACAAAATACATTACAGGAGATTTAATAATCCGCTTCAATCTATTGTTAAAATAAGGTTCAACCAATACGATTATGCCAGAAGTAACTAAAATGGATAACCATTTTTTTGCGGTAGGACCACTAATCCCAACATCATTCGCTATAGCAGAATAATTGAGCATTTGACCTGTTCGTGCTGCGCAGCTGGTCATAAATCGTAAAAATGCCAACAAATCTCCCACCTGGGTTAAATCTTGCACATCCCTTTGTAAATAGGTATTTACGTAGGAAGAAAAATAGAATTCTAGGTCTTGTTTTGTTTCATATAAAGCTGGCATAGAACCCATAAATATCTGCTGGTACATTTCTTTTAACTGCAAAGGTATCGCATTCTTGATTCTTTGTTGTAATGCACTAGGGTTCGTTTCATAAGGAGTACTTGTATGATTGTGGATTTCGGCATTAGATAAACCTAGCATATTTACAATCCCCACTCGCCCAGCTAAACTTTCACTCACATTTTTCATCAAATGAAACAACTGCGAACCTGTCATCCAAAAATCGCCCTTGTTTTTATGGGTATCAGCATGCATTTTGATGTAGGGGAATAGCTCAGGAGCATATTGAACTTCATCAATCAAAACAGGAGGAGGATGCCGCTGTAAAAAAAGCGATGGATCTCGTTTTGCTTCATCTCTTACCATTGGATTATCCAATGTCACATACCGTCTGGATTTCTCTGCTATTTTCTTCAAAAGCGTCGTTTTTCCTACTTGCCTTGGTCCTGTAACAAGAACAACAGAGAATGCTTGGTTTGCCTGTAATACAATTTTTTCTAGATCTCTATGAATATACACGTTTACAACTCGGTTAATATAAAATGTAATTTTACTATACACGCCATTAAGAAAAATGCAAATGAATCACGCAACTTGCATTTGAAATTCTAGAGATTACACTATGATTACTGTTCACTGAACGAATAAATAGATTTTTAGTTAACCCTTTACAAAAGGAGAAAGGAGACAGTATAGAGAATAGTGCTTGGTTTGCGGTGTATTTCGTATTTGTGAAGTAATCTTAATGTTATGACGACTAGGAAAAGTTTGTTTTCAAAGTA
>DAIMET010000043.1:0-3403 GCA_036725105.1 Calditrichota bacterium
TGTTGCAAAATGCATCTTCGCATTCTACTCTATATGGAAATCGTTCGATTGTAAAGAAAATGACCAAGCCATATTGATCTTTTATCGGAGAGTGATGGTATGAAACTAACAGTTTGTGGAGCTAATTGTAGTAGTTGTCCTGAGCTAAAACAATGCGGGAAATCGTGCAATGAACACGAGGGAAAACCTTTTTACATCCAATACGAAGAAGAGGAAGTATGTCCCATCTACCAATGTGCTGTTCTGAGAAATGGGTATCAGAATTGCGGTGAATGTCCCGAGCTTCCTTGCGAGATTTATTATGACTGGCGGGATCCGGATGTTAGCGAAGAAGATCATGCTAAAGGCATTGAAAAAAGGACTGGGCGTTTAAAAAAATCAGTATAATTCCTTCGCTCTAATGAGTTTGGATTGTTTGAGATTGCAATAAAAATCGATAGTCCATAGTTTCAGCGACTCTAGATTGATATAATGAACATGTACATCTATTTTATTTACTGTGAGCTTGTGCGTTTGTATCGATCTAGAGGAGTTTATCATGAGAAAAATTACTTTAGCCACCGCAGCGAAAAAATTCATTCACCAACTAGTAGTTTTCATTATTGCTATCTTATTCCTTCTACCAAGTTTTTCTGCTTTTTCTTATGAAGCAGCTCCTAGCGATCCGCAAGAAGATAAAATCATGCAGGTGATTCGTGGTGTTATGGGGGAGTTTGGCTGGGAAAAAGATTTCACCTGGACTCATCACTATACAGATCATTCTCCAAAATACTATAGTCCAGAAATAGAGGGTCCACGAGCTGTACTTCAAAAAGTGAACGATGAATATGTACCAACACCCAATGTAGCTAGTTATGGTATCAACATTGTACCTCCAACCGCGAATGATGTGCTTCCTATGCAATATACACCATTGCGTATTGTAGCATATCGTACTGTTGAACAAGCTATAGAAGCCATTGAATACGGTATTACAGCTTTTAATAATGCAGGAAAAATAAACCCAATCATTGATTTTCACGGGATGAAGGTTATTCACCTTCCAGAAATGGGATATTTTGAATGGAGAATGGGACGTTTTATGTTTACCACCCATAATTATTATATTGGAACGAACCGCATTCATGAAGAAGATATAGCAGAAGTTCTTTACAAGGAGATCGTGAAAACTGGCCTTGCAAAAGGTGGTGATGCTTCAAAAGAAGAAGAACCTCCTCCTGACGATCCACCTCCTGATGAGGACCCACCTTCTTTAGAAGAAGCTGTATTTACTGTTCAGTGGGAACAAAATCCCTCTACTTCAAAACCGTTTGAAGGTATTGTATTGGATGGGGTTAGCACTATTACCATGCAGCTTCAAATGCAGAATGTTGCTTCTGAGGACCAATTACGACTGACAACAAAACCAAAATATGGCGTGTTATCTGGGGATGCTCTTTCCTCCAATGGTTCTGTGGATGTTTCTCAGCCTACTATTACTTTCACCTATACACCCAGGGAATATTTGCCAACTTCTGCTTTTGATACGCAAAACCCAATGATTCCAACGCATTTTGCTACTGATATGATTGGTTTTACGTTTACTCCTTTTGAAGATTCTGAAGGATCCAGTGACGAAAATAAACCCAAAAGGAAAGTACAAACTCCTTCTATTCAACTTTCACTGTATCGACCACCCGTCATGCTAGTGCATGGTTTTACGGGAGATCAAACCACGTGGGCTATGCTTGCAGAACAACTACGCACACAGCACGTAGATGTGCATATCGGTTCGTATTATGCTCTTGATCATTCTATTCAAGCGCAAGCAAGAGAGCTTCGAGGTAACATTCAATTTAAAAAGGATCAATATGCCCAACAGCATATTCAATTGTCTCGTGTGGATATTATTGCTCATAGTATGGGAGGATTATTGTCCCGTTTTTATACCAACAATGCCTCGTATTATCAAAAGGATGTTCGTAAGCTTTTGATGGTGGGAACTCCTAACCATGGTTGTAGCTGGACAGACTTGCAATTGGGACGAGTGCAAAGCTATATGGGTGATAAACACAAAATTGCTGCCCAGCAGCTTTACAGTCAAAGCCCCTTCATTCAAAATCTCAATTCTGGAGAATCCATAGGGAGTCATTTAGTTCCAGAAATAGAATACGGAAACATTTTCAGTTATTCGGCACTCCCTGGGTTTTTTAGTGGGGACATCGTTGTTTCCGCTGCTTCAGCATATCTCAATGGAGTGTCTACATATCGATTAATAGATCACACTCATTCAAGCACATTTTCTTCAATTGCTACTTCCATAACTCAAAGTCAGAAAGTTTTCTCCAAGCTTCAATATTGGCTTGAACATCCCATCAGGCGAACACCTCTTCGTAACGTTCATATCAAACTTAGTCATGGGACTGGTGAGGTGTATATAAAACGTTTGAATGCTATCACCTCCCAAGGCATTCCCGAAACGCCTGTGGACACAACTCAGAAAACATTCTCGTCGATTTCTTTAGATTCATTTGACTATATTGGCACTCGCCAGGGGAAAGCTATGATTAGCTTATTCGTTAATGATATTCCCTGGGGTTATATTCACTTGGATGCTAATACCGAATTACGCCTTGGATATGTTTCTCCTCGAAGTGTGGAAATAAAACTTCTTTGGGGGAAGGCTCGGTTTACTTCTTTTTCTATGAATGGAAAAGGACACTTTTCCGTCAATGTCCAACACAAAAATGGGGACTGGCAGAACATCATTGGATTGGATACCGATTATGTGGTAGAGAAAAACCAGGACTCTATCAATGTCTTTTCTTTGCATGGTGATGTGATGATTAATACAGAAGTGACCAACCAAGAGGTTACAGGGCAACCTTTGCCATCCAAAAAAGGATTTGAAGTTTCTTCTGAGGGAAAATTACATCCATATTCTCCCAATGAAAGTAGTTGGTGGAATGATTCTTTCTATGAATCGAATACTAGGGGATGGTGGAAACTCTATTATTCCGATTTGTGGATGAAAACAGTATCTCAAACGAAAGCTGTGTGGGCCTATGTAACACAAATGCAATGGAATGAGATTCCATTTAAAGATATTTGGAGTCAAAAACTGGGAGTATCTGTTTTTATTCTTGCACTTTTTGCACTTTTGATTCTGTTTTTGACCACTGCTACACGTAAAGCTCATCTTTTGATTTGGATACCCTTTTCCATTGTACTTGTGGGTACATGGTACACCCTTTCCCAGTATGGTGTTTTACCATTTATTTAGAGTATACATGCCGAGACTCTAGAATTCTCCTACTACAAATTTTGTTATTTGCCAATGATTTTGGGGAGCTGCGAAATGGCATACAAAGGAATGTTGATGAGCCAACCTTCATCCCGATAACTGGACAGTGAAGTTCTAAGG
>DAIMET010000043.1:3503-9600 GCA_036725105.1 Calditrichota bacterium
CATGCCAAAAACACAAAGGACTTTTTGGTTTTGCTCTATTACAAACTAGAGTCTTGCCATTTATCTGAGAGTGCATGGTATAATAAACTTTCAAGAAACGATTGACATCCCGTAGGAGGAAGTATGCACTCATCGGTTTGGCTATATGGAATAACGATTGTGCTTTTATTGATTTCATTTTTCACAGACAAAAAGAAAACAGTACAAGCGCTACAAAAAGGGTGGAAGTCCCTTTCTAATATAGCTCCTGAGTTCATTGCAGTCATTCTTCTTGTTGGTATTTTGCTGGCTATTATCTCTCCATCCACCATTTCGACTCTTATTGGATCAAACTCTGGTTTTTTTGGGGTACTTGTAGCAACTACTGTGGGCTCTATAACGCTCATTCCGGGAATGATTGCATTTCCAACTGCTGCCATTGTGCTAGGGCAAGGAGCGGGATATACACAGATTGCTGCTTTTGTGTCTTCTTTAATGATGGTTGGTGTAGTTACTCTACCAATTGAAATTAAATATTTTGGGAAGAAGATTGCTTTTACTCGAAATGCATTCGCATTGTTGTTTACCTTTCTAGTTGCATATGTGATTGGTTGGGTGATGTCATTATGAAAAAAAGATTTCTACATCGTTATTTTTTCGCATTGCTGTCACTCATTGCCTTGGGGGTACTCTTTCTCGTTCGTCCTGGCATTGGAATGAATGCTTTTCAAATTAGCACAGCTACAACCATTGAGATGCTTCTAATTATCCCACCTGTATTTGTTTTACTTGGTTTGCTTGATGTTTGGATACCCAAACCTGTTATGATGAAATTCATGGGTCCACAAACTGGATTGAAAGGACATCTCTTTGCCCTTATACTTGGTTCTGCTACTGCAGGACCGCTATATGGTGCCTTTCCTGTGGCTGCTGTTCTGAGTCGAAAAGGTGTTTCATTCGTGAATATCATGATCTTTATTGGAGCTTGGTCCACTACCAAAATACCCATGCTTCTTTTTGAAATTGAATCGCTAGGTCTACGATTTGCCCTAACAAGGCTTTGCATAGATATCCCAGGAATCATTGTTATTGCATATGTCTTACGAAAAACAATGAAAAACAATGAAATTGACGACGTTCAAAGCAACTTAGATAGGATTGATCAATAGGACAAGTGAACTGTTTTTTTTATCAAAAGTCTTAGGATAATCTTTCCACCTGCTTTTGGAATGCTTTCAGATGGTTTTCAGAACCACTTTTTAATACAAAAAATACTTCATAAACATTATCAGGTAATTCATAGGTCATGAAAAGCTCATACATGGCGATATTTTCAATCTCAGCTTGTACACCGACTTTGGCAGCCTCAAGAAGGCTTTCGGGTATGACAACATGGTCAGCAGAAGTATCCTCTGGAAATTCCATATCAAACGAAAGATATACTTCTTCTAAAAAGGAAAGATGTGTTTCTTCAGATTTTGCAATGTTGATGTAAGGTTTTAGCTGTCCAAACTTTTCCATAATCGCCACGTATTCAGCATGAGCCAAATATTCATCCTGTACTGCGTATGTCAGCATATCATGAATTGTTAAATCTTCATCAGCTAAAGCACCTTTTGCACCATATCCATCTTGGGTTAGAACTTTCTCGGTTTCGTTTAGTGGTTCGGGTTCAAAATCTACATTAAAATCAATCGGTATTCTTGCCACACCTAAATCCGTAATCATTCCACTTTGATCGCTAGCGTTGCAACCTGTTAACAAAAAAGCAGTGGCGACGAGTAAAGAAATTGCTACAACTAGAAAGGAAACAGGTAAACGATATCTATTTTTCATAAAGACTACTCCTTCTAAAGATTCAGATACTATAAGTATACATAAGATTGAGTTGTATTGTTGCTTATTGAAAAGATTTATTCAACCTAAAGATTGGACACAAATAGATTCTCTAAGTAATACGGTGTATTTATAATGTTTTGCGAAGGATTTGGATTGAAAAGAAAGAGGCAATAAGGAATACCAGTGGCATAATGAATACTACAGGTATGACGGATTGCCCAGTCCGTGCCATGAAGAAGATTTTTGAACATAAAGTTAGCATCATCAAAGATAAAAAGATTAAATATACGATCAAATAATGGTATAGATAAGATTTTCCACGCATGGAAAGAAAACCAACCACCATTCCAATGGGAAGGAGTAATCCTAAATCCAGTCCTTGTACAACCAATGTTGTAAAGTGAAATAGGTCGCGAGGATAGATAGTTCCATCTAATAAAGGGGGAATTACTATACTAAGCCATAATGCTGCAACCATGATGGAGTTGAAGAATAAAAAGCCCCCTGCCCATTTCAACCAACCTTCTGAAACAAAGTGTGTGGCTTTTTCTGAAGACAAAATGTGAGACATACTGAGAGCTACAGCAAAAAAGCTAAAAGCTAATAAAATAGCATGCAAAAGAAACAAAGAACTAAAAAATGCCATGGTGAGATAAAACAAGTAGGTTACAAAAAAGTAGAAACTTGTTCCCGCTAAAATGTATGCACTTTTGATAGAACTTTTCAACGTACCAAATAGGGATCCAATAAGAAGGGGAATCCCTACAAGAAGTGTAATCCAATCTTGGGCAATACCCTGAATAGCAACATCAGCTGGCATCCACTGGTATAATCCTTTGCCATATAGAAGTACGGTTTGACCATGAACAGATGTATGCTCCCAGGGTCCTGGACCGCCACTTGAAAATATTCCCAGTAAAGTGGCCATAGTACTTAGCAGTGCTATTGTGATGACCACAAACAAAAGTGAAGTAGGATATTTGATGGATGATTCTTTATTCATCATATTCCTCCTCAAAAAAACCAATGATTTGTGTCAGAAACTAATCAAAATCTAGATAAGTGCTGAAGTCTTTGGACTGGTTTTATGTACTTTAGCGTTTCTTTTCTTTCGTAGCTTTGTAGCTTGCAAGCTCATAATCTTCCAATTCTTCTTCAAGTTCTTCGAAAAAATCAAATTTGGAAGAAGCTTTTTGCACAATTCGATACATTTGCTTTTCTGATTTTTTCTCCAGCTTCTCAAAATGGTGTTTTTCTTTTTTGATTTTCCCCAACTCTACTTCTGCAGGAAATTCAAAATCGTGTCCACGTTTGTTCGATCGATTCTTTTTGTCTACCATTGATTGTCGTTACCTTGCCATTTTTGTGTAATTTTTACTTTATACATACTTTCTGTCTTGTTTTGTTAAGCATTCGATAAGCTCGAATGTTTTTATCTATCATACAGCCATAGAAAAATATTTCAATAGTTTCGTGACTTCCTTGGTGAAGTTTGTCACTTTCAATGACCTTAGAGAAAGTTTTTTTGATATATATATCTAAAGCAAAACCAGTGAAAATAAAGCTTTAACAACTTGATATTTATTGGTCGAGAATTATACTGCTGACATGGTTACTCGAAAATTCATTGTAACGATGATAGTTTTTCTATTGATGTCGACAATCGCTGCAAAACCGAAGGGTAGACTCCATTATGATTTTTCTGAGGTTGATTCGTATCTTAGAAAACAAGCCAGTTTAAAAAAATCTAAGTGGAATGGTTATCCTGCTGGTAGAATATATCCTGATGGACTGTCTCTAATTGTAATGAAAGACGGTGAAATCCTTTATGATCAGGGTTATGGTGGAATGACTTCAGAAAGTGTTATTCCATTTGCTTCAGGATCAAAGTGGTTAGCTGGAATAACTGTAATGAAATCCGTTGATGACGGCTTCTTAACTCTTGATACCAAAACCCAAGATGTACTACCTTATTTTTCTGGAGATAAAGGTAAAGCAACACTTCGCCATTTATTTACACATTCAGCTGGTTATCCAGCAGATGACCCGCTATGTTTAAATTTTGATATTACCCTCGAGGAATGTGTGCGAGGATTATCGAATATACAGCTACTTTCTCCACCAGGAGAGAAATTGCGATACAGTTCAGTCTCTATGCAGATCGGTGCAAGAATGGTAGAAGTTGCAACTGGAGAAGACTGGCAAACGTATTTTTACAAGAATGTAGCGTTGCCTTTGAATATGAAAAATACCGATTGGAAGGCTCATTTGGAAACGAAGAATCCTAGAATTGCTGGTGCTATCCAGTCCACTGGAAAGGATTACATACAGTTTTTGCATATGTTACTCAATCATGGGATTTACAAAAAAAGACAATATATATCTCGTGATACTATAGATATTCTGTTAAAAGACCAAACGATAAATGCTGAAATAGAAAGCATGTGGCAAAACTATCGATATGGTATTGGCTGTTTTATGGAAAAAATGGATGAAGAAAACAATGGTGTGGTAGTATCGCATCCAGGCTCAATCGGAGTAGCTCCATGGATAGATAGATCCAGAGGAGTTGCCTGTGTCTTATCTGCTTCTTGTGGTTTTAATGATACTCAAGAAGTATATTGGACTCTCCAAAAACTTGTGGAAAAAGCAGTGGATAATCCAAAATGAGAGGATTTCTTGTCGAGGAGATATTTGTCAGATATTCTATATGCTTCCCGACAACTTCAAATGATCGATTCTCAATACTTCGCAAAGCTTTAAAAAAAAGGAGTAAAAAGTAAAGTCGTGCAGAACAATGTAAAATATTTGAAAAAGTGCTATGAAAAACATACGACTATAGTATAATATTATACAATAAACACACCATATGTAAGGAATGTGTTCAATGCAACGAAAAATACGGTTATTTTTGCAACAATGGAAAGTAAATCGATATAGAAAACCTCTCATATTACAGGGTCCTAGGCAAGTTGGGAAAACATATTCAATTCTGGAATTTGGAAGAGAGGAGTATGAAAACGTAGCATACTTTAATTTTGAAACAAATCCAGCAATTGGTGAAACCTTTTCTGAAAGTATTGAACCGTCTTACCTGATCCCATTGCTTTCACGGGCGTGTAAACAAACGATCGTGAAAGAAAAAACATTGATTGTATTCGATGAAATACAGCTTTGTGAAAGAGCTTTAACAGCTTTGAAATACTTTCAGGAACAGGCGAATGATTACCATATTATTGCTTCTGGAAGTTTACTTGGAGTAGCTGTAAACAGAAAGAAGTATTCATTTCCTGTTGGAAAAGTAGATATGAAAACTATGCATCCAATGGATATGGAAGAGTTTTTAATAGCTCTTACCGAAAAAGATTTGGTTCACACAATACGAAAATGCTTCTCTTCTGATCAACCTATACCGACAATTCTTCATAAGCAATTGCTTCAGTATTATCGGTTGTATTTATTGGTTGGTGGAATGCCCGAGTGCGTGAAGCAATATATTGATACAAAGGACTTTATCCTTATTCGTAATACTCAAAATGTGATTCTGCAAGGTTATTTGGACGATATGAGTAAATATAATGTGTACAACGAGATAAAAAAAACTAGACAAACCTATAGTAGTGTTACAGTCCAGCTTTCAAAAAAGAATACTCGATTTCAGTATAAATTGGTGAAAAAAGGAGGACGGGCTTCAGAATTTGAAAATGCCATAGAATGGCTTTCTCTAGCAGGGATTGTAACACAAATTTTTAAAATAGAACAAGCCCGATTGCCACTAGAAAACTATAAAGATATTGATGCTTTTAAAATTTACATCAGTGATGTGGGTCTTTTGTGTGCAAAGAAAGATGTTGTACCAGAGAGTATTTTGTATGAATCGGATGTGCTGGATGATTTTAAAGGAGGAATGACAGAAAACTATGTTCTTTCGCAATTGAAAAGCAATGGCTATACTTGTTATTACTGGACATCAGGCAATCGAGCAGAGATTGATTTTGTTCTTCAAAAAGAGGGAAATGTAGTTCCTATCGAAGTGAAAAGTACAGACAATCCACAAGCGAAGAGTTTAAAAGTCTATATGAATAGCTATGGACCGAAATATGCGATAAAGCTGTCAACGAAGAATTTTGGTTTTGAAAACAATATCAAATCTATCCCTTTGTATGCTGCCTTTTGTATTTGATTGATTTTTATTTAAAACAAATCGCAGATTTACGCAGCAATTTTTTTTTCTTAAACTTGACACCGGTACGTTGTGTAATATACTGAAATAAATATT
>DAIMET010000044.1:0-9362 GCA_036725105.1 Calditrichota bacterium
GACCGACAATCAGAAGAACAGGAAGCATGTATACAAGAACTGCGACAAAGACTATCTCTTGCCGAAAAGGTTTGTTACGAAGCCAATGGATTTTTGAAATATGGAGACAGTCCGCTTGGCAGAATCTACCTAGAAAATCTAGAATATGCTGTCAAAAAGTGGGATAGCGGCAGACAGAATAATGGTGCTCAATATGTTGTGACGGAGGGTTCCGATGGACGGACAAAGACAATATGACAATATGACCGCGAGGCATTATTTGACCTTTCTGCTTGATAAGAAGTACATAAAGTGGGAAGAGTACAAATCATTGGTGAAGAGGACTGTTGACGAGGAAGAATTGAGAGAAATCAGAGGTTAACAAAGGAGCTGGGAAGATGACAAATAATTTAATAATGGGTGATTGTTTGGAAGTAATGAAAACAATTCCTGATAAAAGTATAGATATGATATTGTGTGATTTGCCTTATGGAACAACGGCTTGCAAGTGGGACACGATTATTCCTTTTGAACCATTATGGGAGCAATATGAGCGGATCATCAAGGATAATGGGGCGATTGTTTTGACTGCGAGTCAACCGTTTACGACTAATCTTATTTATAGCAATATCAACTTATATAAGACCATTTGGTATTGGAAAAAGAATCGCCCCACTGGATTCCAAAACGCTAAAAAACAACAATTAAGAATAATAGAAGAAGTCATAATTTTTTATAAAAAGCCACCGACATACAATCCGCAGGGAATTGTAAGAATTAATAAAACGTGTAAAAATTCAAAGTCATGTGGTGGAGATACAGTTAGAGAAGACGTTGTTGAAAGTAGCGGAAAGGGTAGCTTGAGAACTGCCGGGAAACAATACATACAAGAATTTACAAACTACCCAATAAATTTACTAGAATTTAATAGCAGCGAAAAAACTAAAATTCATCCGACTCAAAAACCCGTCGCACTGTTAGAATATTTAATCAAAACATATACCAATGAAGGTGAAACTGTACTGGATAATTGTATGGGTAGTGGGAGCACTGGAGTTGCTTGTGTCAATACAAATAGAAACTTCATAGGCATAGAATTGAATGAAAAATACTTTAATATGGCAAAAGAAAGAATTGAAACAATATCGAGGGGGTATTAATTATGGCAAATAACGAAACACGTCCGTGTTATGTGACCGGGAAAAAAGCAACGTTTCATCGGTGGAATGAGATTCGGTTTGCGATAAACGAGGCACCGATGGTCATTTCTCTTTTTTAAGAGTTATTATAGTAATACAATAATATACGATGAAGAAGTTAAACAGTATGATAAAGTATTTGGAGTTGGATTATGAATATGACAAACTGCGAGGAATTTGTTCCATCTACCATTGAGGAATGGATTGAAATTCATGGAGAACCTAATTATATAGATTCAGAGAGCATCGCTTCTGATGAGCTAAACATTTCAGTCAAAGACTGTCCTATGATTCCGTATGAGGAGCAAGAAGGACATATTGGATTAGACAGATGTATATATGAGACCAAGAATGGCAAAAAGCAGATAAACTACCCCAACCTCACTACTGCCCTAGCATCTACTTTCAATATCATATACAATCATGGCTTGTTCTACACCCCCGATGGTGTACTTCCAGAGAGTACTTTAAGAAAGGAGATAGTCTCTTGTCTTGAGACAGCTGACTACACAGAACGACTGGACATACCGACTAATGCAATCGTGAATACCATTGCCGACAAGACGGGTTGCGAAGAGTTTTCAGCAAAGGTAGATGTAATTCCATTCAAGAACGGAGATCTCCATATTAAAGAAAACGTATGGGAATTTAGACGCGGAGAAAAATCACACTCCCCTTATAGGTTAAATGTTGATTTCATCGAAAAAGACTTACCCATGCCCTGGTTTTCTAAATGGGTAAACGACCTTTTTGATAAAGACGATGTTATCACAATACAGGAAATGATAGGATATTGTCTTGTTCCAACAAATGCTGCTCAAGAAGCATTTATTTTAGTGAGTAATGGTGGAGTAGGTAAATCGGTATTAACACATCTCATGCAGAGTATATTTGGAAATGCTTTCATATCTCCCGAAATAAAAGAACTTGCTGAGGGTAGATTTGCATTACAAATGGCAGAGAACAAGCTTGTTGTATACGATGATGATTTGAAAACAGAAGCATTGTCAGAAACAGGTGTGTTGAAAAAGCTCATTACTGCTACTCAGCCCATCAAAGCGGAAAGAAAGTACAAAGACCCTTTTGAGTTTTTACCCTACTGTACCGTCATTGCGAACGGTAACGATATGCTCAGAACGCTCTATGATGATTCAGACGGTTTTTACAGAAGACTACATCCTATCAAATTAAAAGACAAGTCTCCTAACAGGCGAGATATTGCCAACATGGACAAACTGGTAGCTGACGAAAAAGACGCTATTGTACGATGGGCATTAAAAGGATTACTTCGAGTTAAAAATAATAATTGGAAGATACATTGGTCTGAAAAAAGTATTCAGTATATGACAGAGGAAAGAAACAAAGGAGTTCATTTTGAGCAGTTTTTTGAAGACGTAATGGAAAATGATGCTGAATCTTCTGTCACCTCAAAGCAACTTTACGATGTTTATAAGACATGGGCTAGAGCTAATGACTTGCAAGCAGTATCTTCTCGGAGACTTCATGGTTGGCTAGGCGAAAATTGTGAAAAGTTAAACTTAACAAAAACACGAATAGGTGGCAGAAGGGTGAACGGCTATACGAACAGTAAGATAAAATCAGAGTGGACACAGAGCATTATTTTATAAAAAAAGTGAACAGTAGTGAACAGTAGTGAACAGTAGTGAACAGTAGTTTGAAATACTTTTTATAAAAGTGAACAGATGAACAGTAGATTTGAAAAACTTTTTTTGAAAATGTAGTGAATCTGAACAGTAGTGAACAGTAGGTTTTTTGCTACTGTTCACCCGCAAAGCCTTATGTATCAAGGCTTTCCAGACTTTCTGAACAGATGAACAGTACTTTCCTCTAAAACTAAATATTAGAAAAATATAGTATATTATATATAGAGATAGTTTATGCGAAAACTACTGTTCATCTGTTCAGTAAGAATAAGAATAAGGAGAAGTTACAATGGATTTAGATAAACTGCTGGCAGTTGTAAATCTTGACACGGGAGAGACTTTCAAAAGTTGTGCCGAAGCTGGTCGTAAATATGGGATTGGTGCTGATGTAATAGGTCGGTGCGCGAGTGGAAAGCAAAAACATTGTGTCGGATTTAGATGGAAATTTGAGGAGGTGTAGATTATGGATGAAAAGAATGTAATTAAAAAACGAGGAAATAATTCGCCTGTTATTGGTAATAATGGCATTACAACAGAATCGGGAGATAACACAAAATATATTGCGGTTTCAATGGAATTGACTGATTTACCAGCTATCGACCTACACGACCCTGAACAGGTGGAAGACAGACTTCACGACTATTTCAATATACACATGAAATATGATATGAAACCAACTGTGGTCGGAATGGCTATAGCTTTGGGGAATGGTATAACTCGTCAAACTTTATGGGCTATAAAGAACGACCGACCATCGGGAGGGGCTGGATATAAAACAGCGTTGCCCTCCGAGGTAGCAGACTCCATCAAAAAGGCATATCTTTTATTAGAAAATTTGTGGGAAAACTATGCTCAAAACGGAAAGATGAACCCTGTCACTTCTATTTTCCTTGGAAAGAATAATTTTGGATATTCTGATAAACAAGAGTATGTCCTCACACCTAACACACAGAGCGATAACGACTATGATGCTGACGCAATCAGAGAACGCTACCTTGCTGCCGACCAACAGAAGCGACTTTCCGATGGTGGTGAGGATTCAGACCAGTAAGCGACTTTCTTGCGACTTTCTTGCGACTTTCTTGCGACTTTAGGAATGTAATTCGACTATCGCTAACCAAATACCTCTCAGAGACTCTGTATCGCCCACCAGAGCGACTTTGAACGTTGATAGTATAAACTAGTACCCTAGCCTTAAAATCGCTTACAGAGCATTTTAGAGGGCATACAGAGCATATCGACTTTTGCGACTTTTGCGACTTTTGCGACTTTTGCGACTTTTGCGACTTTCCGCCCTTCCGGGTTCGCTCGGTTGTGGCGGTCTTTTTGTGCGAAAATTTTCAGAAATATCCGTAGTGTTGCTAAGTGTATGGTTATTTTGTGTATAGCTTTTCTATATATACCTATATATATATACATAAAACGCTTGACAATAAAAAACTTGAAATATTTTCAATAAAACGCTTGACAATCAATAAACCGCTTGATATACTTGAATCATCAATAGACCACTTGATAACATTTGAGGAGGTACACAAAAATGAAAATGAATGAATGCACATCAAGAACATGGGCAAAGCTGGCGGAGATCCCAACGGATGATTTATCAGTCGAGGGAATTGCTGAGGCAATCAACAATGAATTTGGCGAACCATTTGTCGATGACATCTTAGAAGCAATCGCGGAAGGGTACATTCAGGTATGCGAAGATGGAATCATTGTTTGGGAGTCATGAAAGGAGGTTATATAAATGGAAACAATAGTGTATGCAGTAGTGCTTTTCTTAGCGGTATTGGCGGTTGCCAAATGTTTGATTGACATTAACGAGCTTAACAAGCGAATAGACGAGGTTACCGCTGAGGAAATACGCCAAAACAAGCGAATAGATATGCTAGAGAAGCGAGAGCAATTGAGACAAGTTGAGCAGCGACGCGACAAGGCGTATATTGAGACAAAAAATTTATTCAAAGAATGGTAACAAAAAGTTTCAAAATAGTATTGACAAGCAATCTTAATAGTGTTATTATATAGTCATAGCAAGACAAGAGACAACACAAAAAGATTATAAGGAGGATAAGAAAATGACTATTGTATGGAAAGACGGCGAGAGGCTATATTTGCGAGCATGGGAATATAACGCAGCAAGAATAATAACCGAGCTTGCTAACATTGTAGAGAATCACGGCGGTAGAGTAAAGCCGACAAACACTGCAATTATTAGCGATAGAAACACAAAGGAAGAAACTGAACCAATAACCGTGACGCATACAAGTTATATTTCCTTTGTGCTTGACGGCACGTATTATTATTATCAAGTGAATGATAACCCGTTCTTTGATTTTTACTACAGCAAAACACCTATAAAGAACGGTAAGTGTTCAAGGGACGCTGGATTAGAAGCGGATAAAAAAGAATGGTTATTTGATTGCTTTTTCGGTAGTAATTGCGGGCAGCAGGATATTATAGAGGCGGCTAATTTGATATTTAATATGCTATGTAATGCGCCTCATTCTAGAATCATTAGAGACAAGCACAAACAACGAATAGCAAACACGTATAACGATGGTTGGCACTATGAAACGGTATACGTACCGGAACGATTAGAAAAAGTTGATTTTTAAGGAGGGTAAGAAAATGAAAAAATACGAGTTAAGTCCAATGGGAAATGACCACGCTAAGAGTTTTTATGGGAAAGCTATAATTATTGAGAACGAGAGCGGCGAAAAAATTCTACAGAGCTATACTAAAGATGTTTGCAAAATTACCAACAGTGGCGGGTTCGTCAGAATGTGGAGTGGCTACAGTCGGACCACAATGCGGCACGTAAATAGTTTTCTTGATTTTGTAGGAATTGAGGGAGGCGGCAAAGCGTGGTGGGACGCTCAACCGGTATCGCCATAAAAGGAGGGTTGAACAATGAATTACGACAAAATGACGCTATACCAACGATATAAAGCCCGTGCGGAAGATACCGCAATTGAGTGGCAAGCTGATTTCCCTAATCACAATTATAGCTACGGCGAGTTGCTATATTTTCAAGAACATTTCACCAGGCTTGCTAAGAGATACGGATTAACAAAAGTATTTAGGGAAAACGGTATTATCTAAGGAGGTTTAACCATGAAAAAGAAAATCAATTATATAATTCGAGAAGTACCGCCGGAACAATCAGATTTTAGCCTTTATTTTGACGACGACGGATTAAAGGAAATAGGCGGAGATTATTGTTACAATTTGTTCATCGTTGCGCAATCTAGGAATTGCGGAGGTTTTAACGAAGAAGAATACACCAGCTTGCAAAATGAGATTGAAAATTTGCTGAAAATGTACATCGATATTGTCAATAAGTCAATTTATGCGCACTACTCAAGCATCGGCGCAATGTTGTTTGATTTAGGAATGGTGAATAGCATTCATAATACCAAGCGAATTAAAGCAATAACAGAATGGTTAAGGGCTTGTAACGAAAAACCTAATTCACCGTGGGGGAATTACGAAACGCGAGCCGCAGCCTTCCCCGAGGAAACAACCGCGGAATATCTAACATTCAAGACGGGTAAAGAATGGCGCACGGATAGCGCAAGAGGTTACTCGCAAGGTGATTATGTGAAAATGGTTTACTGTTCGGAACATTATAAAGACGGAGTAAAGAATTACGGGGAAATATGGTTAGGCGCGGGGAAGGAATTTTACACGATTAAATTAGATGAAAACGGTGAAGAAACAGACACCTGTTACGGGTATATTATCGCGGACTGCCAAGCGCGAACAGATGAAGATTACAAGAGGATTGTTTGTGAGTGGGCAGGAATACCAGAAGACGAGACAATTCTTGAAATGATAGAAGATAGCAGAACATATACGAAATACAGCTATAGAACGGTTAAAGAATGAAAAGAAGGAGGGCTAAACCATGAGAGAATTTGAAAAGCTATGTACAGAGTATCGAGAAAACAAGCGGCTCCTCGAGGAGCTGGAAGCCATGAACGAAAGCCTAAAAAATGATATTATCGCTCTTATGGGAGACCGGGAAACAGTCATAGAGGGAAGCACTAAAGCTATTTATAAAACCGTCACGAGTTCAAGGCTTGACGGTAAAGCCCTAAAGGAAGCCCTACCAGATATTGCACAAGCCTTCACCACGGAAACACAATACAAGCGTTTCACAATCGTATAAAAGGAGGGTTATATTATGCGCAAAGTTTCAGTAACGGTTATTTATAAAGACAATACGCTTTATAATCTAACAGTCAATCATAAAGGGAGTTTAATTAATTTAGTGTCGTATGATGGAACAAACGAAAAGCAGCCTTACGGAAAATGCACTTTTCAAACAATGTATAAATCAATATTAAACATACTGAAGAACAATAATTTCTATTGTAGTTATTATGAGCAATTCGGGCAGCGTTGGTATGATATACAGTTTATCAATTTAGAAAACCCAGTAAATATTGAAAAATTTGGAATGGAGGCCAACAGATGCTAGTGGTTTTATGTATATTAATTTTCCCGCTCGTGCTCATATCCGAATTACTGATACAAAATAAATAATTGCAGCCCCGGTTAATATAGCCGGGGTTCTTTTGTGCCTTGCGTTGGTCGTATGTGGCGGCTTGCGTGGGGCTTTTCTTTGCCTTGATTCCTTGCGTTGCTTCCTTGCGTTGATTCCTTCCAGATAAACGTAAAGTATAATCAAGATTAAATGCAAGCCATGCGGCTAGTCGTGAGTACGAAAGGTTGACAACAATACCCCCGGAGGGGGATATACAAAAGCATCCTACGGGGGCAGGGAGTGGCTTAAATATCCCAAAAAAATAAAAAGGCTACTTTTCAATAAATTACTTGACAATAAAACACTTGACAACAAATCACTTGACATATATAATTAAGGTATCAAACAAAGGAGGTATCTATCATGCGAGGTAGAGACATAATGAAAGCCATAATGGAACAGGAAGAAATCAAAAACGCTGAATTGGCAAAGAAATTGGAAGTCAGTAATGCTGCTATTTGGGAGAGATTGAACAATAAGAACGTGAAAGACATACCAGTATCATTGATGAATGAAATGGTGCGAGCTATGGGTTACAAAGTAATCGTTGTTCCTATCGATTGTAGGATTCCAGAAAAAGGATATGAGGTCACTTCTGAGTCTTCTACGAAGGAAAAAGTAGATTCAGATGCTCTCCTATCTGACAATAAAACACTTGACAATGAATTACTTGACAATGAAACACTTGACGAATAATCGGAAGGTGAGACAAAATCTGAACAGTATGAACAGTAGTGAACAGTACGTTTTTTGCTACTGTTCACCCCGAAACCCTTGAAAACGTTAGTCTTTTCCGCTTTCTGAACAGATGAACAGTATTTTCCTCTAAAACTATTGCATACGTATATATGTATATAGAGATTAGTTTTTCGCTAAATTACTGTTCATCTGTTCAGAATTTCCGCAAACCCTTATGTATCAAGGCTTTGCAGGTGAACAGTATGTTTTAACTACTGTTCACTTACTGTTCACTACTGTTCGGATATATTGGTAAGACAACATGGTATAAGGTGTTCAAAGAGAAAAAAAATTTCTCTAATACCGATTGTGATATAATCTAAAGTGTGTTACAATGTAATAAAATACAAAAGGAGGATAATTGATATGGTGTTGAATAACATTGAAATTGAAACAAAAGTAAAGTGTTTAGAAGCTGGTATTACACAGGAACAGCTCGGAGTGAAGGTCGGAACGACAGGACAGTATGTCAATCGCATTATTAAAAAGAAAGATGGTCTTATAAACAAAACGTTTGTGAGCATGATGGAATCTCTCGGTTATGACATTCAACTTACTTATGTTCCAAAAAAGGAGGGCTGATTATGATTTGTCCTAAGTGCAAGTCGAATAACGTTCAAATACAAGTCAAAAACAGCAAAAATTCAATAATGACAGGCTGTGTTTTGTTCTTTGGAGGAATAAGCTTGATGTTTTTAGGTGTCATGGGTTTAGTAATCGGTCTTGCGATTGGATTTGCGATAGGTGCTGTATTAAAAGCACTAATGCCGACACAGCACGAATCAATAGCAGTATGTCAAACCTGTGGAACATCTTTCAATCCGCAAGAGCAACCAGTAGTTATAGAAAATATACCAAAGGTTGAACAGACGAATGTAACAGGAAACACTACGCTTATCATAAACAGGTGCAAAAATCAATGTGGTTCTGCTATTTCGCTTAATGTAAGAGTTGATGATTTTCAAACCTATACATTAACGAATGGCTCAGCAATCAGCATAAACGTAAGCGAAGGAAATCATACCATTCATTACGCACAAATAGGCGGTGTAGGCAAGAAAAAGAGAACAGGATTTTACAATATATCTGTTTCTGATAATAAAACAAACAGAGTGAACATAATGTTTACATCAAAAGGATTAAGTATAACGGAGGGAAGTCATGCGTGAGTTATTGCAAGCTATATACTCAATCCTTTTGATGTAAACATTATGTTCACATCAAAAG
>DAIMET010000045.1:0-9341 GCA_036725105.1 Calditrichota bacterium
GTGACACATGATTCATAATGAATTTGAATTTTATCTTCTTCAGCACAATACTCCAGAGCATTAAACTGGCAAGCTTTGGTGCATTGCATGCACAAACAGCACAGTGATCGGTTGTAAAACAATTTTTTTCCTTCAAGGTGTAGGTCATGGGCCATTTCAGGAGAATATGTTTTTTCAAATATTGCTATATCAACAATGAGTTCTTGTTTATTTTTTACACCAATTGCAACGGCATGCTTGTATGGAAAATCTCTAATCCACGATAAAGAATCATAAAAATCCTTGTACAACCTTCCACCACCAAGTGGCTTCATAACAAAAAGACCTACCCCGGCATTGTAAAGATTTTTAATATTCTCAATTTGCTGCTCTAGTGTGCCATGAATCAAACCATGTCCTACTTGATTAAAGATTGGATGTATCACTTCGAATTCGGGATGAAGAAGCAGTTGTTTGGTTAACTCAACAGAATGTGTAGAAATGCCTATTGCTCGCACTTTACCTTGTTTTTTTGCATCCATAATAGCTTCCAGGGCACCTTTATGCCCTTTTAAGGTATAGATGCTTTCTTGTTCGTGGAGCATAAAAATATCAAAATAATCCCGATTGATCTCTTTTAGTCCGTATTCAATCTCTTCCATCATGCCTTTGTAGTCGGGCTGATAAGATTTTGAAGAAATCACCATCTGGTTTTTAATATGAGAGGGTATATGAGTAAAAAAAGAATAGGTTTGGTATAGATGAGCAGTATCAAAAAAATTGATACCTTGCTCAAAAGCATACTCTAGCAGATATTGGCTTTCTTTAGGTGAAACATTAGCCTGCAATGGACTTAGCACAAGAGTGCCAAATGCCATTTCAGAAACAATAATCTGTGTTGACCCTAAGAGTCTTTTATTCACGGTTGTGGAGATATTCCTTTAGCGTTTCGGTAATACCCAAGACATCAGAGGATTGAAGATCGCCTATCGAAACCAGTTTGGGGTTTCCCCCACCACGCAAGGAATACTTGCTTTGCAAGTGCTTGATCACATCTTTACAGTTTATTTCACCAGTACTTGCTATCACTCCTATTACTTTGTCTTTGGTTGTAGATGTAATGAATAGTAAAATTGGTTTTTCTGCTCTGCTTCTTAATTGATCGGCATATCCCCGTAGCATATCCATATCTGCATCTTTCAGTGAATGGACCAATAATGAAAATGCTCCATAATCTTTTGCTTTCTTAATTAGGTCACAAGCAGAAGAAGCAAGAAGCGAATTTCGCAAGGAATGAATTTCTTTGTCTTTCTCTTTCATTTCTTCTTGAAGCATTCGAATGGATTGAATAAAATCAACACCAGGTTTATCAATAATATGTTTGGCTTCTTTCACAAGTTTTGATTCATTGCGACATTTTTCAATTGCTTTGGTTCCTACAACAGCTTCTATTCTCCGTAGATTCGATCCAATGCTTGATTCCTTTATAATACTAAACAGGCGGAGTTCAGAGGTGTTAGCAACATGAAGTCCCCCGCACAGTTCTTTGGATATATCGCAAATCTCTACAATTCGCACTTCATCTCCATATTTTTCTTTAAACAGCGCGGTAGCACCCTCTTGAACTGCTTGTTGCAAAGATTTAACCTCGGTTTTTACGTACTCTGATCGCGCAATCCAATAATTTACATCGTCTTCAATTTGATAGATTTGTTCCATCGTTAGAGCTTCAAAGGCATTGAAATCAAACCGTAAGGAGTCGGGTTCAACAAAAGATCCAGATTGATTTACATACTCTCCGATCACTCTTTTTAATGCGGCGTGAAGAAGGTGAGTGGCGGTATGAGCTCTTCGAATTCCTCTGCGAAATTCAATGTCAACCGTAATTTGAACAGCATCTCCTTCTGTCACTTGACCGTTTTCAAGACGTGCTTCATGCACAATCAAATTTTCAACAGGAGAAAATGTTCGAAGAATTTTTAACAATCCGTGTTCGGATTGAATTGTTCCTCGATCACCGATGGGACCACCTTTTTCAGGATAAAGCGTCGTTTGATTCACAAATATGGTATACATTTTTTCTGCTTGATTGGCTGTAGGTACCGATTCTCCCTGAAATAGTATCTTGCGAATAACTGCACTGGTTGCATCTCGTTCATACCCCAGAAAGGTAGTATTACCAATTTCATTACGGATATCTACCCAATAATCCGTTTCTGTAATTGTGTCGGAAAAAGTATGTAGTGTTTTTGCGCGTTGTTTCTGTTCATTGAGAAGCGAAAGAAATTCTTTTTCATCAAGGCACAATCCTTTTTCAGCTAGAAGTTCTTTCGTAAGTTCCACTGGAAATCCATAAGTATCATGAAGTTTGAAGGCAATATCACCAGGAAACATAGACGCTATTTTAGAGGCAGCTTCTTCAAAAATCCTGTATCCATCGGTTAGAGTATTGCTAAATTGTTCTTCTTCATTCGTAACAACGGTCTTAACAGTGTCTTGATGTGATTGGAGTTTGGGATATTGATCCTCCATCTGATGAATGACTTGTTCACATAAAGAGGGTAAAAAAGTTTGATTAATTCCCAATAAGTGTCCCGACAGTTTAGCTCTTCGAATAAGCCTGCGCAAAACATATCCGTGTTTACTGTTTTCGGGAAAAACTCCGTCCGATATTAAAAAAGGAATTGCACGAACATGATCTGCAATAATGTTGTAACGAAATCTTTTTTCGTTCATGCTTTTTCCGCTCAATTTTTCAATGTTCTGAATAATAGGAAGAAAAAGATCTGTGTCATAATTGGATTGAACTCCATTTAATACGCAGGAAATCCTTTCCAGCCCCATTCCGGTATCGATATTCTTTTTAGGGAGCGGAAGAGTTTCTCCCTTTTCGTTCATGTTAAATTCCATAAAAACTAGATTCCATACTTCCAAAAACCGTCCGCAATCACACAAAGGATTACAAGTCGATTTTTTACACCCAATGTCAGAACCAAGGTCAATGTGTATTTCCGAATCAAAACCGCATGGACCAACGGGAGCCATTTGCCAGAAATTTTCTTTGGATTCCAAAATACGCTGAGTAGGAACATATTTTTTCCATATTTTCTTAGATTCTTCATCTTCAGGGTAAACGGTTACCCATAACAAAGATTCATCAATTTTGAATACAGATGTCAATAGTTCCCAACTAAAATCAATTGCTTCTTGCTTAAAATAATCCCCGATGGAAAAATTTCCCAACATTTCAAAAAACGTATGGTGTCTTGGAGTTTTTCCTACATTTTCAATATCGTTTGTTCGAAGACAAGGTTGAGAAGATGTCATTCGTGGCGATAAGGGTGCAGATTCTCCCAGATAGTACTGCTTCAAGGGCACCATTCCTGCTACAGTAAAAAGCAGAGTTGGGTCATCAATTGGCAAAGGAGAAGGATCTAGAATCCTATGGTTCTTCTCTTGAAAAAACTGTAAGAACATTTTTCTAATTTCACTTGTCTTCATGGAAACTCCTAGTTCATCAGCTTTAGTATTCCGGGTAATTGTTTTCCCTCAATATATGCCAGTGTTGCACCACCGCCCATCGATATATAGGAAAAATAATTAGTATATCCAAAAGTTTCTATAGCTGCTGCCGTATCACCCCCAGCAGCAACCTTGTAAGCATGCTGAATAGTACCAGCTTGTTTGTACAGTTCTTTTGTGCCACGGCTAAAAGCAGGAACTTCAAAAATACCCATAGGGCCATTAAACAGAATGGTAGCTGCAGGAATCATTTCTTGATAAAATAACTGAATAGAATTCGGTCCAATATCCACACCAATCATATCAGTAGGAATATCTGATAAAGAGACAGTTTCAATTACCTGGGAGTTCTGAGTCCGATCTGTAACAACAAAATCAATAGGCAAAACAACTTTCGTATCGGTTGTTTCAGCCATTTTTAGAATTCCTTCAGCTAAATCAAGCTTATCATCTTCAACCAAAGAGTTCCCGACAGAATACCCCATGGCTTTTAAAAATGTGAACGCCATTCCTCCACCAATGATAAGTTTATCAAGTTTTCCTAAAAGAGCTTTTAACAGACCTAATTTAGAAGATACTTTTGCACCACCTTGCAAAAGAACAAAGGGACTTTGTGGATGCGCGTTCAGGTGGTTTAATTCGGTAATTTCTTTTTCAAGCTGAAATCCAGCATAGGATGGTAGATAATCGGGTATGCCTGTGACAGAAGCATGGTCGCGATGGCAACAGCTGAAAGCATCATTTACATAGACTTCTCCCAGCTCTGAAAGAGCTTTGGATAATTCTGGGCTACCCTGCGTTTCTCCTGGATGAAAACGAATGTTTTCCAGCATTAAAACACTTCCATATGGAATTTCTTGAAGCTGTTTATGTACATTTGGACCAATAATATCGGTTGTATACTCCACAGATATCTCAGGACCCAATATTTGGCCAAGTCGAAGTGCAATTTTTTCTGTTCGAAAAATGGGTTCTTGATTCTTGGGTCTGCCCAAATGAGTTATCAAAACAAGTTTCGCTTTTTGTGATAGTAGAAAATTCAGAGTTGGAACAGCTGCTAATATTCTCGCTTCAGAAGTTATGTTCCCCTGGTTGTCCAGGGGAACATTCATGTCTACACGAACAAGTACAGTTTTATTGGTTACGTTAGCATCTCGGATTGATTTCATTTGCTCAGTTGCAATCGGACAAAATCAACCAATTGTGCAATCCTTGTAGAATATCCCCACTCATTGTCATACCAGCTCAATATCTTGATCATGTTTCCACCAATAACATCCGTGGACAAACTATCAATGATTCCCGATAAAGGATTTTGTACATAGTCCTTGGAGACTAAAGGTTCTTCAGAATATCCCAGAATACCTTTTAAGTCTTTTTCAGAGGACTCCTTTAGTGCATGGTTAACTTGTTCTTTTGTAACAGATTTTTCTACATTGCAAACAAAATCGGTAATAGAAACAGTAGAGGTTGGAATTCGCAAAGAAATCCCTGTTAATTTTCCCTTTAACGCAGGAATCACGATACCAACTGCTGCTGCAGCTCCTGTTGTCGTAGGAATAATACTTTCAGCAGCAGCTCGAGCTCTACGAAGATCTTTGTGTGGTGCATCCACAAGGCGTTGATCGGCAGTATAGGAGTGAATTGTGGTCATAAATCCAGACACAATGTGGAAATTTTCATGAAGTACTTTTGCAACCGGAGCAAGACTATTCGTCGTGCAGGAGGCATTAGAAATTACCTTGTGCTGAGTACTATCAAACAAATTTTCATTTACGCCCATCACTATCATTAAATCAGCGTTAGAAGAAGGAGCAGTAATAATGACTTGGCGAATATTGCCCTTCAAATGTTTTGCAGCAAGCTCTCTCTTTGTAAAAACACCTGTCGCTTCAATAATGATCTCAATTGAAGGGTCCCACATCAGGGTTTCTGGATCTTTCTCGTGTGACATTCGGATTCGATGTTCACCGATGACCAAAAATCCATTATCAGCGATAACCTTTTGTGGATAAGTCCCATATACAGAATCGTGTTTAAATAAAAAAGCAGACGTCTCAATTGGAGCTAATTCATTCACTTGAACAACATTTACATCTGAGTAGTTTTCCAGCAATACTTTTAATATTTGCTTTCCAACTCTACCAAAACCATTAATTCCAACATTCATAGCGGTCCCCCCATGGTTCTCTAGATTCTACCTCCATTGTATGATCATCGCATGAAAATTCAATGAAGTAAACACATCGTAACTTTTTCAGCGAAGACTATGATATAATATGCACAGAGGTCTTTATGAGAGAGAATTACTGGGTAAAACGCATAGTAAATATTTTTCTAAGCTTGGTTCTTGTTCTTGTTTGTATAAGTTGTTCTCATGGTTTTATGAATTGCACACATGATTGCAGTGATTGTTCACATGATTCCCCAAATAGAAGTTTACAATCTTACAAAACCCAAAGCTATTTCCCTGAAAAATGGGAAACACAGAACCTTCCTGAATACCACGTAGAGATTGTCCAATTTCATCACGAAGACAAGTGTGACACTTGTACCTTCTTGCAAAATACGATTATTGATTTGTTAAAAACAACATTTAAGGCAGAATCGGAAAAAGGTACCATTATTTATCACAGTGTTGCTACAAATTATGCAGAAAACCTTGCAATTAAACAAATCTTCTCGGTAATGGAAGAGGATCTATGTAGCTCAATATACATCGAAGGAGAATACACAAGTATTGCATTGTGGCGAGACATATTTTTGCTAGCAGAAAATCAACCAGAATCCGTAAAAGAACTTCTAATAGAAAAGTTAAGAACGCTCATCGATCAAATACAGGAAATGGGAAAAACCGATGAAGATTGAACCTTTTTTTAACAATTCCACTATTCTAGTTAAATCTTTTTTGTCGGAGCGAAAATGATTCATTATTTCAAGAAAATATTGCTGTCACTTTTATGTATCAGTTTACTTTTGTCTTCTAGCCTGCAACTCTCTTCTGTGTACGCCGTCCTTTCTTCTCCTATGAACGGACTCCATTCCACCTATACTTCAAAAAAACAAGTTAATGTTACTATTGATCCACGAACCGAGTTCATTTCTATCTTGCAGATGATGATAGGCGCATGGCCTATGTCGGAGCTAGATTTTGATTATATGTATGAAATTCAAGGAACCTTTTTTCAGCACTATGGACATCCTGCTATTGAGATGTTTAGTGTGATGTGGTACAACTATGGCTTCTCCCAAGAAATCCCTTCAACCTTCATGTTACACCTATCCAATCCCCCAGAATTAAAAATCATGACCCCTTTTACGAAAGAAATTATTGATAAAGCTGGTGGTGAGAGAAATTTAAATGACTTTTTAGTTCTTCTTCGAGACTTTGCCAAACTTACCGATTTCATGGGTTTTTATCATCAACACCAATTGTTTTATCAGGATTGTATAGAGCAGGTCGAAAAAAAATTAGGCTCTAAAAATACAATACCCATGCTTGAGGATTATTTTGGATTCTCAGATCGATCGCACTCTCTTATCCTTGTTCCATTATTCAGTGAAATTGGATATGGAACGCATGTCGATAAAAATTACTATGCCTTAATTGGACCCTATGACGTAGAAGAAAAAAAGGGAGATCGTAATCCCTATTGGGCTGGTCCTGACGATCTTCATAAGCAGCTGTTAAAAAGCTTTAGTTATGCTTATGTCAATCCAATGATATATGATCATAAAACAGAAATATTGGCTACCTCAAAACTATTCAAACCTATATCAACACAGATGCGATATCAGAAAATCCTTGATTGGCAAAGCTGTCTGACGGAGCACATTGTCAGAGGAGTTTCTCAATATTTTACATACCAGGAATATGGAACAGAAGCTTTTGATACCCAAAGAGAACAAGATATTTATAGTTTCTTTGTGTACATAGATTACACCAGAGAATGGTTAAAAATCTACGAAAACCATCGCTTTTTTTATACAGACTTCAACCAGTTTTATCCAGTTATATTCAATCATGTTCGGCTCTTATGTGAATGTCCACTCATCCCAACGATGGTTTCTATCGAAAATGTCTCTGAAAATGGTGTTCAAATAACATGGAAAGATAATACTTCTGAACCGGGAGCTCTTCAAGTCTTCCGAAGAACTAAAAATAGTTCCTATGAAGTAATCCACCAAACCAATGACAGAAACATCTCAATCTGGACAGATACGAATGTTACAATCGGAGAAACCTATTGGTATCAGATTGGCATTCAAGGCATTGGTGGAACAATACGATCATATGCTGTTCGAGCAACAATACCCGCATACCCTCCTCTTGCACCAGAAAACGTCCAGGTCGAAAAAGAAGATCAAAAACTTCATTTTCGTTTCTCTTACCAGTATAAAGCTCACGGCTTTACTCTATTTGAATGGGTAGACGGAAAGAGAAAGCCTTTGCAAAGCATTTCATATGACGATATGGTGCCAGATTCTGATTGTTTGTACCAGATTACGATTGAGGAATACGATTCGACAAAAGACCATATTTACTTCGTGTGTGCGTATGTAACGATCCCTGACAAACCATCAAAAGAAAAGACTCTTTACAGTAGCCCCTCAAACTTTATCAATATTACTGGCATAGATTCAGAATAATTGTATTAGATATCCTTCCAAAACTCTTTTAACAGACTTGCATAGAGATTTGGATTGTGAATTCCTGGTACATATCCCCATTCTTCAGGTAAAAGCTTGCGGTAGTTTGGATGGTCGAAACGTTTATCGATCAGTAAGACTACACCCCTATCTTCTTCTGTTCGTATCACTCGTCCTACTGCTTGTAATACTCTGTTAATTCCAGGATAAACAAATGCAAATCCAAAACCTGATTCTTCATTTTCGTCAAAGTATTTCTTTAAAACCATATTTTCCAAATTGATCGAGGGCAGTCCTACCCCAACGATAATCGCGCCCGACAGTTGATCTCCGACCAAATCGATTCCTTCTCCAAATATACCCCCCATCACAGCAAAACCAATCAAAGATCTTCCATGAGGGAAGGAAAAGGACGTTAAGAACTCATTTCTTTCTTTTTCGTTCATGTTTGGTTTTTGAAGAATACATGAGGTTTTTCCTTTGATCAGTTGAAATGTCTCATAGACTTTATTCATATAGGCATACGAAGGAAAAAAGACAAAGTAATTTCCAATCTTTGCATCAGCAATTGATCGAATATACAAAGCAATTTTTTCGAACGATTGAGGTCGTTCTTTGTATTTTGTTGAAATCTCATTTTCGATAACAACATGCAAATTCTCTTTGGGAAATGGAGAATCTGTCCGAAATTGTACAGATTCTCTTCCTCCTCCTAACATACGAACAAAATACTGAATAGGGGACAATGTTGCAGAAAAGAAAACAGATGTATAGCTTCTTTGTAGAATGTTCTGCATTAGACTGGAAGGATCCATACAAAACTCTTTGCAACGAAGTCCTGATTTTTCTTTTGTAGCAATAAAAGAATAGTGAGAGTCAAATAAATCGTGGACTTTCAAGAAGTGTTTCAAATCGTAAAACAAGACAACAAGAGAATAGGGTACATCTTTAAATTGCTTCTCTTCTAAAAAAGTTTTCATGGCATCATATGTCTTTTCAACTTCAATACAAAAATCTTCTGGTACTTGTGTGGAATAATAGTAATTCTCTGTCTCTTCAGCTTCCATTCGATGTTGAATAAGATCAAATGCGCTAAGAAAATCATGTAAAGTCACCTGCAAATCATCAAATGCTTTTGTTTCTTGAAGGACTCTTTGAATCTGATATTGAGAAATTTCAGCAGAAAACAT
>DAIMET010000046.1:0-9107 GCA_036725105.1 Calditrichota bacterium
AAGTAACAATCGTGTCAACCAGCTCTTCGGCCCAAACCATTAAATGAGTGTCTTCGATCATAACCTGAATAATTTAGTGTTCACCCAAAATTAAAACACTCTCCCCACCCAAACAAACAAATCGGGAAGAAACAACTCCTTGATAATTAAAGTTTTTACGAATTAGGATTTTTCACCAAAAATCCAACACCAAATAAAATTTTCAGATAATTTTTTGGACAAAAAATCGGTGGGTTTTGGAAGGAATTGGTTTATATCCAATAATCTTTTGTAAAGAAAAATAGACAAGTTTTTAGCTTGTCTATAAATGATCGTTAAAAAATAAAGAACTGAATTCCAATAATTACGACTGGAGGAACTTTACGTCTTTCTTAAAGAGCAGGTTTTCCGCCTCCTCGATAGTGAGGCCAATAAACTCTGACTCAACAAAGGATATTTCATCAGGATAGTATTCAAACAGACTTAAGGTATTCCCATCAGAAAGGGTTACCCTAACTGACGGCATTTGATCAAACATCCCTTCAGGCATCGGCTTCGGGAAAGGGCCGATTTCGCATTTTGTAATGATAGGGTTTGAAGTTGTCATACTTATTGCTTTTAATCCCCAATAATTAAACTGCATCTTGTCACAAAGGTAATAAATCAA
Source organism: Calditrichota bacterium (assembly GCA_036725105.1). Taxonomy (GTDB): domain Bacteria; phylum Caldisericota; class Caldisericia; order UBA6126; family UBA6126; genus JAGLCW01. The sequence continues at coordinate 647 of DAIMET010000046.1, forward strand.
ATTATAATCTGTCATGGGTTATTTTAACAGATCACGATCTTCAGATATGACCAAAAAGCAGTGTTTATTTTAATGCATTTACTTTATCAATAGTGATTATCTGATTGCTTTAAATTACTTTTACCGTCGTTGGTTCTGAAAACTTGTAAGATTTAAGTTCCTCTACAAGTTCTTTGAATTCATAACTTGTTGCAACAACTACTTTGTCAAGCCCAATTACATCTCCACTTTTAATTTTCTCCTTTACACTTCTCGCTTCTTTTTCTTCAAGTTTTATCAAGAAACTTAATGCTTTCCTGTGAACATATTTTAACGCAATCGTTTCTAGGTCGGCCTGTTTATATATTTCGCGTAAACTTGTCTTCGCTGAAATACATATTAGTCCTCTTTCTGTGGTATAGAACATTAAGTCATAATTTACATTAGGCACAAACGCAACTTTTGCATTCAAATAAAGAGGTAAAATAAGTTCTCTTACAAACAAAATCGCAAGTATGTATTCAAAGATTTTGCCATTAAGGCTTATTTTTACTTCAGGCTGTCTTTGATATGCTTCCCAATACATGGGTTGTGTACTGTGGTGGACAGATCATGGCGAATCCTCCAACTCTCCAGGGTGTAGAGGCACCTTCTGAGGCAGTAATCACCTTGACTCCAGAGAAGTTCACTTTTGAGCTTGAGTATGAGCCAGCAGGTGCAGCAGACCTCAAGCTCGTGGTAATGGCTTCTGCTCCACAGTCAAACGGTATCAGCCGTGCTTACAGCAAGGCTGCTCAGATCGGAGAGCCTCTCGCAGCTGCTTCTGAGATCTATGATCTTAAGACTGACTACGACGCAAAGAACGGTGCTCCTACCGCTGCTGCTCCTAAGGTGTTCATGAAGTATTTCTTCGTCAATACCAAGACTGGAGAAAAGTCAGGCGATATGCTCGCTGTAGTTTCTCTTGATGAGGACTAGATCTTCGGGGTGGAAAATCTTCCCTTTGACCTTTAATGGTATTTAATGAATAGCCGCCAATCAGGTTTTGTTCTGAATGGCGGCTATTTCTATATTTCTAGAATAATGTATCTGTTGTTTCGTTTGTGACTCTCTTGCTTATGATTTCAGAGAATTTTTCATCAAGTTCGATTCCAAGTCCAATTCTTTTTAGGTTTTGAGCTGCGACTAGCGTTGTTCCGCTTCCCAAGAAAGGATCTAAGACAACTTCTCCAGGCTTTGTAGTCATTTTTATGATTCTTTCAATCATTGGTGTTGGGTATATACACGGGTGTTCTGATAGCCCAAGCTTGTTCTTAGTCATGTTATTGACTCTGTCGAAATACCAAAAATCACTTTCTGGGAGATCAAAGTTCCATGTGTCTGTAGGGTTTCTGCCTGTCCCCCCTTCAAGCCTTTTGTCTCCTTTAGTGATGTAAGGGATTCTGATATCGTCAAGGTTGAATTGGTAATTGTTGATGTCTTTTACAAACCAAAGTATTGACTCCCATCTTCCGCTGAGTCGGTTGGTACAGTTTTGCATGTTATTGAAATGCCACACAATACTGTTTCTTAATGCATAGCCTCTTTTCTTGAAAATGAAATATGCTATAGCGTCAAGCAGTATTATCTCCTTTGTCTTCTTGTCAGGTATGGGAGATACATTAAGAAGGAAACTTCCGTCTGGTGTTAAAACGTCGTAAGCGGCGTCAGCTACATTGGCAATTAGCTCCTCCCATTCCGCAAATGATCGATTGTCATCGTATTTTCCATACTTTTTATTTAGATTGTATGGTGGAGAAGTTACAATGGTGTTTACTGAGCCTTTGGGCATAGCTCTCATTGTTTCAACACAGTCAGAAATGATATAATAACAATCCTTTACCTGTATTGCCTTGTCTTGATTTTCGTTAAAATAGTTTTTCATCTTCTTCAGCCAATCTTCTTTTTGCTATTTCAATGTACTCTTCTTCGAGCTCAAATCCAACATACTTCCTGCCAAGTTTCTTTGCTACTGCAGCTGTTGTTCCGCTTCCCATAAATGGATCCAAGACGATGTCTCCGGGATTTGTGCTAACCTTTATAATGCGTTCTATAAGTTCTTCCGGGTATTGTGCAGGGTGCTCTGTTCTTTCTGGTGAGTTGCCACTTACGAGTGAAATCTTCCATACGTCTGTGGGATTCTTTAACTGACTCTTATATCTGTCAGGTCTATAATTCAACGCTGGAATTTTCACGTCTTCTAGGTTAAAGGTGTACTTGTCTTTCTTTTTTGTAAACCAGAAGACATACTCGTATCTTGAACAAAATCTTTTACTTGTGGATCCACCCCAATCAAAGTTCCATATGATTATGTTCTTTAAGTACATATCCTGGAAATATTCCATTATCCAAAATGGGGGTGTTATAACGCCGTCGTTGTAGCGATTCTTTATATTGAAGAAGATTTGTCCGTCGTCCTTTAAAACGCGTTTAGTTTCTTCAATAACCTTTCTAAGCATTTCGCGGTATTCCTGTTCTTCCTTTTGGTCAGAATACTTCTTGCCTTTAGACTCTGCCTTGACGCCATTCTTCCAAGTGTTTCCGTAGCTGATACCAATGTTATATGGCGGTGAAGTTACCATAGTGGCTACGGATTTGTCAGGAATTACTGACATGTCCTCTGAAGATTGATTAAATATGGTGTTCTTAAACATATATTGCTAATTTTAGTATGCAAAGATATACTATAAAAAGAATTATTGCAAAATTATTCTGCATTATAACGATATACGTCGAAATTATGCATAATCAACTTAGCTCTACACTCATAGGTGTAAGGTGAGCTGTTGTGTGACTGATGCATGAGGATACCGTTCAAAATTTCTCTCATTTCCTCCAATGAGAAATATGCCACGTCAAGAGATCTTTCGTGCATTTGAAGTATGTTCTCGATAGTGTCTGGTTTTACCCTATGAAGCTTTTTGGTTGCATAATCGTAATATCCAGATTGTGAACTACCAGATACAGCTCCATCAATTACGCGGTTGTATGCAGTTGTGTTGTCAACAGAAAAATTAGGGTTATTACCTAATGCGTTTTTAATGATTGACGCTTTTTTAAGTCCACCAGCTCCTAGGAAGTGAACTCGATTATATTCTCCAAAGTGGAGCTTTCTGTCCATTGACTGAAGACAACTTCCTAATGTGGCTGCAGGGTAGTCTGTAAGACCTCCAATAGCTAGTTTTGTAGGTGTATAGTCTAATGTTGAAAGGTATTCGTCAAGTTCTCTCTCGTTCCAATTGGCATTGATGAACGTCATAACTGAGTCTGGTCTATCTTCAAGTCCTGCATGTATTATATTTGCATACTTTGCACAAGCTCTCATTAAGTGAGAACTGTTTTCGCCTGAACTAAAAACGTTTCTGTCAACGCTGCCTTCTTGAGTTCTAACCTTAAATAGGTTAGGAATGTCAAATGTTACTGCGTTTTGTATATTTGATGTTCTGATAACCTCGCAATATTTGTGTAAGATATCGTCTCTGTCAAGTATATAGTCAAACTTGTTTATGATGTCAATTTCTGATATGTCATCATACAAGCGAGTTAGGTAGCTCACCAATTTAGAAGTGCCAACGTCCATTATCATGTTAGGCGTTTCTAGTACTGTTTGATCGCCAGTATTAGCAACAACCCAGCAGCGAGCATTTCTGATTGTTCGCCATGCTTCAGGTTTAATAATAGAGTCAGAAGATCTGTGGTTAAAAAATATATCCCCAAACTTAAGTAACAGATGATCCTTAAAGTATGGCGGCATGTGTTCTATAAATGTGCGGTCTATTCCGTTCCAATCACCGGCTCCGCCTCCGGAACTGTATACAAAGTAGAATTTCATAAGGTTAGTTACTTAAATAGTTGAATGTATTCAGACAATGTTCCCATATTCAATAATGGAGGGTAAATTTTACCTGTCTCCTGGTGGGCTTCTTTGTCTCCTTCTCTTTCTTTTCTTGTATGTACGTCTCCGTTAAGGTGGTCGTAATAGTCAAAAACTTCAGTTGCAGGCATTGTAAATACGCCTTTGATATGGAAGCAGTCAAACCACCAAATATAATGCACATGAACTCCTTCAGGTAATAGCTCTGATTCGATCTTTTCCCTTTGGCGGATCAACTTGTTACCTGTGTCAAGTGTTAAGGAAGCTTCATAGTCATATCTTGGACTTGCGTAAGGGTAAGTGTCTTTTATTTTTGATGACGCAGAAACAAAAGGTGCCTCTATAAACTTTAGCTCATAGTATGCTACTACCTTTCCGTTTACTGAAACTTCGTAGTCAGGATAAGGAAATCCCTTTTTAGTGACTTCTATACCCTTGGACTTGAAAAACATTTGTAAGGCCTTTTCATACCATTGGCCCAACTGAATGTCTAACCCCTTTCTATATTTATTTCGAGGATTCATGTAGTATGCACTCCTTTCTCGATATAATTCGGTTAGCCCAGGTATTTCTTCTTTTAAGAATTTTGGGGCTATCGGAGCTGATGTCTTTCGCTGTGCCAAAAACATCTTCTTGTAACACTCTTCGTTTATGGAGTCAAATTGGTGTGCCCTCTGAAATTTTGATTCTATCTCTTCGTGGTGTTGCTCGCAGAAGGATATCAGTTCTTTGTACAACTCAATATCGGTCATCATAACTCGCGTTTTATTAGTGGTAGTACTTCGCTTAAGGTGTCAGTGTTTTCAATGATAAAGTTCTCGATGTTTGCTCCCTCTCCCTCTAAAATACGCTCTTTTATGAGGTTGCTTTCAATAACTTTATATGTATCTGTTTCGTCCTTGAAAATGAAGAAAAGAGGTCTATCAAGCTGTGATGTCTGAACTTGTAGGACTTTCACTAGACCATTGAGTAGGTTTTCTTTGTCCCAGTGTGTACTATACAAATGACCTGACTCTAATACGCAAAATTCAATGTATGAGTGAATGTTACGAGTAGAGTCAAGCAATATGTAGTTGGGTATATAATTTTGTGCAAAACATGCCTTTTCGATATTGAGGCGATATTTTGATTTGAGCTCCGAACTGAGCTCTGCTTCTATTTCAGCATTAACTTTCATAATTGAGGAGAAGGTCTGTTATCGATACATTGAGTGCTTTAGAAATCTTTTCCATGTTACAAAGCGTGATATTCTTCTCAGCTCGCTCAATCATTCCTATATATGTTCTGTGTAAACCTGCTAAGTGTGCAAGTTCTTCTTGTGATAAATTTTGCTCTTTCCTGTGCTTCTGGACATTATATCCAAAGAGCAGGAGTATCGGCTCTTTCATCATTGGTCAATATGGTTATGGGGTTTGTGTATGCAAATGTAAAAATGAATACTAAAGTTATCAACATACTATAGTTAGCACAACGAACTATGGTAGTTCGTTAGCGTTGTAGGATATCAATCGTGCTCATAGTCGATTGAATGCGTGTGAGATAGTGTGTAAATCACAACTTTTGCTTGCGATTCACAACTTTTAGTTGTTTAACTCGCGTTGGTATTCTCCCGACCTTTGCATTGTACTTAAAAACAATGCATTATGGAAATCATTATTAAAGAAGACAACCTCACGGTTTCGCACAAGTTGGAGCCAAAGTGGCCCGATGAAGTTTCACCAGCTGAAGCAATGCTTGCAGCTTATGATGTCCTCAGCAGAATCTTCGGACAAGCTGCTGTTATCAAAGCTTACTATCTCACAGATCCTGACACAATGGACCTTAGAGATGAAAATGACGAGTTTTTAAAGCATGTAAAGTTCTTCGGGTATGACGATGTCAAAGAGGGCTGAAATAGCCTAGAAATGTCCCGGAATTAGCCGAGAATCATCACGCAAGAAAGCCCAAGAAGTTTTTGCTTCCTGGGCTTTCGTCGTCTCTAGAAAATTTGCAAGTCGAGGTCTTCAATCAGTGCCAGAACTTCCTCCTGGTATTCTTCGCTGATGAAAGGTTTGACCTTTTCAAATGTGATGTTTCGCTTCTCGGTTTCAAAGCTTTCGGGATTGAGTTTCCACCTTATCAGCCAGTCGGCAATGTCAATGTGATTGGCGATGTCTTCGGGTGTAGCGTTAGCTTGAAGCAGATTGCTGACGGAAATGTTCAGATCGGGGAAGTCGTTGATTTTCTCGCACCAAGTATTGTAGCCATCCACGTCTGGAAAAGCGACCACATCACGGCCGAACAAAACTCTCAATCTCTCGTTAAACTGGCTCTTTCCTCCTGTTGCCAACCAAAGATAATCAGGCATTAACGCAGAGCAGATAATCGCAGTTTTTTCTGATTCTACGAGTGCCACAGTCTTGTTTGGGTATTTCTTGAGAAGATGTTCCCCGAAAAGACACTGTGTCAGCTGCCATTCATCAGGTAGTTTCTTCGCATATTTCATCACACTGTGCACCCAATTTATCTTTCCTTTGGCATTCTCGTCCTTGACGCGTTTGCCGGTCTCAGGATTGTACTTCATAATCTTTCCTGTTCTGCAGTTGCCGTCAATGTCAATCTGGAAATAGATAACGTCATTTGCCCTCGTCACACCAATCGAATACTCCTGAATCAACTTTACAACCGTGTCGCAATCAAAGAGGGTAGTCAGCCAATTCGTGAAATCGCTCATAATATCCAACCTTACAGACCTTTCCACAAACTCGAATGGAATCGTGCAGAGTGGCTTTTCTTTCTCGCGTTTCCTCCTTTCTAAAGCTTCTGCAAGCCATTCGGGTGCCTCGTCTCTCCAATCCTTTCCGCATAGTTCTGGGTGAGCTTTGTAATATTCGGAAGGTGTTACGTGATATCCGCAGCTGGATTCATGGTCGCACCGTCCCACAGTTTCATCAAGCAACACTCCGTCCTGGTCCACATAGAGCGTAAAACTTCTTCGGCTTCCACAAGCAGGGCAAGTATGTCGTGATCTTGCCCCCTTGTAAGTCTCTAAGCTAAAATAGCGTCTTGTCATCTATGGCCTCCTTTTCTCGTTTGGGTTTTGTCCCGCTTGTCCCGTTTGTCCCGCTCGGGACAGGTGGGACAACTGGGACAGCCTTTAACATTCTATCAACAGATGACTTGCTCATTCCTAGAGCAGCAGCTATCTCCCTGATTGTCATTCCCTCCGATTTCATTTCCTGGGCCTTCTCCAGCTGACTTTGTCTCTCGCTCTCTGTGTTCTCTTTCAAATGGTCAGCTTCTCGAGCAAATTCCTTGAATGCAAAACGCACATTATCTCCCTCGTGTTCTATCTCGTACACTATAACATTGTCCCCACCAAATTGGTATTCTCCGGCTCTGACTTTCACTTGCTTCACATATCGTAATCTCTCGTCTCGGGCGGACTTTCCAATCGCAAACACGCTATCAAAGAAGTTGTAGAGTTTCTTGGATCCAGCCAAGTCATTCTGCGTAATCGGGTTTGTCATTGTTCTCTTTGGAGTATGAGCTATGATTAGAAGCGACCAACCATATTTCATCTTCAAATTCATCAGCTTCATCATGAATAATCCTGCCTGGTCTCCTTTCTCGCTTGAGTTGCAGAGGTAGGTTAGGTTATCGATGATAATTATCTTTGACGCAGTACTTTGAGCAGCATTTTCAATGTCACTAATGATTTGCTCTTCAAAGTTCTTGACATCCATTTTTGACGGATCAATTTCAGCACGGATAAGCGACTCAGGAAAGGCGTGCAAGACGCCGGTATCTCGATTCGTGTATCGCAGCTGGAACTGTTTATCAGACAACTCGCAATCTACATAGAGAACATTTCGCAACCGTGCAATCTCGTCGGCCATTTGTACAATGATATCCAATTCAATTGAGGCTGCTGCCAATGCTTTCTTAATTAGTCTTAATTTCAATAAAGAGTATTATGAAGAGCTTGAGCGTTTGAACACATTGCTAAAATTCCAAATTTTCTGTGACCTTAATGGTAAAAGACTAAATCAGGAGGATGTAAAATATGCAAGAATAAAGGAAATCATTAATTGCCGCAATGAATTTGTTCATCCAAAACCAAAAATTAATGTTAATTCCACTTCTGATGATTCAGCAATTATCTATGATTTCAAAAAAACAAAAACCAGGAACTATCCCTTATATTTTATAATGATAAATCCTTATCAAGTAATTGATGCATTAGAAGACACACTTGCTTTTATTTCTTGGATTTGTTTTGATATCTGCAAGTTTAGTATTAAAGAAGGTGCCATGAAGCTAGGTCTAGATTCAACAGAATCGCGCGCAGAAATTCTTGACATCGGGGAACTCTATTCAAGGTCATTTGACAGAAGATCGTTTGGTGTTGACGATAGTATTGACAATGATCCCTTCTCTCAGATAGTCTAGTATATATGAACTTTAAAACAATGTCAATTGTATTCGGTTTACAATAGGTGGTATGATCAGTATGTATACGAGCAATCCCTTATATACTTAGTCGACCCTTAAAAAGCAGTTAAATCATTGAAAATCAGCAAAAATAAG
>DAIMET010000047.1:0-9032 GCA_036725105.1 Calditrichota bacterium
GGTACAATTGTTTTCTATACACAAATCAGCGATGGCGATTCCGTATATGCCGATTATTTCTACCGCGAAAAAGTACGCGGCGATCTAGTTGCCGTAGCAAACGGTAACGAAACACAGCTTCGTACTCACCAAAACAATATCGTTCCAGGAACATATACAGTATATAAAGGAAAAACCTTATCCTCTGCTCCTGTTATCAATGTAATGAACAGCGAAAGAGGACCTCTGGTCACCTTTACAACTCCTGTCAATGTTATTCCTGATCCAGCTTATCAAGCGAATCCAACGCCTGAGTCAAAGCGCGATGTAACTATTGTTTTTTCTCTCCAGACTGGTATTCGCAATCCTAGCAAAGCTGGAAATTATCAACTTTATATCCGTACTTCACAAGAGCAAACTGAAATTTTGTCCAATCCTTATGTTATTGAGGCTGGAAACGAAACACAAACCCTTCTCAAATTAACACAGGATCAATCTGTGTCTGCTGGTCAAACCATTGCTCTTACATGTGCTGTTCAAGATAATCTTGGAAACATGATTCCGAACACAGCCATCAAGTACACCATTATTAGCTCTCCTAATAATGAAGGTAGTTTAAACAAAGAAAATTTTGTAACAGATTCTTCCGGTAATGCGGTTGCCATGTATACAACTTCTAAAACACCTGGACAGAATACTGTGCAAGCTCACATTGTGGGAACCAATCAAAGTGTTACATTCAAAATCAATGCTCTTTCTTCTCAACCCATCACGCGTATTGATGTTTCCCCCAAAGATGCTCGAGTGTTGCCTAATGGAACTCAGAAGTTTACTGCTGTTGGGTATAATTCAGCTGGAGAAACTGTTCCAAATATTAAATTTACCTGGTCTGTGACTCCTACAAACCTAGGCACTATTGCTAGCGATGGTACATTTACAGCTGGTTCAGCAAGTGGAACTGGTACTGTTGTAGCAGAAGCGTATGGTGTTCGAGCCACTGCAAACGTAACCGTTGCTTCTGGACAAACAAAGGTAGCTCGTATTGTACTGAATCCATCACAAGCCGAGTTGTCAGTTGGCGAAAGTGTTCAATTTACAGCAAAAGCCTATGATGAAAATGGATCCGAATTGTCTGTTCCATTCACTTGGACTGTCAGCAACGAAGAGTTTGCTTCTATTTCTCAAAGCGGTCTTTTAACTGCCAAGAAGCCCGGTACCGTCATTGTAATTGCCACAGAACCCGGTGGAATGAATCAATATGCTACTGTTACCATCACCAAAGGTGAACCAGGTATCAGCTATATTGAAATTCACCCTAATGTATATCAAATAAATGTTGGACAATCTGTACAATTTGCCGTGCATGCATACGATCAAGCTGGAAATCGATTTACTCCGAACAATGTTGCTTGGTCTTCTTCTAACAATATTGGTGTTATTACCAATACCGGCGTTTTCACTGCTACCAGCGTTGGTATCGGCAGTGTTACAGCTCAAGTAGGCAACCTTACTGCTTCTGCAGAAGTTACCGTACATTCAGCAAATGAAGAAGACAAAGTAGGACCTGTCATTACAATTATTAGCCCGAAAGATGGTGACACCATCTCAGACAATAACGTAGTGGTTCGGGGTACTGCTGTTGATCCATCCGGTGTAAAACAAGTTCTTGTCAATAATATGCCGGCAAATCTCAATGCTGATGGAACATTTACATCACAATCTATCGCTATTGTAAGCGGTAGTAATGTGATTTCGATCATTGCCACCGATAACCGCAACAATGTTACTATGAAAAGCATTACAGTAATGAAATCCGTTCCTGTAATTATCAAACTTCAAATTGGTAACAGAAGCGCTATCATCCTGAAGAACAATATGCCTCAGTTAGTAACCATTGATTTAGCACCTTTCACTACCGAAGGACGAACCATGGTTCCACTCCGCTTCATCACCGAATCTTTTGGTGCTCTAGTAGATTGGAAACCAGATGTACCTGCCACTGGTGAAGGACAAATCACAATTACACTAGACAAATCCAATGGTGATCGTGTGCAGTTAATCATGCATACTGGTTCTACTTTCATGAAGAAAGTGACCACCCGAAACGGAGTATCTTCTGAAGAAGCTATCAACTATTCACCACCACCCTATATTGTTAAACCCCAGAACCGTACGGTAGTTCCTTTACGATTCATCTCTGAACAATTTGGTGCCACTGTCGATTGGGATGCCACTACACAAGAAATCACGATTACCTATTATCCGTAAGTAATTCTTTATGGTGTAAACACTTTATAGACAGCTGAATTCCAACAACAAACGCAAACCGGGGCTCAAAAAGCCCCGGTTTTTTTTATTTCTTCTTTTTGGGTATATTTATAGTGACGATTTACGAAGAGATTTACGAAGAAAGTGAGAATGTAATCATATGGGATATGTATTAGCTCTTCTAGGACTTGCCATTATTATTTTGGTTCATGAATACGGACATTATATCGTTGCAAAGCGCAATGGTATCATTGTAGAACGATTTGGTATCGGAATGGGACCAACCATTAAGTTTGGAAAATTTTCTGCACATTGGTATCGCGATGGAACAGAATTTTGTCTTTGCTGGATTCCAATTGGTGGTTTTTGCCAGCTAAAAGGTGAAGAAGACGATGAAAGAGGCGAAGGAACTTTCAATTCTGCCTCCCCTATGGCAAAATTTTGGGTTTCCTTTAGCGGACCTTTTGCGAATTTTCTAACTGCTTTTGCAATCCTGTTCATTGTTTTTGCATTCTTGGGCAATCCTCTTCAAATGCAAGTGCAAGAAGTAATGGAAGACTATCCTGCTATGGAAGCTGGCATTCAACCAGGCGATATGATTGTAGGTGTTAATGAAATTCAAAGTGATACATGGTCGGACTTGCAACCATCTATCAGTGAAAGTGCTGGGAAGCCCCTTACAATCACTATTATGCGAGACAATGATACATTCACAACCAATATTATTCCCAAAAATGAAGATGGGGTAGGCATGCTAGGCGTTATACTGGCACCTTCTACGCAGCCTGTTGGCTTTGGAAAATCGATCCAAATGTCCCTGACCATGATGAAAGATTTTTTTGTAGAATTAGTACGTTTTGTGGGCAAAGCTATTACAGGAAATCTTGGTGGCGTACAAGTAACAGGTCCTGTGGGAATTATTAAAATGGCTGGAGAATCTGCAAATGCCTCCGCAGTAGCATTCCTTTTCTTTGTTGCTTTTTTAAGTTTAAATTTGGGTGTGTTTAATTTGTTCCCCATACCACCTTTAGATGGCGGTAAAATTGTTTTTGCTGCATATGAAGGGATTACAAAACGAAGCGTGAACAAAAAAGTAGAACTAACCGTCAGCACGATAGGATTTATGCTGCTAATAGGAGTTTTGCTGATAGTAACATACAAAGATATTGTGGGGCTTTTCTTCTCATAATACTGTGCTTGCCATAAGTGCTCCTCGCTTTTTTACATCTGTTGCACCTTTGAGAGCAATTCATATAATTTACGAAAAGATCATTGCTGCATCATTATTTGTAGGAGCGTATTATGAGGAATGACGACAAATTGCTCTCTTTGAATGGCGTTCAGTATGCTCGTGCCATTACTGCTGGAGCTAAGTGGCTATCCGATCGCGAAAAACAACTCGACGATATCAATCTCTTCCCTGTACCCGATGCCGACACAGGCACAAACATGAAAGGTACAGTGGTTCTGTTGGCAGAAAATCCAGAATACTACCAACAATCCACCATTGGAGAAGCAAGTCAGCGTATTGCTGAAGCCACCATCATATCTGCCAAAGGAAATTCTGGCGCTATTCTAGCGCAATTTTTCCAGGGCATGTCCGAAGGCTTTGAATCTCTCGAAAGTGTTACCATGGATCAATTTGCATCTGCTGTAAAAATTGCATCTGTCCGAGCAAGAGAAGCAGTAAGTGATCCAAAAGAAGGAACCATATTAACCGTCATCCAAGATTGGTCCAATTATCTATGCACGCTAGATAACCACGAAAAAGATTTCAAAGATTATTTCCAAAAATCTCTTCATATTGCCCAAGAAAGTCTTCAGCGGACAACAGAACAAATGGAAATCTTCCGCAATGCTAATGTGGTAGATGCAGGAGCCCAAGGATTTGTTTTTTTACTGGAAGGAATCGTTGATTCCTTGTCACATGGCTCTATACAACGAGATCGCTGGATAAAAGCAACCACAGAAGAAACTGCATTTCAGCAGGAATACGACTTTGAAGACACAAAGTACCGCTATTGTACGGAAGCATTGATTTCTGGTAATGCGATCAATAAAGCAAGTATAAAAGGCGAATTAGCAAGCCTAGGAGACTCTTTGGTTGTGATTGGTTCAGAAAAAAAGGTAAGAATACACATCCACACCAATGATCCAGGAAAAGTGTATGCAACCCTTCGAAACCATGGGAAAATCATTCAGGATAAAATTGATGATATGCATCAGCAGCAGCGAGACACCTACAGAAAAGTCCCTCGCGATATTGTCCTGATTACTGATACATCGTGCGATTTACCCGAGGAGTTCATTCAAAACTATAACATCCATCGCATTCCTTTTGGAATCAATGTAGGCGGGATAACCCACTACGATGAACGAACCATTACCAATGAAGAATTCTATCAATATATGCTAGAGCATACAGATCTTCCCAAAACTGCTCAAATCGGTATAGCAGACACAAAACGAATGCTCCAATGGACCGATCGCAACTTTCAACATTCCATTCTTCTCATTATTCCAAGGCCTTTGAGTGCTTCTATTGATAATGTAAGAAGGGCAGCACAAGATTTTTCTGGTAATGTATATCCCATTGATCCCAAAACTCTTTGCGTAGGATCGGGACTAATCGCAGTTGAAGTAGGCAAAGCGATTCAAAAGGGACGTTCCATCAAAGAAATATTGGCCCTTATTCAGTGGGCTTCTGAAAATGTGAAGCAGGCATTTACGGTAGAAGATCTGGTATATTTGATGAGAGGCGGACGTCTTTCGAAAGGGAAAATGTTTCTGGGGAATTTACTTCATTTAAAACCCATTCTACATGTTGAGAAAGATGGCTCTCTTCATCAATTAGGTACTGCATTAGGAAGCAAGGGAGCGCAGAAAAAAATGCTGAAACATATTGCTTCTTCTATTCAAGAAATGGAACATATCCGATTTGGTATTGGTCATGCACTGGATCTGAAAAAAGCAAACTGGTATCAAGAGAAGATTCAAAAACTCTACAATCCTTCCTCTATTTTTGTTACCGATATATCACCTACCTTAGGAACGCATGCTGGTCCTGGAACAATAGCAATTGCATGGCTTCCCGATTTTGAAACTCTTGAGGCAGAAGGCAAAGTAAACCTTCGTAAGCAATATCCCCAATTTTTTGAAAGCACTCGTTGATTGCTATGAAAGGTTTTATTGTAAGGAACGGCCCCACTCCTTTGATTTATATCGAAGATACAAAAAAGATTGTTCCTGCATGGTTAAAAAAAACTCACAAAAGCAGTCATGAAAAGTCAGTCACTTTTATTGCGATCGGTGATGAAGTTGAATGTGAACTACAAGCCCCAACGGGCGACGAAATAGCAATTATACACGAAGTATATCCACCTCGCACTATATTAGTGCGCGAAAGTGTGCGATATCCAAACCGAAAAAAAATTATTGCATCTAACTTAGACCAAGTGTTTATTGTGGTTGCAGTGTCCAATCCAAAAACTCCTCATGGAATGATTGATCGTATGACCGTTGCAGCTCTTTCGGGTGGACTTACTCCCATCCTTGTCTTCAATAAATGGGATGAACTACCTCAACCGTCTGAGGACCTAGCGGAAGTACAAGACACCATGAACATGTATAAATCCATTTTTCAAGTATTACCAGTTTCCGCTCATAGCGAGTACAACCTGGATGAGTTAAAGCAGCGTATGCAAGGAAAAAAATCGCTTTTTATGGGCAATTCTGGTGTTGGAAAAAGTGCCTTAGTAAAAGCACTCACAAATATCGATTTGCGAGTAGGCGAAATTAGTGACTCTAGTGGCAAAGGGAAACATACCACCCGAGATTCCATGTTGTATTTTGTGAATGAAGGTACATGGATAGCAGATATTCCAGGTATTAAACAACTAGGGTTTGTACAAACAGAAGATCCTCTTCAATATTTCCCAGAGCTTTACAAAGCTTCCGTAAATTGTAAATTTAGTAATTGTAAGCACGATCAAGAACCGGGCTGCTATGTAAAAGAATGTATAAAGCAAGGATTGATCGATTCCAGAAGATTGGAAAGTTATCGAAAACTAAAGGATGAGATAGAACCAGAGTATTTTAAAGAGCGTTCTACACCAGAAGAAAAACGTCCTCCTCGGCCCAGAAACACGGGAAAAAGATAATAGCGAGGGCAATGAACAGAAAGTAGGTTGTATGAACAAACCAAGTGTTGTAGTGATGGGATTAGGGTATATTGGATTACCCACTGGAGCAGTCATTGCTGACAAAGGAATAAAGGTACGCGGAGTAGATATTCAACCCCACGTTATTGAAACAATCAATCAAGGGCGTATTCATATTGTAGAACCCGACCTTGCCTCTTTGGTGCAAAAAGTAGTAAAGGAAGGTTTTCTTCAAGCTCATACCACCCCTGCTCAGGCTGATATTTTTATGATTGCCGTTCCCACGCCATTTAAGAAAAACCATGAACCCGACATTGCCTTTGTTGAAGAAGCTGCCAAGCAAATTACTCCCTTTCTGCGTCCAGGCAATCTTATTCTCATAGAATCCACATCTCCTGTGGGCACAACACGCATTATTCAAAGACAAATTGAAATCTCACGCCCCGAACTTGCCAATAAACTTCATTATGCCTATTGTCCCGAGCGGGTTCTTCCAGGGAAAATTCTCCAGGAATTACGTTCCAATCCTCGGATTATTGGAGGGATCACCCCAGAAGATGCTCAAAAAGCTAAAGAATTCTATGCTCTATTTGTAGAAGGAGAACTTTACACAACCAATGACCATACTGCTGAAATGTGTAAGTTGGTGGAAAATTCATTCCGCGATGTGAATATAGCTTTTGCCAATGAACTATCAATGATTTGTAATACGATCGATGTAGACGTTGTCGAGTTAATCCAGCTTGCAAATAAACACCCCCGCGTCAATATTCTTTCTCCTGGATGCGGAGTTGGCGGTCATTGTATTGCTGTCGATCCTTGGTTTTTGGTTCATCAGTTTCCCCGCCAGGCAAAGTTAATCCGACAAGCTCGTGAGACTAACGATTTGAAGCCTTTATGGGTTCTTTCTCAAGTAGATGCCGCTATCGCATCTTTCAAGCAAAAGAATCATAAAGAACCCAACATAGCTTGCTTAGGACTAGCCTTTAAACCCAATATTGATGATTTACGCGAAAGTCCAGCTCTTCAAATTGCTAAAAAGATCGTACAAAAGTATCCTCATGTTGTTGCTGTTGAACCCAACGTACCACACTCAACAATCGATTCAATACCCACGGTCCCTTTGGACGAAGCTCTTCAAAATTCAGATATTTTTATTGTTTTAGTGGCTCATTGCGATTTCAAAAATTTACAAATCCCTTCCACTTCCACTGTACTTGATTTTACTCACCAGTGCAAGGCAAGCTAAATGAGCAAGCACGTCTCCATAAAGTATCGTCCTACAGAAGAACGACCCAGAGAAAAACTTCTGTTAAAAGGTTCTTCTGAGTGCTCTCTTCAAGAGCTTTTAGCTATTTTGATGAGCAGTGGGTACAAAAACACTTCTGCACTTCAATTGGCTGATCAAGTTTTGAGCTATAGCGATTATAGCATACGCAAGCTTGCTCAATATTCATCCAAAGAGCTCCAAAAAGAAATTAAAGGACTAGGTCCTGCCAAAATTGCACAAATTATGGCTGGTATAGAACTTGGAAAGCGGTTTTTGAAAGAAGAAAAAAAGGAAGATGATTATCGCTTTGTGTCCCCTTTGGATATCATCGATTACGTATATCATTATCTAGGACCCGAATACCAAGACCAGAAAAAAGAATCTTTTTATGTCATTTTGGTGAATACTCGCAATCGTCCTATTCATAGAGAACGTTTGTCAATTGGTACCATCGACACATGTCTGGTAGATCCACAAGAGGTAGTGCGAATTGCTTTGCGCTACAACGCATCTGGTGTGGTTCTTGTTCATAACCACCCCTCTGGGGAAACCGATCCATCACACGAAGACATTCAAATCACCAAACGCATTCACCAGTGTCTTGAGTCTCTTCAAATACGCTTACTCGACCACATCATTATAGGTCAAAGCCGTGATAAATATGCAAGTTTTCTGGACCGGCGGCTATTCTGATGACTCCATCCGTTCTTTCTTCATATGCTGAAAAATTTATGAATGAAGCACTGATGCAAGCAAAAAAAGCCCTGGAGATGAACGAAGTACCTGTTGGGTGCATTATTGTTCGCAAAGGGGAAATCATTGCTGCAGAACACAACACTGTGGAACAGGATAGAACAATTTTATCCCATGCAGAATTAAAAGCAATCCGCAAAGCAAGCAGAGAACTCCGAGATTGGAGACTGATTGCATGTGACCTTTTTGTTACCATGGAACCCTGCAATATGTGCATGGGAGGCATCCTATTATCTCGCATTCGTTCACTATATTATGGCGTTCACAATCCCAAAATGGGAGCATTCAGTGGACCCTATGCAGTATCAAGTCAATCCTTTCCTTTTTCTGTTTACAACGGCGTTCTTGAAATCGAAATTCAACGACAGTTAAATTCCTTTTTCTCCAAAAAACGCTAACATCTTTTCATCATAGTTTCCTCACCCATAGGTAGTGTATGATAGATTATTTCTTCTTTCTTGGTATAATTTGTACCAGTTTTCATTTGGAGAGGTGGCTGAGCGGTTGAAAGCGCCTGTCTCGAAAATAGGTTTAGGGTTTCTCTAACGGGGGTTCGAATCCCCCCCTCTCCGCCAAATCAAATACCATCTATTGATAAAAGG
>DAIMET010000048.1:0-8934 GCA_036725105.1 Calditrichota bacterium
AAATTAGATTTAGCCAGAGCTATGCTTGCTAAACCTGAAATCTATCTTCTGGATGAACCAACCAACGGAATTGATCCACTGAGTCAGGAAATGATTCGCAAAATGATACACCAGCTAAAACAAGAAGGGAAAACTATTTTTCTCATTACACATAATCTGCATGAAGCTAACTCATTATGTGATCGAGTAGGTATTGTCGATCATGGACAGCTTTTATGGCAGGGATCTATTCAGGATTTTGTATCCGAAAAAGAAACGCATATTCTTTCGATTACGACCAATAGAGAAATGACTGGTGAAGAGAAAAAAATAATGATGCAACTGCCTTTTGTGAAGAAGATTACCTCAGCCAGGCAAAAAACTGGTTCACCCGATGTATCATGGCAATTGTATTTTCAGAAGGAATTTCACTCTCTTTCCATCATACTTCAATCTCTTGGTCAGTTTTCATTGCATATCGTCGATCTGTATGTTCAAACGCCTACGATAGAAGATATTTTTCATCAATTTGTCAAAGAAGAAGAAACAAAAACAATCGCATGAACAGAGTCATTGTGTTTTTTCGGAAGTTTTTTGTCTTTGTAAAACGAGGATTTTTTGTTTTTATTAGTTACAAAATCCAACTTGTACTTTCTATCGTATCGGTTTTCTTTTCATTGATATCCTTTTATTTCATGGTGAATTTCCTGGATTTGCAAACATTCAATCCAAAATTAAGTTCTATGGGTGGAAACTACCTTTCTTTTCTGGTGATTGGCACTATATATGTTGGATTGATGAGTGTGGGTCAATCTTCTTTTGCCGAAACAATTAGCGAGGAACAAAGTTTGGGTACTTTAGAACAACTATTTGTATCGAAAACTCCATTATGGCAAATACTTGTTTTTTCCTCAATCTGGAATTACCTGATTACCATCATCAATATGGTTCTGTCTATTGTGATCTACAATCTCTTTTTCAATGTTAAATTGGATGCCAATATTCTCACTTCTGTAGTGATTTTGGTAGTTAGTTCCATTGCCATGATGGGTATTGGAATGTTGAGCGCAGGATTTATCATGCGATATAAACGAGGCGATCCCATTAGCTGGATTTTAGGTTTACTGACAGGATTGTTATCTGGGATTTATTATCCTGTCGATATTCTTCCGTCGTATCTGCAAGCTCTGAGTAAAATTCTACCACCCACCTATGCGATATCAGCACTTCGAAAAGCTACTCTTTTGAATGCAACCTTGACAGATGTTTCTCAAGAATTGTTAATATTGTGCATCTTTGCCTTGTTTACCATTACATGCGGTTTGCTATTTTTTCAATATAGTTTTAATCAAGCTCGAAAAGAAGGTTCTTTAAGCTGGTACTAAGTTTTCTTCCATCACGATCCAGTGGACGAGTAGTGACGCAATCCTAGATTCCAAATGAAAATGCAGGGAAAAATGAAAAGAATTCCTGCTAAAGGGGTTGCTGTGTACAATATGGAGACCAACATGGAAGATGCTTCCAATTTCCCTACTAGAAATAGAAGTGGTATGTAGTTAACAACACCAAAAGGGATGATAAACGTAAAGAAACGTCGAATTCCCTCCGGATAGATATTCAGCGGATACTGAGAAATCTCCCTACCACCATCGGTGAGAATATTGACCAGTTCTATACCCTCAATAGTCCAGAAACACAACGTTGCACCCAGCATGAAGATCCCAATAAAGATAAATATTCCTCCCACAATCATAAAGATGAGTGTTACAATAGCTTGGAAATTCCAGATAATGTCCAGATGTACGATCGCAAAGCCCAGGACTACAAGGCTTTGTATCAATCGACCAATGCGAGTAAACTCAAATTGAGAGCCTAGAACTTGCAGCAGAATGGACCGAGGTCGCAGAAGAAATTGATCCAGAAGACCTTTGCGAACCAAGGGAGAAAAGGAATCAAATCCTCTCCCAACGCATTCACTGATAGAAAAGCAGACGTGGATGATTCCATAGCAAAAAGCAACTTCATAAAGGCTCCATCCCGCTATATCAGGGAATCTTTGAAACAATAAATAAATGGAAACGAACACCAAAAAGGGTACAAAAAATTGAGCAAATGATAGAAGGAGAAACGATGTACGGTATTCCATTTGACACTTGAGCAGCATGGAGATATATCGAAAATACAGCTTCATCTATCCACCATGAACAACCACTTTTTGAAGTGATTTCTGAAGGAAATACCGACCAAGTACAACAAGAAAGAGAATCCAACCTAGTTGAATATAAATACTTACGATTGCTTCAGGGATGCCAATATGTCCAGCATAGATTCGAAATGGAACATCGCATGTATATCGAAAAGGAAGAGCATAGACAATTTTTTGTAGCCACAGCGGCATGAGAGGAACAGGGATGATTAATCCTGCAAAAAATTCTCCAAACACTGCAAAAAGGAGCATAGAGCCAACAGCAGAATAGGTATAGAAAGTGGAGATGTATACAAACATGGAAATAGCGACTAGAAGTATTAAACCAAGAAACAAGGTAAGAAAAAAATAAACAAAATGCTCCGTAGTAGGTGGAAAATTGAGAGAATATGGAGCAGGAAGAAAAGCAGCAACCAGAAGAATAGGAATAGACCGCAGAGATGCACTGGAAAGCCTGGCAGAAATAAGTTTGACAAACCAGAACGAATATAAATGAATAGGACGACACAGTTCATAGGCAATAGAACCAGTTAAGATCATGGTAAAAATGTCATTGTCCCGAAACCATAACACAAAAAATGCTAGAAATGCCTGTTGAAGCCAGAGGATTTGAACAATTTGAGTATAACTGATGGGTTGAGCTTGCACATTGCTTTGATAAAAAGCCTGGAAGATAAAAAGAAGCATAAAACCCCAGCAAAACTGAGTGATTGCTCCTGCAAAAGCTGCTGTTCGATATTGCAAGCCTTGTTTAATCTGTAGGAAAAAATAAGCTATGTAGGACCGAACATAGGATTGTCTATATTTCATACTCTGTGTATACCTGCGCAATGATTTCTTCAATGCTGTGATCAGTTGTATATTTTTCTTTTAAAAGCGATACGTTGCCATCAAAAAGTGTTCTTCCTTTTCCAATCAAAATCACGCGATTTGTTAAAGCTTCGATATCATGCATATCGTGGGTGGTGAGAATAACGGTTACTTTGTTTTCATCATTGATTCTTTGGATGAATTTCCGAATCGCAATTTTGGCTACTGCATCTAATCCTATGGTGGGTTCATCTAGAAACAATATAGAGGGCTGGTGAAGAAGAGAGGCTGCGATTTCACATTTGATTCGTTGTCCAAGGCTTAATTGCCGAACCGGTTTGGGTAAAAGATCCTGCAACTGCAAAATATCAACTAACCTTGAAAGCGATGTTTTGTATCTCTTTTCTTCGATTCGGTAGATTTCTTTTAACAAAAGAAAAGAATCTAGTACGGGAACATCCCACCAAAGCTGTGATCGCTGTCCAAAAACAACTCCAATCTGGCGGACATACTCAATGCGGTTTTTCCAGGGAATCATTCCCATCACTTTGCATGTGCCAGAAGTGGGAAGAAGAATTCCGCTCATTATTTTGAGAGTAGTGGATTTGCCAGCTCCGTTGGGACCAATATAACCAATAATTTCCCCAGGATTGATATGGAACGAGACATCTTCTAAAGCATGTACCCATTTCCATTTTGGAAAAAAGAAAGAGGAGAAAGCATCTCGCAATCTTTCTTTTCGCTCATATACTTTAAATTGCTTTCGTAAATGCAAAACTTCAATCATTATTGCTCCATTAATGATTCGATAGTAAATCCATATGCATTATACCATGATTGCTTCTTCAGGTCTTCTTTGTGTCTTTGATGCAACAATCAATGATTTTGGTACAATACTTGCATGGTTAAAAAAACGATACGATGGACAATTGTGGTATTATGGTTGGGCTTGATCTATTGTTTGTCTGCTCAACCTGCTGTTGATTCGAAAGAATTAAGCTCAAACACTGCGCTTTGGTTGATGCAATGGATGGAGCTTATGTTCCCACAATGGAATATTCAAAGCAGCGATATCCATGGTCCCTTACGAAAAATGGCACATTTCATTTTGTATTTTGTTCTAGGTTTATTGTTTGCCTGGTCTATGCATATGGAGAAGGGAAATAGGAATAAAAAAACATTGATAGCGTTTGCGTTTTGTTTTTTCTATGCTTTAACGGATGAGTTCCATCAGGCTTTTATTCCTGGCCGAGGTGCACAATGGACTGATGTGATGATTGATACGATAGGAAGTATGCTTGGGGTTGGATTGCAATGGATGATTCAGCGTCTAGGATTTGAAAGAAAGAAAAAAAACTAGTATTTATATTATTATCTTACTACAGTATATCAAGGCTAAAAGGAAGAATTGTGAGTTTTCTATGTTACAATAAAGAGAGAAAAGATTGTTGCACTTCCTTTCGAAGATATTTACTTTGAAGCTGATAAATGCTAGAAGGAGATCTTTTTGAAGAAATTAAAAGTGTATTTTAGCGAGATAAAATCATCGTTTTGGTTTGTACCGGTTCTTACTATCCTGGTATTCATTGTACTCGCAGTTCTTATGCTCCGAATTGATTCGATTACTCGGTTTTCTCAAAAAGGATTGTCGCGGTATATTTTTATTAGTAGTGCTGACTCTGCAAGAAGCATTTTGACGACAATAGCAGGAGCAATGATCGGTGTTGCTGGAACTGTGTTTTCAATCACCCTGGTTGTATTGACTCTTGCATCTTCTCAATTTGGACCCAGGCTGATTCGAAACTTTATGTACCAACGTTTGAATCAAATTGTTCTTGGTTCTTACATTTCCACCTATATGTACTGTCTTGTTGTGTTAAACGCTATTAAAGACAATACTACTGTAGTTTTTATTCCTTCTCTTTCAGTATTAGTAGCTCTTTTAGCTGCAGGAGCAAACATTGTGTTGTTGGTTTTGTTCATCCACCATATCGCTGTAAGTATTCAAGCCAACGATGTGATTGCAAAAGTTTCTCAGATGCAATCTAAAAATATTGACATTCTATTTCCCAAAGATATTGGTACGACCGTTTGTAAGGATAATGACGAATGTTCTACATTCCATCCATCCTTTTACACTCATCAGCAATATATACCTGGAGGGAAAAATGGATACTTACAGTATGTGTATAATGAAAGTCTATTTTCTATTGCAAAAGACACCCAATCAGTAATTGAAGTGTACTCTCGACCAGGAGTTTATATTGTAAAATCTATCGAAGTAGGAATGATTTACTCCAATAGCACTATAGATGCAGACATCATCCAAAGAATTCAAAGGCAGTTTATTATTGGTAATTCTCGAACACAAGAGCAGGATGTAGAACACTTCATCCACCAAATGGTGGAAATTGCAGAAAGAGCTTTGTCGCCAGGAATCAATGATCCTTATACTGCCATTACCTGCATTGATAATCTTTCTGCCACCATGGTGTATTTGGCACAAAAAGAATTTCCATCTCGGTACATCTATGACGAAGAAGGAAATGTGCGTCTGATCTTGAATGTCATCACATACGAGAGTGTTTTGGATGCTGCATTTAATCAAATTCGACAATACTCCAAAGGAAATCCAACCGTGGTTATTCGGTTAATGGAAGCGCTAATTACAGTTAATAAATGTGTGTTGACTGAAACGCAGCGTAAAGCTGTTCAGAAACATGCAAAAATGGTCTTAAATATGGCCATGAAAACATTTGATGAGCCCCGAGATTTAGAAGACTTGAAGGAAAGAAGCAAGCAAATAGGTATTAAGTAAAGTTTCGATTGCATTCTGTGGATATTCGTGCATTCATGGATTGTCTTTTGATTAAAGTTTGCGATTACAAGAACATGTAGAAAGGATGTCAAATGCATCTTTATTGGACAATTCTTGGAATTGGTTTTTTTATCTTGGTGGTAAGCGTATTGCTGCATGCAATATTACGAAGAATACGTAGTACCCAGAAGCTCTATATTCGAGATGCTGCTTTGTCCAATGAAGATTTATGGGACTTTGCTAAAAAGAATGCCATTGAGCATTCAATCTCTCTCCAAAAAACAACATTCCATCTTCCTATACCGCGGATGAAAGCAAATTACGACTATATTTTGTCGGTGTACTCATCTCTTAATGCAGATGTTCTCTCAAAGAAATCAGTACCTCCAGCTGCAGAATGGCTTTTGGATAATTTTTATATGATTGAAGAGCAGATGAAACAAATCCGAAAAGATTTTCGGATGAAAGATTATCGCCGATTGCCTATTCTAAAATCCGGTCCTTTTGAGGGTTATGCACGTATTTTCGGAGTTGCTATGGATTTGGTGGCCCATACGGATGGTCAGTTCAATGAAGAACTTTTAACCAAATATATTGAGTCCTACCAATCCCAAAGTGTTCTGTATGATCGAGAAATTTGGGCTTTCCCAATATTTTTAAAACTTGCCCTAATTGAGACGATTCGAAATCTCTGTGAAAAAATTGCTAACACCCAACAACAATGGCATAAAGCAGATGAGGTTTTTGAAGACTGGATGGACAATGATGTCATTGATACAAGCCGAGGAATGCGATATTTTAAAGAAAGTTTAGCAACCATTGACGGAACGAATCCGTTGTTTATTGAACATTTGTTTTTTCATCTGAGACGATCCGGTCGGAGTTATATTTCTATACTGCAAGAAATGAACCAAAGACTTTCTAAACTTGGAACAACGACAGAAGAAGTGGCTCGAAAAGTACATAGTATGCAATCTCTTCATACCTTGTCGATTGGCAACTGTATAACGAGTTTACGCTACTTTTCAACTTTTGATTGGACTCGCTTTTTTGATGCAGCCAGTAT
Source organism: Calditrichota bacterium (assembly GCA_036725105.1). GTDB lineage: Bacteria > Caldisericota > Caldisericia > UBA6126 > UBA6126 > JAGLCW01. Next base: position 6,880 of record DAIMET010000048.1, read on the forward strand.
CGTAGATAAAGTTTTGATGGAAGATCCTGATGGCACTTATTCACAAATGGATGTTGCAACTCGATACCGATATCGCTCTATTCTTGAAGAAACTGCCCGTAGTCTACGTGTATCCGAAATTCATCTTGCTAAAGAGGTTATTGCTCTTTCCTTGGATGCAAAAGATTCTCTGAGGGAACGAGAAGTTGACGATATTGAAATTCGTAAGAAAACACACGTAGGATATTATATTTTTGGAGATGGGAAAACGGAGCTGATTCACAGGCAAAAAAGTACTCACAAAAGAAACCATGCAAAGAAAAGCATTCCAATTCGAGTGTTATGCTATGTACTTTCTATTGCCCTAATTACTCTATCACTTACGGGACTAGCATCGTGGTTTGGATTACAACAAGTTACAGCTTTACATCCGGTTGTTACAGCTGTACTGATCGCTTTGATCGTGTGGATTCCGATATCAGAGATTGTGATTCATGTTGTACACTGGCTGATATGCAAATTCTATCCCCCGACTCTTTTTCCTCGATTATCCCTTGAAAATGGAATACCTTCTTCCATGACTACATTGGTTGTAATTCCTGCACTTCTACCTGATGTAGAAACTGTTCACGAATTACTGGGTCATTTGGAAAAACACTATCTTGCGAATCGTGAAGAAAACCTTTATTTTGCAATTGTGGGTGCTTTCAAGGATTCAAAAGAACCCCAGGTGAAAGATGCAGAAAAAATCATCCAAGAAGCATTAAGACACACCGAAGAATTAAACAAAAAGTATTGTCCAGAACGAGAACAAGACTTATTTTTCTTTTTTCATCGGAAAAGTCAGTTTAACAAAAAAAATAATATTTGGATTGGATGGGAGCGCAAAAGGGGAGCACTTCTTGAGCTCAATGATTTGATTTTGGGATGTTCCCACACTAGCTTTTGTCATTTATCTTGTAAGAATCCATCGTTACCTCCCATCAAATATATCATCACCCTGGATAGTGATACAATTCTTCCCCTGGGTACTGCAAAAAAACTAATTGCCACTATGGCACATCCATTAAACCAACCATTGGTCGATTACAAAAGGAATATTGTAACAGATGGATATGCTATCATGCAACCCCGCATTGAGATTACCGCAGATAGCGCAAATCGGTCTCTTTTCTCAGAGATTTATACGGGTCAAAAAGGGATTGATCCTTATGCAAATGCAGTATCAGATGTTTATCAAGATCTTTTCGAGGAAGGGATATACACGGGAAAAGGAATATACGATGTAGAAGTATTCCAGAAAATTCTCAAAATGGCAATTCCTGACAATACCGTTCTCAGTCACGATTTGCTCGAAGGAGCTTTTGTTAGAACGGGACTAGTCACTGATTTGCGATTGCTAGATTCTTACCCCTCCACATTTTTATCGTACTCTTCAAGACTCCATAGATGGGTACGAGGGGACTGGCAGTTGCTTCCATTTTTCTGGAGGACAATTCGCAATCGTAATCAGCAGATTGTAAAAAATCCACTATCTCTACTCTCAAAATGGAAAATGTTTGATAATCTTCGTAGAAGCCTTATTGCCCCTTCTTATATTGTTTTGCTTCTATTTGCTATCATGGTTTATCCGAATCAATCAACAAGTTGGATGATTCTCTTTTTTGTTTCCCTCTTTTCTCCTTATTTAATTCAGTTTTTTGATCAGTTTTTTACTCCATACTTTTGGCACCGTAAATTCAAACACTATACCCATGAGGTGTCGGGTTTAAAATCCTTGCTTCTGCAATCTATTCTCCAGCTTTTCTTTCTACCTTACACAGCAGGTCTTATGCTCCATGCAATCACTGTCTCATTAGTGCGAATTTTTATTACAAAGAAAAATACCTTACAATGGACTGCAGCAGCCATTGTGGAAAGGTATCAAAGAAATACTCTTATACGATATCTTTTTTCCATGAGCATCTGTGTATTTTTTGCAGTGATTTTTGGATTGATTGGTTTGTATATGCACTCTTCAGTTCAACTCTCTGCCATAGGATTTGGTTTTGCGTGGTTTTTTTCACCATTTATTGG
>DAIMET010000049.1:0-8667 GCA_036725105.1 Calditrichota bacterium
TCTACGATTGTTCTGTTTCAGGATGTTTTCTTCGATAATCTTGAATCGCTTTGTGTAAGGCATCTGCTGCCAGGTTGGAGCAATGCATTTTTGCTGGGGGTAATCCACCAAGCTCCTCAGCTACCATTTGATTCGTGATTTGCTCTGCTTCTTGAAGTGTTTTCCCTTTTACCAATTCTGTTACCATACTACTGGAGGCAATGGCTGCTGCGCAGCCAAAGGTTCGGAATTTTACATCCACGATAATGCCATTTTCTACTTTGATGTCGATATGCATGATATCCCCACATTGAGGATTTCCAATTTCACCTTCGCCATCTGGATTATCCATTGATCCTACATTGCGTGGGTTCATAAAATGATCTTTGACTTTTTTTGTGTACATTCTGCAATTACCTCAATTCCATAGAAAATGTATGGGACACTAACATAATGGGGACATTTTGCGAAGTTTTTCCACAATGCCCGGTAATACTTCAATGACGGCCTTCATATCATCCATCGTATTCATGCGGCCCATAGAAAATCGAATAGATCCCTGTGCAGTGGCTGAATCCAGGCCCATGGCCAGTAATACATGGGATGCATCGAGACTACCCGATGTACATGCCGATCCACTGGAAACACATATTCCAAAGGAATCAAGCATCATCAATATTGATTCTCCTTCGATATATTTGAAACAAACACTCACATGGCCAGGTGTGCGAAGAATAGGATGACCCGTGAAAACAACATCCGAAACAGAGGATTGAATACCTTCGGTAAGGAAAGTGGCCAAATTTTGTAAGTGTTGATGGTCTTCTTCAAAGCGTTTTTTGGCAATTTCAATGGCCTTGGCAAACCCTACAATACCCGGCACATTCTCTGTTCCTGGTCGTTTTTTCTTTTCTTGACCACCGCCGTATAGGAAGGTGGAGAAGGGAGTGCCCTTTTTTGCATATAGAAAACCTACACCCTTGGGGCCATATAATTTGTGGGCTGAGGAGGATAAAAGATCGACATCAAGAGTTTGTACATCTACAGGTAATTTCCCGATAGCCTGCACAGCATCGGTATGGAAGAGTGCTCCGTGGGCATGGGCAATTTTTGTAAGGGCAGGAATATCTTGAATAGTTCCTACTTCATTGTTGGCGTGCATGATGCTCACCAGGGTGGTAGCAGGAGTCATAGCCTTTTGCAATGTTTCTGGGTGTACAATGCCATACGAATCTACAGGTAAATAAGTAACCTGAAAGCCTTCTTTTTCTAGTTGCTGGAAAGCATGCAATACAGCATGATGCTCAATGGAAGAAGTAATCACATGCTGCCCTTTGTTTTTCTGTTTTCGGGCAGTAGTAAGAATGGCTTGATTGTCGGATTCTGTACCACCACTAGTGAAGAATATCTCATTTGCATTGGCACCTATGAATGATGCGATGGTGGATCGGGATTCTTCCATTGCGTTTCGAGAAACTTCTGCAATGGAATACAATGAAGACGGATTCCCAAAATGGACATGAAAATACGGACTCATGGCAGTAACAACTTCCGGTTCCACCGCAGTGGTCGCACTATGGTCTAAATATATACATTTCATATGTAATGCCTCCGACTAGGAAACTGATTCATCTCGTAAATTGTTCCATAAAAATGTAGTACTTTCAAAAAAAAGTTTCAATGGGAAAAAGTGAATTTTTTCACCCCAGGAGCTGCTTCTTTTTCTTTACAAAAAAACATATTTTATACTTGTTGACGTTTATATAAACATTTGTTATATTTGTTTACGTTTTAACAGAAAGGTGGTTTTTATGCTATATCACAAAACTTTTTTTGACGCAAGCCTGGAAGAAATGACGCAAGGCTTTCAATTCGACACTGCAGAACAAAAATATACCTGCCTTGTATGCGGAAAAGGTATTTTTAAAGAAGAGGCAGTGTCAATTGGAGATCGATTATTTGTTGGGAAAAAGGCAATGGAAATGCATATTGAAAAGGATCATGGAGGAATGTTTCAGCAGCTCATGGAACTAGATAAAAAAGTAACAGGACTTACCGACCCGCAGAAAAATATTCTTGCGCTTTTACAACAAGGGTACACCGACAAAGAAATTGTTGAAAAAATACCCGAAATTGGTTCTCAATCGACGGTTCGATCGTACCGATTCAAACTTCGTGAGAAAGAGAAGCAAGCAAAAGTGCTGCTGGCAATTATGCAAAATGCTACGTTTGATCAGGAATTTATGGAAATTCATCGAACAGCTACGATGATCGATGACCGATACATGATTACAGAAAAAGACATGGAAAAAGTCAACAAAACATATTTTACAAGCGATGGCTTTTTAAAAGGATGGCCTGTAAAAGAAAAGAAAAAACTGATTATTCTGAAGCAATTTGCTGATTTATTCCAAACAGACGTTGTTTACCAAGAGCGAGAAGTGAATCGGATTATTCAAACCAAATTCGAGGATTATGCATTGATACGGCGATATTTGGTGAGTTATGGATTTTTGGATCGAAAGACAGATGGTTCCGAATATTGGAAGTGTAAAGAGTAGAGCAGTAGAAGGGGTTTCAACCCCTTCTACTTCAAATCCATATTTATTCTTGCGTTACAGCAGTGGAAATGGAAGGTTGAACCGAATCTTTTTTTAACCATCTCACGCCTATATACACAAATGGGGTATCTAGAAGAGCAAATGCAATTTTCAACAAGTAGTAGGGCCAGACCAATTGAAGGATAAACAAAAAAGTAAACTTTGGAGAAGTCTGATAAAAAGCAATCATCATAAACACGAAAGTATCAATCCCCTGGGATACTATTGTGGATAGATTGTTTCGAAGCCACAATGCTTTTCCATGAGTACGTTTTTTCCACCACTCAAATGCCCATACGTCGTGATATTGCGATAGAGTAAATGCAACAAGGCTGGCAGCAATCATCCGCAGTGAACTTCCAAAAATAATCCGATACTCGCTATGGAACTCATATCGGCTATGACTTGGCAGCGCTGTGAAAATAAGGGTGTACAAGAAAATGACAACGAGAACCAAGATTCCACCCGTGACAAATTGGCTGGCTGTTTCTCTACCGTAGACTTCTTCAACCATATCGGTGATTAAAAATGTAACGGGTACCATGAAAATTCCAACCGAAGCAGAGATTCCGAAGAAACCAATAATCTTCCCGCCAAGAAGATTTACTCCTACCAAAAGACCGATGAACAAAGCAAAGAGCATTGACAACTTCTTACAATTCAACATCAAAATACCTCCGAACAAAATGGATGCGACCATGTACAATGGAAGGATTTCATTCATGATGTCTATGAATTGAAATTAGTACAGTATACACGTCTTTGCTTAGAAAACAATAAAAAAAGGGAGACTCACCAGGGAGTCTCCCTTTTCATGAAAAGCTACGAGTTTTGAGTATCTTCGATTTATTCTAGAGGTTTGTGGCAGAACCACCAGTCATAGCATTCATACTGCTCTTTTCGCTTTTGCGCATCTTTTTCATTGTTGGGTGGGGGAACAATAATGCGATCTTTGATCAGTTCATTTTCTGGCCAACCAGCTGGAACAGCTCCTTGTTTATCAGAAATCTGGAGTGCTTTCACAGCTCGGACAACTTCATCCATATTGCGTCCCACTTCTTGAGGGTAGTACATAATCAGACGAACTTTGCTGTTTGGGTCTACGATAAAAACGGCACGAACCGTATTGGTGCCTTTCCCAGGATGTAGCATTCCAAGTTTGTTAGCAATGGCATCGTTAGCAGCCACCACAGGAAATTTAATCTCAACTCCGAGTTCATTTTTGATCCATTCAATCCATTTAATGTGGGAAAAAACTTGGTCGACAGACATACCCACTAATTTGCAGCCCAGTTCTTCAAATTGATCATATCTCTTTTGAAACGCTACAAATTCTGTGGTGCAGACGGGAGTAAAGTCAGCAGGGTGACTAAACAATACAAACCAATGACCTTTCAGGTCACCCGGAATGCTCATAGGACCATGTGTAGTGTTGGCCTTAATTTCAGGAAATTCATCTCCCAATAAAGGCATATTCATTTTAACTTCTTCCATCGTAAACTCCTTTCATAATAGACAACGTAACATATTTTCAAATGTCATAACATACCTAGAATATTGAACACGTTCTAAATAAGTTCCATTTTTGACAAACCTTTTAAATATGCATCAGGGATTCGCTATACAGAAGGTTTTTCAAAAAACAACCAAATTTTTTTGGTTTCTCCAAACCACTCAATAGGCATTTGCAGTGCTTCTCCAACAAATCGCAAAGGGATAAGAGTACGCCCATTTTGGATACAAGGGACTACGGCAGGGTCATTGGGATCAATTTGGACCACTTCTCCATTTAGAATTGCTTGTGGATTACCAATTTGTAATTCAATCTCAATGGGGTTTTCTGACAAGGAATACAGGATTTTTATCTTCTTCTCGATGGGCAACCACTCTATATCAGCCCCTATCGCTTCTAAAATGATTCGAAAGGGAACGAAAGTACGGTCATACAAAATCGTTGGAGCAGCATCCAAAGAGATTTCATCGCAATCCACAATGGCTGTGTGAGATCCAATTTGGAGCACTAGTGTATGTTGACAGCTTGTGTATTCAATACAGGATTCATTGGTGTGAATAGTATCAATTTTTTTGTAGTCTTCTCCTACGGGGTATACGGTGAAACAATAGAGCTGTCCAATATCCAGTTCTTTTGTTGTGATGTGAGAAGTTTCAAGGATGGGAAAATCGGTAAGAGGAAAGGATTGGTATCTTCCTTTCCGAAGATCCATTTTGTAGATAAAATAACCATGTTTGGCTTCAGGCATCTCCGTCCATTGTAGGAGGATCCCTCCGAAACCAAGTTTGGTGGATAAAGTATAACTGCTTGCTGCAGTAGTTTTGATTGTTCTACATTGGGTTACAACGGGGTTGATTAGTGTACAAAGTAAACATAGTAAGATAAACACCAAAGAAAACGTCCGTAGGGTACTTTTCATACCCGCCCTCCTTTCGGTTTGTTTTCACACCGGTATACATAGTGTATACCAGAACCAAGAAAAAGGGTAGTTTTCTTTGGTGTTTTTTATTTTGTTTATCGATCAATGATTTTTGATTAGTGGCCTTTCATCATTGCATCAATATCCTCTTCTACAGTAGTCGGAGGTTGAATGTTGAAGTTCTCTACAAGCACTTTGGCCACATTGGGAGATACAAAAGCGGGTAAAGTAGGTCCGAGTCGAATATTTTTTACACCCAAATATAGAAGCGCAAGCAAAACTGCAACTGCTTTTTGTTCATACCATGCAATATCAAACGAAATGGGCAAATCGTTAATGCTGTCCACACCAAACACTTCTTTTAGTTTGAGAGCAATGACTGCCAGGGAATAGCAATCGTTGCATTGACCTGCATCCAATATGCGAGGGATTCCTCCAATATCGCCCAAATCTAGTTTATTGTAGCGATACTTCGCACAACCTGCAGTAAGTATGATAGTATCTTTGGGAAGATTGTTAGCAACATCGGTGTAATACTCTCTGGTTTTGTGGCGACCATCACATCCTGCCATCACAATGAAGCGTTTGATTGCTCCAGATTTTACAGCATCTACTACTTTGTCGGCCAAAGCAAGCACTTGGTTGTGGGCAAAACCACCTACAATGGATCCGGTTTCTATTTCTGTAGGGGGAGGGCATTTTTTGGCCAATTCGATAAGTTTGCTGAAATCCTTTTCTTTTCCTGGTTCTGGTTCTTCAATATGAGGAATTCCAGGATATCCAACAACACTGGTGGTGAAAATTCGATCTTTGTATTCCTCTTTCACGGGTACAATGCAGTTGGTTGTCATCAAAATGGGGCCATTGAATGCTGCAAATTCTGTCTGTTGCATCCACCAGGCATTTCCGTAGTTCCCCACAAGGTGTTCATACTTTTTGAGTCCTGGGTAATAATGAGATGGAAGCATTTCTCCATGAGTATATACATCCACTCCGGTACCTTGGGTTTGCTTCAATAGTTGTTCCAAATCTTTCAGATCATGTCCTGATACTAAAATACCAGGATTGCTACGTGTGCCGATATTCACTTTGGTAATGACAGGATTTTCATATGCACTGGTGTTGGCTTCATCCAAAAGTTCCATTGCATCCACAGCTACTTTGCCAGCTTCCATTACCATGCCTACCATTTCATCTACCGATAATTCTTGGTTCATCGAATGGAGGGCCTTCACAAGAAATGCATAAATGTTTGGATTCTCTTTACCAAGATGCTGGGCATGTTCGGTGTAGGCAGCAATGCCTTTGAGTCCAAACAATAGCAGGGACCTGAGCGATCGAACATCTTCATCTTTAAACGATAGCAAGCCGACTTCTTTTGCTTTCTCGGCATAATCAGCAGGTTCTCCAATCCAGGATACATGATCGATGGATTCGTATCCTGGGCATAGCTTTTCGATGGTTCCTTTAATCTTTTCGCGAAGCTGAATTCCTTCGGTAATGAAATTTTCTATCGCTTTGGCATCAAAATTGGTGTTCGTAATTGTTGCAAACAAAGCTCTGCACAGGTAGCGTCCTATTTCAGGATTGGATTCTTGCTTTGTGCAGGTGCTTACCGCTGCAATGCCCCGCATAACAAAAACAAGAAGATCTTGCAAATTGGAAACATCTTCTTTTTTCCCGCATACACCTGCTACTGTACAACCTTGATTTCGAGCGGTCTCTTGGCACTGAAAACAAAACATACTCATACATTCCTCCTTATGAATGATAGATGATAACTACACACGTTCAGGGTTTATTAGTAAACGCTTCTGAGATTCCCACAAATGAATGCCTTCGTCTTTCAAAGAAAAGCGACTTGGACGTAAACTCTACAGACACGGTATTCATTTTCGAAGTTCGTTAGCGCTTACTACCCTGATTTCTATGAAAGTATACTTAGGCATTTTTGGAAAAGTTCCCATATATTTCTGAAAGTAAAAAAATGAGTTACTTAAATACGGGTCCTTTGTAATACATACGGTAATACTTCTTTTCAAGGCCCATTTTTTCATACAACTTGATAGCCCGTTTGTTATCAATTTCCACATGGAGTGTTAAATCTCCGTTGGTGACTTCAATCACTTTTTCCATAAGCTGGGTAGCAATTCCTCTACCCTTGATATCTTTTTTAGTGGCGATGTAGGATAGATGATATTTAGGGAAAAAGGTATCGAATCCTGTACGGGAAACAATGGCAATACCTGCCAATACATCATTGTAGTATGCACACAGCACATAACCTTTTTCAAATGCATTCTCTACTGCTTCTGTCATTTCATCAAAGGGGTCGGTAAACTGCAATAGCCATGTATCGAGAAGTTTTAAAAACTCGTTATATGAAACGGGAAGATCCTGTTTTTTCACAATTTGCATCTTAAGATCTACCTTGGCATCATTCAGAATAACAACGTGAATACCATCTCGCAATCGTTTTTCTTTTGACAGTTTGTACAATGCAGCAATCGGATAAGAATTCTGCACTGTAAACCGAATGTTCTCCAAAGACCGGAATCGTTTGGAAAATTCCACCAATTCTTGGTCTGTAATTCCTATGGCTTCCCCGTGTGTATTGTATACAGCATTTAGGGCATCTTGCCCATTAAAACACTTCCACTGAATCATATTTTTGTTGTATCGTGTTTGGTGCGTATCTTTTGGAGACAGGGATACGATTTCTTTACGATTTTGTTTGTAACTTTCAATAATGGCATTTCCATCAGCAGTGCTAACTGCATTAATGTGGGGAATGGATTGAATGTCCTCCAATAGCCACAAATCTTTAAAGCCCATGTGCAAGCCCGATATGGAGGAGCCATTGCTCGTTTGGCAATAGATATAATCGATTTCTTCTTGTAGGTATTGGTGAAGCTCCCTGGCAATGTATTTAAAGGCATACATATTCATCATATTGTTTTCAAGTCCTGGATTGGCATCGTACCAATTTTCCTGTTCTGCAAGCTGCCTACTTTTCACGACAGAATCTTCGTAGGTTTTCCCGTGCTTGATGACTTTCACATGGTGGGAGTTAAACCTATCCCAATCCATTTTTTTTAAAGTTTCAGGAACCACAAATACACATTTTACATCGTAGTGTTCCGATAGCTGTGCCAGTGAAGAGCCTACAGTACCCACTGTACCAATGCATATTGTATCTTTCTGTTGCGATAAAGCTTCTCGAATAATCAAATAGGCAAGACGATCTTCGCGATGCCCATAAGGGTTGTTTCCTTCTAATTTCAGGAAAATCTTGGAAACGCCCAAATCTTTTTCCAGTTTTAGTGCCCTTACCAGTGGTGTACGGCCAATTTGTGTCTTCAGTATTTCACTCATAGAGTTTTCTCCTTTGTTCATGAAGTAAAATCAATTCATGCAGTATAGTACTAGTATACAAAATATTTACCGTTTGCAGAATCGGACACAAACTGAACAGAATATTAGGCTACTGAATCATTTCTATAAAATTTTCGTTGTACGAAAAAGGATGACTCTACCTTCTCTATTGAAGAAAAGGTAGAGTCATCCTAATGTAGATATTGGCAAATGGAAAATTCACATATTTCTACGAGTAGTAATACATTGCAATCTACTTCTTAGCTGAATGTTTATTTATT
>DAIMET010000050.1:0-8639 GCA_036725105.1 Calditrichota bacterium
TAAGTAGTGACCGTGCAACATGTATTAATCTTTACAAAGAGCATCTTTATTTCATTGACGAAGACAAAACCATTGTGAAACTACAAGTCGATGGTTCAACTCGAATCGTGTTAAGAGAAAAAGCAACTAGCGCGTTAACGATGGATGAAGATGCTTTATACTACATTGGAGAAGATGGGTTTTTGTAGAGCTTTACTGCAAACTTATTTCCACTACTCCAATTTGATCGTCAAGTGCATAGAGGATTTTATATGTTTTGTCACCCGTCTTTTCGATGGTAGGCGGGGTAAAACCAATGAAAGCAACATCTTCATATTGTGTTGGTGGTTTCGTTTTTTTCATCCATACGACTTCGCCAGAATGAGTATCAAAAACAACCACAGAGTGAACAAAACGCGTGGCTATAAAATGATCCAGGCAAGAGGATTGAGAGTAAACATAATCCTCTTCTTCTACTTCATTTATCTCCCAGTCTTCAAGAGTGTCAGTGGTTAAATGATCCATCTTACGATAGGAATTCATTCCTTCACGCAGGTATAGGGTAGTTTTATCCAAAGGATTTAACAAGATTTCTGATACTTCCCTCTGGTTTTCGGATACCCAGTCTACTTGTTTTTCTTCTAGATTGATTTTCATGACAATATACTGTTTATTGTTTGTGTCATAATATTCAGCAAAGAGGAGATTATCGAATTGTAACATAGGAAAGAAGCTGTACATATTAAAAGACATGGGATAAGAAGAATCCATTGGAATCAAGATTGGATCAATAAGGCATCCTGCTTCTAAATCCAGTCGCTGGATTTCCAACAAAGCATGGGGATTCTCATCTGTAGCTTTGCGGTAGTAATACACCCAACCTTCATTTGATTCCTGGTTGTATTTTGGTGGACTAGCTAAAACAACATTATCGTCGGTAATACAAATTGGGATCTCTATTCGACTACTAATGCCATTGTAGCCACCTGTTTCTGCGTTGTAACAATCAAAGCAGCATGTAAGATTCGTAGTGAAGTTAAATAGGTAAATGGTATCATCTTGTACAAAGAAATAGCTTGTCATAGTGACACATCTACATGGTTTTTTCCATTCAAAATCAAAATTCGAAATATTTAATTTTAACAGATGGGGTGCAGCATTTTCATTGCAACTTATGGATTTGTCATGAATGATCAATGCATACAAGTATTCTTCGTGGATTTCTATATTGTAAATGATATAGGGGTTGTTACCCACATAGGGAACATAAGCAAAAAGTTTTTCTCCGCTGGACCGCTCGTAAACATTGAGCACGTTTCCATAATTGGCAAAGACCATTCCATTTCTCTCAATGATTTCAGGTTTCCATACTGTATCTGATTTGGTTCGAAACAGATCAGTATGTTCCCATACCACTTTATGATTCGTTGTTTCGGATTCACCACCATTTACAGGAAAAACGAACAAAACCATAAATAGAAAAGTAGCTATTGCACCACAAATTACTTTTCGTAAATTCTTGCTTTTAAAAAAACTGTATAATACCATTTTTTACCTCTTATATTATATTAAACATATAGAGATGATTGTGTCAATGGAAAGGTTTGAATACAATGACTACACTTGTGAAACTTTTTGTCGTGTTACTTCTAAGTGCTACTTTGAGTAGTTCCTATTGTGGGCTACACAAGGTGTTTCTTTCCAATGAACATGTTGCTTCCGCTCAACAAGAAAAACAAATAGAGCCTATTGAGTCTCCTTTTAAAAGCCATTTCCTATTCACTTTTAACAAAGCTATGGTTGATGATGATGTGGGATTGCAAAAACGAGGGGTGGTAGCTGTAGAAAAAGTTCGTGATGCAGCATTACAAAATCCACTTTTTGAAGTGCATGCATTGATTGAGCCTGTTATTTCTCGTGATGAATATGAGAAAGATCCTTCTTCATTACATGTGAGTCAGAAGATTATCTTTTCTCATTTACAAAGATATTCTCATCTCATATCAAAATCAGATACATGTTTTGTGTATTCTCATACCCACGGTGTTCGAAATGGTTTTGTTCCTACCGAACCTTGGGGTGGATTGATGCTCGATTTTGATCGATCCGACATGCCTCATCGAGGAATTACAGTATGGCCTGATTACGCTCACGAAGTATTGGAGATCCCAGGAGAAACAGTTGTCATTTTTGTTATGTCTTGTTATTCGGGAGGATTCATTGATTATCTTAAGACTATTCAAGATCAGTGGAATGATCGGAGCATCTATGGACGTAATTTTCTTGTCATCACTTCACAAAACAATGCTCTTCAATCTGGACCAGTGCGTATTAAAGGAGAAGTGATCAATCCTTTTACTTATTCGGTGCAGCACGCATTTTCAGGAGAAGCGGATGGCTTTAAGGGAGAAAAGGATGGGAATGTTACAATTCATGAATTTATTCAATACATTCTTGAAACAACACAGCATTATGGACCAAAAGCATACCCGCAAATGATTGGTTCCTTTCATCCAAACCACGTTCTTTTTACAATCTCTGAAAACCCATAAAAAAAAGGCTCTCGGCGAAGAGAGCCTTGTGAACAAGAAAACAAAAACTATTTGTTTTTAATCTCAACGAGTGAATCGTGAATTTTAAAGATAACAATTAAGATTTCACACCATACACGTACCATGATTGGACCCAAGATCATGATTAAAAGACCGCCAAAGAAAGCTATAACAGCTCCATGACTCATTCTAAAAGAATTAATGATAGTAACAATACCATAAATAACAAAAGCGACAGAACCAATCCAGAACAAGATTTTAATAATGATAGGGGCTATCATCTTATCAAACGATAACCAATCCTTTGGAGAACTAACAGCTTTCAGATCATTTTGTAATTCATTCTTTAGATCATTCTTTAAATCGTCCATTAATCGCTCCTTTGTAAATGAATGTTTTCATATTATGTATTGTACGGATGTGAGCCGATTATGCAATTTCTAGACAAAATGTAGAATAGATTTCTTTCGATCCATTTTCCTTGAGAAGTAGAAATGGATAGCTATAATGAAGTAAAGCAAGAATGCGAAAAGTTATGATCTAGACATCTTTAACGCGAGGGTGTTTTGTATGACGTTAGAGGGATTCGTGCGACATGGTTGAAGTTGCGATCTTTTTGTTGCTTGTATTCATGATTATTGGCATGGTTTTTGTGTTAGAAATGAAAAACCTACTATCAGCCGTAGTGATGATGGGAGCAATAGACTTTGGCTTGAGTGTCATCTTTCTACTACTTTCTGCCCCTGATTTGGCCATTGTTCAGATTGCTGTTGCTGTCATATCCCTGGTCATCATGATTCGAGCTACTATTCACCGAGAGATTGCCGAAACGCCTTCTCAAGAATCCACATTTTCTTCACGAGTAGTGATGCTCTGTTTTCTTTTCCTCTTTTTCGTTTTGATTTACCCAGCCTTTTCTCTTTTACCCATATTTGGAGAACCGATTTTTGCTGAATCAGCTTCTTCTTCCATAAAATATTTGCTAGAAGGAATGACACAAACAGGGTCACCAAATATTGTAACTGCTATTGTACTGGATTTTCGAGCCTATGATACATTGGGTGAAGCAATCGTGTTGTTTACCTCTGTGCTTGGTGCAATCTCTGTCTTACGATATCGCAATCGAAAAAAATCAGGATCTTCTTCATGACAGGAATGACAGTAATCGTAAAAACCGTTGCAGAATGGATAAAAGGATTCATTATTTTTTATGGCGTGTATATTGTATTGTTGGGACATCTATCTCCTGGGGGTGGATTTGCAGGCGGAGTTATCATTGCATGTTCCTTTATTATGATGGAGCTTGCCTTTGGAAAGGATCAAGCTGCCAAAGAATTATCAAAGCATAACAGTCACCTTCTCGATGAATACGGTGCTCTCGCCATTTTATTCTTAGGCCTTTTGGGATATTTTTTACCAAAACTCCCCTTTTTCTCCAATGTATTGATGCAGAAGTTTTCTTTCATCCCCTTTCATATACTTTCTGCTGGTTCTATTCCTCTTATTAATTTGGCAATCGGCTTAAAAGTAAGTACTGGTCTTTATTCTGTTTATGTTTACCTATCTCATTATGATCCAAGTAGGCAGGAGGAGGATAAATGATTTATGCTTTGTGTATTGTCCTGTTTCTTCTAGGCTTGTATGGAGTGCTGGTGAAAAAAAACCTGATCAAAATCATCATTAGTCTTGCCATGATGAACAATGCCATCAATTTGTTCTTTATTCTACTCGCCTACAGAAAAAATGGAGTAGTTCCCATCCTTTCGTTTCTACAACCCAATGCAAATTTGTATGAAACCGCCGTTGATCCTCTCCCGCAAGCGCTTGTATTAACTTCTGTTGTGATTGGATTGGGGGTCACCGCACTTATGGTAGCCCTTGCTATTCGTCTTTACTACGTATACGGTACTTTCGATATTACCAAAATGCGGAAATTGAGAGGATAACTCTGTGGGATTATTACCTTTATTTGTTGCAATACCTTTGTTTTCCGCTTTAGTATTGGGATTTATTGAACATAAAAAATGGATCATCCATACTCTTGTGATGCTTACAACTTCTGCACTTGTTATTCTTGCTTTTGCCACTCCTCTCCAAAGAGGATTCTACTTTGTAGGAGGGTATCATCCTTTTGTAGGAATTACTTTGATGCTAGACCCTCTCAATCGATTGCTTCTCATTGTAGTTCAGATTCTTGTTTTTGTAGCGAGTTGGTATTCCATAGGGTATATGGAGAAATATACTGCTAAATCCAAGTATTTTTCGTTTGTGTTTCTCATGCTGGCAGGCATGAATGGTATTGTGATTACTGCAGATTTCTTTAACTTGTATGTGTATATGGAGATTGCAACGATAGCCTCATATGCTCTTGTGGCTTATGGTGGGAAGGCTCATGAACTCGAAGCTTCCTTCAAATACCTAGTATTGGGGAGCATATCGTCTTTGTTTATTTTGTTAGGCATTGCTCTCATTTATAGCCAAACGGCAGCACTGAACATGATGCTGGTTGCACAGCGGTTGGATGTTACAAATCCTATTACATGGCTTATTATCACAGTATTCGCTGCTGGTTTTGGTCTAAAATCTGCTCTTTTCCCTTTTCATAGCTGGCTGCCCGATGCACATTCGTCTGCACCAGCTCCCGTGTCTGCCATATTGTCTGGGGTTTTGATCAAAGTTGTTGGGATCTATGTACTTTTGCGGTTTTTCTTTAATATCATTGGAATAGACCAGGCTCCTTTAACTTTGATTGCCTGGCTTGGTGCTCTCTCCAGTTTGGTTGGAGTCCTTTTAGCTATGGGACAGCACGACTTTAAACGCCTATTAGCTTGTCACAGCGTGAGTCAGGTTGGGTACATATTTATTGGTATTGGTTTAGGAACTCCTCTTGGTTTAATTGGAGCATTGCTTCATATCGTAAATCATTCGGCTTTCAAATCTCTGTTATTTTTATCTGCTGGATCTGTAGAACATGCAACCGGTGAACGGAATTTTCATTCCATGGGTGGTTTGGCAAAAGTAATGCCGTGGACAAATGCTGCTAGTTTTATTGGCTTTACTTCCATTGGAGGAGTTCCTCCTTTGAACGGTTTTTGGTCAAAACTCATTTTGATTATCGCTTGCGTTGCATCAGGACACTGGATACTGGGATTGATTATTGTGATTGTTGCTATCATGACATTGACCTTGTTTCCAAAAATACAGAAATATGTTTTTTTAGGGGATTTACCTTCAAAATTTCAAAAGGTGAAGGAATCTCCCTGGTCAATGATTTTTCCTATGCTGATTTTATGTTTCTTTTGCATAACATTAGGTGCTCTCATTGTTGTTCCTGTTTTGCGGGAGACCTATTTCTTGCCAGCTGTACAAGCTTTGTTAAGTGGTAAATGGCTTGGAGTGTTTCAAAGTGCGCCTTAGAAGCTTTTTGCGAGTATTCTTTTTACTGCTGATCTGCTGGGTTTTGTTAACCTGGCCTTTTCCAGGTACTCCAGGACTATGGGAAAAATGGATTCTAGGAATTGTTCTTAGTGCTCTAGTTGCTTACCTGGAGATTCGATCATTACCAGAGTTTCCGCTATATCTTCCCATATCACCCATTCGGTTTTTTTGGTGTTTGGTTTATGCGTTTCGTTTTTTTCAATTGATGGTAGTCGCAAACATTGATGTTGCATATCGAGTATTGCACCCTTCATTGCCCATCAAGCCAGGAATTGTAAAAGTGAAAACGCATTTAAAAAATCCCTTGGCTCGAATGATATTGGCTAACTCCATAACGTTAACACCTGGTACACTTGTGGTGGACATGGATTCTGATGGCTTTATTTATGTACACTGGATTTGTGTAACTTGCCAAGAAGAAGAAAATGCCCGAAAGATCATTGTAGAACCTTTTGAAGAAATCTTGAAAAAGATTTTTGAATAAAAGGAGGAATTATGCTGTATGATGTTCTTTTTCTATCTGCACTGACAGCCTCAGTTTGTTTATGCTTGTATCGAATTGCGATAGGTCCAACGCCCCCAGATCGTAGCGTTGCCATTGATATATTAGGAACAGTAATGGTTGGTTTTTGCGTACTTTCTGCTTTGAAAACTGGAAATGATTTTTTTCTGGATGTAGCATTGGCATGGACTTTGATTAGTTTTATTGGCGGATTGTCTCTTGCTAAGTTTCTTGAAGGGAGACAATATCATGACTGAAATCATATCCCATATTTTTATTTTCATCGGTGTCATTTTTATGATTCTTGGATGTTTAGGTCTTGTTCGACTCCCAGATGTTTATAACCGCTTACAGGCAGCCACCAAGTCTGTTACTTTGGGTGTTTGCAGTATGCTCTTGGGCGTTATCATTTTGAAAGGTTTTTCGGCTATGAGTGGAAAAGCTTTTCTTTGTATAGTATTTATTTTGATCACCTCACCCACTTCCGCACATGCTCTAGCTCGAGGTGCCTACAAATCCAAAGTTCGTTTATGCAAAAATACCGTCTGTGATCAATATGATTTTGGACGAAAAGAGGAACTACCTGCTGAACAAAATCCTGATGAGGAATCTCCAGTGAAAAATGACTAACACAGAGCTGCTCCTTTTTTCCTGTATCGCTTTCCCTGTGCTCATAGGAATCTTTGTTCTGGTGTTTTCTAAATACTTGAAGCTGTGTGTGTTTGGATTAACCATGACTGTTGTCTCTATTTTGTTTATCATGGTTGTCGCTTGCTGGTCCAGTGGATGGTCGTATCAGGGATGGGGATTGAAAATTGATGGTACAGCCCGAGTGATGTTTTTTTGGACAACTTTTTTCGCCTGGATCATTAATCTGTATTCTCGTGGATATTTTTCTCGTTCCCAACTTGCAACTTCTTTTCATGCCTTTAGTATGATCTCTCTGGGTCTTACGATTTTTACTTTATGTGCAGACAATATGATTCTCATGTCAATTGGTTGGGGGTTACTGGGAATACTGCTCTACCTCATGATAGGATTAAAAAAAGATCCCGATACACGGGATACTGCAAAGAAGACTTTTATCATGGTAGGCGGATCCGACATTGTCATGATTTTGGGTTTGGCGATTCTATATGTTCTTACAAATACTTTTTTATTTTCTGATATGCATGTTACCCTGGAACTTCCCCTTGCTACATTGTCTCTTGTGTTTTTGTTCACGGGTGCTTTTGCCAAGGCTGGAGTTTTTCCTTTCCATAGTTGGCTGCCCGATGCTTGTCAACATAGCTATGTTCCTGTAACAGCATTCTTACCACTATCACTGGATAAAATATTGGGGATTTATCTCATGATCCGCATGATTGGATCCATTTATACACTTAACGCAATAGCTGTCATAGTGATTATGAGTCTGGGTTGTATATGTATTTTTGTTGGTGTACTGATGGCACTAGTACAACATGATTTGAAAAAGCTTTTAGGATACCATACTGTTTCGCAGGTAGGATATATGGTTCTGGGTATTGGTACCGGTACTACCATGGGCTTAATAGGAGCTGTATACCATATGATCAATAATATTGTATACAAGACTCTACTCTTTATATCCGGAGGAGTAGTAGAAAAAAATTGCAAAACGACCAATCTAGATCATTTGGGAGGTCTTGCCAAAGTTCTTCCTATCACCTTCACTGCAATGGCAATTGCTTCTTTGTCTATTTCGGGCGTATTTCCTTTTAATGGGTATTTTAGCAAACATGTCATTATGCATGGTATCGAACTTACGCATGAGATGTATGGAATTTCGTGGTGGAGCTTGTTTTGGGTTTTAGCTCTTGTTGGTAGTCTTTTGACCTTATCTAGTTTCGTCAAAGTTATGTATGGGTTGTTCATTGAAAAGCCGTGCCAATGTTGGAGTCATGTTCGTGAAAACAACGGCTGGATGCTTATTCCCATGATTATTTTGGCCATCCTTTGTCTGGTATTGGGTTTTACAGCCAGTGGTTGGACAAATACTTCCTTTTTAGTCCCCATTTTCCAACAAAATCTTCATATTCATTTTCGAGTACTCGAAGGCATCGCATATCTAGTCGGATTTTCTTTGTTAATTTATGTCCTTATTCACTTTATCAATCGTTATGCATGCTGCCACAATGTAAAGGGCA
>DAIMET010000051.1:0-8234 GCA_036725105.1 Calditrichota bacterium
TTTTCTTTGCAGAATTTGATGGTCCGCGCAGACGTAAAATCTGGCTTCAATGGATATCCAAAGATTAAAAAACTCTTCCTTAAGGAGACTGTATGCTCATTCGATCTAAAATTGTAAAAACCCTTCATGGGATTACAGAAAAAAAAGGGTGGGAGATACCCCTGGAAAACATCGTTGTAGAACAACCTCCCAAAATTGAGATGGGAGACTTTGCTACCACATTACCACTTGCTCTAGCTAGGGTACTGAAAAGAAAGCCCTCCGATATCGCGCAAGAAATTGCACAAGAATTTTCCATGGAAGAAATCTCTATAGTCCAACCTCTTCCCAATGGGTATATCAATTTTTTCTTTAGTACTCCCTTTTTGTTCACTTGCTTTCAGTCTCTACTGGAAGAACCAAAGCAATATATCAGCAGTCAAGAAGGAGCTGGAAAAAAGGTATTGGTTGAGTTTGTGAGCGCGAATCCGACTGGTCCCCTAACAGTTGCCAATGGACGAAGTGCTCCCATAGGGGATACCATTGCCAATCTCCTAGAATTACAAGGATATCAGTGCGATAGAGAGTTTTTTATCAATGACATGGGAGCAAAAGCACAAAAATTAGCAGCGTCTGTTTTCTACTACGCAATGGCTGAACTCCAGCACTCTGTTCCACCTCCCGATGAAATGTATCCTGGTGATTACGTACAAACACTAGCCTCCGATTATATCCAAAAAGAAGGAGAATCTCTTCTGACAATCTCTCGCGAAGAAGCGATCGACCTTTTAAAACAATTTAGCATCTCTACCATGGTATCTAGAATGAAAGAGGATCTTGACGATTTTCATATCCATTTTCAATCATGGTTTCCCGAAAGCTCTCTCCATAATGGGTATATTCAAGATACATTCGATCGGTTAAAAAACCAGGGTGTTGTAGAAGAAAAAGATGGTGCATACTGGTTTTTAACAACAAAATTTGGCGATGAAAAAGATCGCGTTCTCATTCGATCCAATGGACTTGCTACCTATTTACTTGGTGATATCGCTTACCATAGAAACAAACTTGAGCGGGGATATGATTTCTGCGTTGATGTTTGGGGTGCAGATCAAAGCCATGTAAATCCTCTAAAATGGGCACTTCATACACTAGGATTTTATGAAGACCAGCTAAAAACTGTTACATTTCAACTTGTTCACTTATTCCGCGACAATCAAGAAGTAAAAATGTCCAAATCCGGCGGTAACTACATCACACTGCGAGAACTACTCGATGAAGTTGGTCCAGATGTAAGTCGCTTTGTCTATTTAAGCAGGAGCAACGAGCAACATTTAAATTTTGATTTGGATATAGCAAAAAACAGAGACCCCAAGAGTCCCGTGTTTTATGCCCAGTATGCCTATACAAGGTGCAAGGGAATTTGTCGAGAAGCAGAAGCGGTTAACATTGATATCCCGCAAAAATGGGAAGATGTAGATCTTTCCTTGTTGAAAGACCCTGCTGAGTTGCAAGTTCTCCGGCGTTTTGCCATCATGCCGGAGCTTTTAGAACGTGCCTGTAATTCATTAGCACCTCATTTGGTTACGCAAGATATTCAAATTCTTGCCAATGATTTTCACTCCTTTTATGAAAATTGTCGCGTTATTGACATCGATCATATTGAACGAACAAAAGCCCGTTTATTGCTTGTGATCAGCATTGAAAAATTATTATCCCACTTGTTCTCCTTGATTGGAATTCATGCACCGGAGAGAATGTGATGAAAAAAGAACACACTACACTATATCGCACGTGGAGACCTAAGAAATTTGACGATGTCATTGGCCAAAAAGAAATCGTTCGAGTTCTCAAAAATGAAATTACATTAGACAAAATACACCATGCATATTTATTTTGCGGTCCTCGAGGTACTGGTAAAACTTCTTGCGCCAGAATTCTGGCACGAAGTCTGAATTGTGCAGAAGGTCCCACCACCGAACCTTGTGGGGTGTGTCGATCTTGTATATCGATTGATTCAGGCATCAATTTAGATGTCATCGAAATTGATGCCGCTTCCAATCGGGGAGTTGATAATATTCGCGAGCTTCGCGAAAAAGTTCATCTTACTCCTGTCCAGTGCCGCTACAAAGTATACATTATTGATGAAGTTCACATGCTAACAGGAGAAGCGTTTAATGCTCTTCTAAAAACGCTGGAAGAACCTCCCCAACACACCATTTTTATTATGGCTACTACAGAAGCTCACAAATTACCAAAAACCATCATCAGTCGATGTCAAAAATTTGATTTTCGTCGAATATCTGCAGAGGAGATTGCAGAAAAACTCCGTATGGAGGCAGAAGCAGAGGGAATTCATATTGACTTGAAAGCAATGCAAAGAATAGCAGAAAGTAGCGATGGAGCTATGAGAGATGCGGAGTCCATTCTGGATCAGCTTTCTGTATTATCCGGTCCCGAAGATAAAATTCATGAATCCGATGTATTGGCACTTCTTGGAAAAACCAATACAGAAACGCTTTATAGCATCATGGAAAGTCTGTTTATAGGCGACTTTCCTTCCTTGCTGGATGCATTACATGCTGTAGTCTCCTCTGGAACCGATGTATTTTTATTCACGCAGGATTTACTGTCCTATTGTAGAGATATTGTTGTTCTAGCAGAAACATTTGGGAAAAGTTCCTTTCTGACCACAATCCCTCAAACTGACAATGATATGTACTTTGAACAAGCAAAAAAGATTCCTATGGCACTGCTGATGAAGTTTACACTCCTTCTCACCAACGCTCTTCCAACCATGAAATATCTTTCTAGGCCCGAATTACTATTAGAAACAAGCTTGCTACAAATGAAACATCTTGTGGATCATCCTGTTAAAAAGAAACCATCTGTGAGTACCTTTCCAAAGAAAAAAACTGAAGAAACCGTTACACCCTCTCAAAAGAAAACTGCACAATCCGCTGAAATCACCATCGAGCAGCCCCCTGAAATCAAAGATCCACTATGGAAAGAATTCACACAGGCATTAAAAACAGAATCTCCCGATTTGTTTATCCATGTAATGCGGACGCAGCTGGTCAAGATTAGTGAAGAAACCGCTTACATTGTCTTTTCTATCGACAATAAGTTTAGCTACGAACAACTCAATAAAGAGAAGCATCTTCAAGAGCTTCACCGAAAATTCCAGGAAAAATACCCGGAGCTTTCCTACCGTTTAGTGCCGAAACTTGGTTTTAATCATGAAAAAGCTACCTACGAATTTAAAAAAGAGGAAGAAAAAGAAGAAATCATAAAGGATCCCGTTATAATAGATACGTTAGAAACATTCAAAACCAGTATAGATACTGTAGAAAAATCGTATAAGGAGTAAATATGAACGTAATTGATCGTGCAAAAAATCTAAACAAATATAGGAAAATTGCTACTGAATTAAGCAAAATGCTCTATGAAGCAGAAAACAAATCCAAAACTGTCAAAGTTACAGTTAAAGGTGATATGAATGTGAAAAGCATTGAAATTGATCCAGAGTATATCCAGGAAATTCGCCCCGAACTATTGCAAAAAAGCATTCGTGATGTTGTCAACATGGCTTTAAACAAAGCAAAAGTAGCCACTCAAAAAGAAACAAAAAAGTTAGCGGAGGAAATGGGTCTCAACTTGCCCATGTAACACATGCCCTATTACACCCCTGGATATCAGAGAGCAATTGAAGAATTAAGCAAACTTCCGGGAATTGGTCCAAAAAGTGCAGAAAAACTGGCAGATTATATTTTACACTTAAAACCTGAATACTTTCATCAATTCATGGATGTTCTCCATTCAATGAGAGACAAGGTGCACCCTTGCACAAAATGTTTTCATTTAACAGAAGGGTCAGTATGTTCTATTTGCTCAGATATAACCAGGGATCAACATACTATTTGTGTGGTAGAAAAAGAACGAGATGTCCTGGCCATTGAAAAAACGGGTTCTTACAAAGGTCTTTACCACGTATTAGAAGGTTCTATCAGTCCTATCAACGGAATAGGACCTGAAAAAATCCGAATCAAGGAATTGTTTGATCGAATACAACAAGAGCCTATCCAAGAGATTATTCTTGCCCTTAATTTTAGCCAAGCTGGAGATTTAACCTGCATGTATATTATTCATCAGCTTCAAGGTGCAAATATCAATATCACGCGTTTGGCATCTGGTATTCCAACGGGAACTGACATTGAATTTGCAGATTCAAAAACCCTTCAAGCTGCCTTCAAAGGAAGAGAACGATTCGAAATGGAGGAGAACTAATGCGCCGATTACTGATTACTATTATTTCCAATTGGTTGTGTTTCCTCATTATCGGGGAGTTATTCCCTACATGGTTAATTGTAGCAAATTGGAAAGTCGCTTTTCTTGCAGGCCTTTTGTTGGGTCTTGTGAATGTTATTATTAAGCCCATACTCACCATCATTACGCTACCTTTACATATTTTAACATTGGGCCTATTTGCTTTTGTAATCAACGCAATTGTCTTGTTCTTAACCTCTTCTTTCATAGATGGAATCACCATCCCTTCTTTTTGGCCCTATGCATTTCTCACTTCTTTAGCATTTGCCATACTCAACTGGGTGTTAATGATCGTTCTGCGAGGAAAATAAACAACTACCAAGGAGTTTTTTATGTGTGGAGTATTTGGAATCATATTTCCCAACGATACAAATGAATTAGGAGATATTCTCATTAAAGGATCAAGAAAATTGGTCTACCGAGGATATGACTCAGCTGGTTTTGCTGCATTTCAAGACAACGGTGCCACAGTTTTAAAAAAAGGACCGGGAATGCTTGAAAGTATTATTCAGAAGGAAAAAATCTCGGAGTACTATGGCAACCGGGGTATTGTTCAGCTGCGATGGGCAACCTTTGGTGAACCAAATGCTGAGAATTCCCAACCTCATTATGATTCCGACAAAGATATTATTGGTGCACACAACGGGAACATCGTCAATACAGAACAACTCATCGAGCAATTTACGCAAGAAGGGATGGTTGTACGGGGAACCAATGATGGAGAAATGGTTGTGCATGCTTACGAAAAATTTTTCAACCAACTCCAAGACCCAAAACAGGCGATGATGAAAGCACAAACCATTTTACAAGGAGACTACGCTTTCATTTGTGGAAATATTGACAGACACCAACTGCTGGCTGTAAAAATGGGATCTTCTTTGTATATGGGAGTTGGTAAAGATTTTATTGTTTGCTCCTCCGATTTGGGTTCCATTCTCCAGTTTACTCGCAACATTGTCTATTTAAAAGATGGTGACCTTGTCCTTTACGATCACAACAGCTACCACATTTATGACATCCATACGGGAAAAGAAATCCAGCGTCCCATAGAACAATGCGATATTCGTATTGAAGAAGCAAATTTACTTGGATTTGACCATTATATGATGAAAGAAATCCATGAACAGCCTAAAAAAGTTCAAGAATTGTATGATCTTCTTGAAAACACCCAATCCAATACAGATGATATGATTGAGCTTATCAATCAATCTGATCATGTCTATTTAGTAGCATCTGGCACATCCTATCATGCAGCAGTTGTTGGTGCATATTACCTCAATCATTTAGCTGGCATTCATGCTGTCCCTGTTTTGGCAGGTTATTTCAATGAATATTACAACGTATCTCCCACGGCAAAAGACGTGATCTTTTGTGTATCTCAAAGCGGGGAAACAAAAGATGTAATTAATGTCATTAATCCCATTCTCCACAACACCAGTGCAAAAATCATCAGTATGGTGAATGTAATTGGCTCTTCCATTGCTCAAAAATCAGAAATCGTAATGAATGTTGCTGCAGGTTTGGAAACAAGTGTTCCCGCAACAAAATCTTACATGAATCAGCTTTTCGCTTTTCTATATCTAGCAACCTATGCCGGAAAAAAGAAAGGTTATGACAAAGCAAAGGAAATCGATCGCTATCTTCCCCAAATTCCAAAACTTCTAGAAGCCACTTTGGAAGAAACGAAAGAAGATGCAAAAGAAATAGCAGATTTACTAGTAAAAAGAGGATCCGACCTATACTGCCTCGGATATGGAATCCAATATGGTACAGCTCTAGAGGGTGCTTTAAAAATCAAAGAAGTGTACTACAAGCACTGCGAAGGCATGTATTCTTCTGAATTTAAACATGGTCCACTTTCCATTGTGGACGAAGGATATCCCATTCTCTTCCCTGCCAGTCCTGCTGATGACCATATGGTCATCAGTCACATCAATGAAATTCGAGTGCGAAAAGGCAATGTGATTGTCATATCTCCGCAATACCATGGATACGCAAAAGCCGCATCAAGATTGATTGCAGTTCCCGATTCAGATCATTACTTCATTCCTCTTACTACTGTAGTCGTTCTTCAGCTTATTGCCTACTATGCAAGTGTTCAAGCTGGTCTAAATCCAGATTTCCCCAGAAATATCAGCAAAACATTGACGGTAGACTAATGCATAGAGAAAGACCTTACAATCAAATTCGTGAAACTCGCATTACTCCGTATTATTTAGAAAAACATCCCGCTTCAGTTTTAATCGAAATGGGCTATACAAAAGTTCTTTGTGCAGCCACAATTGAAGAAAAAACACCTTTTTTCCTCAAAAATGGAGATATTGGTTGGATCACAGCAGAATACTCCATGCTTCCCTGTAGCGGAGATGGACGAAATACAAGAGATACGGGAGCTCATCGAAATGGCCGTAACATGGAAATACAAAGACTGATTGGAAGAGCTCTTCGAACTGCTTTCGATTTGCATTACTTGAAAGACCTGACCGTTATGGTAGATTGCGATGTAATTCAAGCAGATGGTGGAACCCGAACTGCCTCTATTACAGGAGCTTTTGTCGCTAGTATGCTTGCATTCCGACTCCGAAATATCAGTCCAAATGTTTGCAGTACCAAAATCGCAGCCATCAGTATTGGTATGGTACGCAACGAACTTCTACTCGATTTGGACTACCAAGAAGATTCTCAAGCTCAGGTGGATTGTAACCTTGTCATGGACCAGGAAGGACGCATTATTGAAATTCAAGGCACAGGTGAGAAAAAACCATTTACCCTAGCAGAACTGGACACTATTCTTTCTCTTGGATATCAGGGAATTCAAAAGCTCATGGAATTGCAGGAGCAAGCATTGCAAATCCCATCTCCTTCCACATGCAAATCATCTTAGCATCTTCGAATACTCACAAAGCAAAAGAATTTCAAGACAAGCTTCAGAGCAATTCTGTTGAAGTGCAATTATGCAGCGCACTAGGAATTCAAATAGAGTCTGATGTTGAAAAATATCATACCTACTACCAGAATGCAGAAGCAAAATGCAATGCTGTATACCAACAATTGAAAGATCCAGATTCTTCCATGATTGTTGCTGATGATTCTGGCATTGAAGTTTCGATATTGGGAAATCTTCCCGGGGTACGGTCTGCGCGGTTTGCATCATCGGGCAAAGACCAGGATAACCGAAAAAAACTTCTCCATTTGCTAAAATTCTACACCTTCGCTCAAAAAAAATGCCACTTTACGTGTGTACTGTGTTGCCGATATCAAAAAAGAATCTACTATTTTGAGGGACGAGTACATGGATTTATTCTTGGTTTCGAAAGAGGATGCGGAGGATTCGGATATGATCCCATTTTTTACTATCCTCCATTTTCCAAAACGTTTGCACAGATCCCGTCTGATCTGAAAAACCAAGTAAGTCACCGCGGTCGTGCACTGGATAAATTGAGAATGTTTGTAGAAAGTACCAAAGGTGGGACTCGAACCCACACGAGGTTTAACCCTCACTAGGACCTGAACCTAGCGCGTCTACCAATTCCGCCACTTTGGCATTCTGAAACATTTTAGCATGTTTTAGAACAAACTCCAAATATGGGGGTTGGTTTACTTCTTTTTGAAAAATGATATAATCATTTGTCGCTGATCGCGGAGAGATGGCCGAGCGGTTGAAGGCGCACGCTTGGAAAGCGTGTAGGCGGGATGACTGCCTCGAGGGTTCGAATCCCTCTTTCTCCGCCATTTTTTTTTGGTTTTTTCTTCTTACCCATTTCCCTCTTCTTTTTTTCTTATTTTTTCTTGGTAAACTTTTTCCTTCCAAAAGAGTATAATAAAGTGAACAAAAGTTTCATTTTAAGGTGACTATATGATAGATTGGCTTCATAAGAAAGCAAAAACCAGACTGCAATGGGTGTTGTTTGATTTTTTTATACGTATTC
>DAIMET010000052.1:0-8115 GCA_036725105.1 Calditrichota bacterium
ACCGGATCCGGTGTTATTTGAATAAGCAAATATATACTGACTCCTATTGGTGTTCCATTGCATTCCTGATGGAACTGTATCATTTTTGGAAACAGATGGTAGAACATACCTTTCCTGGTTACTGCCATGGAAAATAATGGTATCCATGGTAGCATCAATTGCACTCTCACTTTGCAAAACCATCATTCCCATATCCTTCGTCCATTCAAGTTCGTCAATGGTAAACTCAATATTTGGAGCATTTTCAATAGCAGAAGGCCCATTTTCATTACCAGCATTTGGTGAATCCATATAGTTCGTACATGAATACAACGAAATACACCCAATCAACAACATACTAAGAAAAACTTTCATCAATACTTATCCCACAACAAGGTCACCTTTTCTTCAGCAGGATCCCACATGACTTCATAGCCTGCGTATTCTGCAAGGAAACGAAGAGGAAGGACTGTACGTCCACCAATAATCGTATGCAAGGTTTCTGTGTGCACAGGAATACCATTGACAAGAACATTGTCCCTGCCATTTTCGAAATAGAGCGTATTGCTTCCCATGAAAAGTGTCATTCCATTTGTAGAGTAGTAGTATTGATACTCATACCCAAGATGGTGGTGGAAGAAAGGAAATTGCACATACATTCTTCCATCTAGAATAACAGGATATGGACAAACCGTGTATTCTGTTTCGACTTTGTTATTAATTCGGAAGTCTGGATTTCGATTCCAAATCTCAATTGTTCGAGGTTCAGAATGACACCAGAAAGAAAAATCAAAATCATATTCTTTTTCATAGACTCGTATGTTGACTCCTCCACCGTACCAACCAGAAGTTGTATAATCAAGCTCTTGTTCCCATTTCTCTTTGGTGATGTGGAGCTGGAGCAAAAAACTTTTGGAATCGTTGGGCTTTATAGTTACCTTTTGTGCTGGTGTACATGTCAACACATTCCCTACCGTACTTGGGATGACATGTACATCAATATTTCTAGGGGAATGATTTTCCACTCGAACAATCTTCTCTACTGTTTCATTCAGTTGAACAATACCAAAATGCCACTGGTAAGTTGATTCGAATAATGATTCATCTGGATAGGTTCTCTTTCCATCAATAAAGAATGAAACAGAATCATCTCGGTTTGCATAAGAACTTGATAAAACAGGTGAGTGGGATGATGTGTAGTGTATACCGAAGAAAAGTATAGCTACGGTTACTACAGAGACAACAATTTGAGTATACAATCTAGCGTGTCTGATCATTTGTCCGGACCCCCCTTATGTGCGCAATTCCTTGTAAAAGGAAACCTCTACTCATTTTTAAATCTCCTTACGAAGGAGAATGTTATTGTTAGAAAAGAGAACGAAAGAGAAGCAATTAAAATTCTCCTACTACATTAAAATTTATCTTAATTTGAGAATACTCGCGAAATACACAAAGTCAAAAAAATTAGAAACAAATTTTGATTTATTTTTGTGACCCATTTTTCGATTGGAAATATAGCTGTAGAAGATATATTCTTCACACCTTTATAAAGCCTTTTTGGATAAAGTATACCCCTTTAAACATTAGGATAAATTTGTACATGCAAAGAATCATACATAGTGGATAGCCAAATGAAGAAGAGTTTGTTTAGTCTGCAGATAGAAATGAATTGAATTCGTCAAACTCATGAAAAATAGTCGTACTATTGTCTTTTAACAGAGCTATGAGGGTGTTTATTTTATCAAGATCGTATTGGAATGTATAGATATTTCGAACAATATGCCGAAAAGATCGGAACTCATTCAAGATGATAAAAAGATCATTAGAGATAACTCGAGGTCTCAATTTTGGGATATTTAATGTCATTTGAATTAATAGATCTCTTTGCCAATTGCTTCCTGCGGGAAATGACTCATCAACATTTCGAGCAATCTGCTCAAAAATCCTTTCTATGCCATTGTACATATGATGCAGGTTTAGAGCAGTTGAATCGTAATAGCAATCGTCATTTTCAATTATAGCTTTGTTCCAAGCTTCTTCCGCTTTTTGCATAGATCGTTTTACGAAGGATAACTCTTCAATAATCCGTTCTTTTAAAACCAAGTATTTTGAGTTCACAATAGTCTTCCTTTTGTCACTACTTTGTGGCAAACAAATCAAAAAACATTCACAGTTGGGTTATGGATAACTTAATCACACTTTTCATTGACAACCCCAAAACTAAAAGCACTTTCGTTCGACAAGCTGGAAGTCAGTGCCATCGGTACGAATACGAAATACTTTGTTTGCTCTTGAATGGCAATATACCCACTCTCCGACAATGCTAATGCGTGCAATATCAAAAGGTTGATCATCCATCAGTTTTGTTCTCTCGGTGCCATCTACTCGCATTTTGTATAGCTTTTGATGATCCAATCCACTTCGATAGTAAATCCATGAACCAGAAACATTAAAGATTCTAGCGATGTCTTCTGATATTTTCATCTTATCAGTTCCATCGGTTCGCATTTTATAAAGTCTGCCAGCATCTTCTAAGTGGGAATAATAAATCCAGTCTCCTACTACATTAATAAAGCCGATGTGATCGTCAGATAATTGTGTTCGTTCTGTTCCATCAATGCGTACTTTATAGAGTTTTTGCTTATCTTTATCATAGGAATTGTCGATGTAGTACACCCAATTGCTTGTAACATTCATGCAATTTCCGTAATCAATAGCAAGCTGTATCTTCATAGTACCATCAGTCCGTATTTTATAGATACCATATATGGGTTGAAAAGTATTGAAATAGATCAAATCCTCTACGATGTTCATTTCTTTGGCTGAAAGATTATAAACAACAGTAGCTTGATCCTCTCCAAATGCAAGCTTGAGAATACCAGAATCATATCCACCTGTATAATAAATCCCGTCTTCTCCTACATTGATATTATCAGCATACCCATGGATTACAATTTTACCTTCTGTGCCGTCTGTTCGTATTTTGTAAATACCAGGGTTGGTTGAATTGTCATGGTAGTAGTAAATCCAATCTCCTCGTTGACAAACCATTCCACCATTAGCAGCATTCCCCACTGTATTACCCCAAGATATTTCTGGTAGTGTAGCACTTTCAGGACGCTTTGTACAAGAAGAAGTAAAGAGTAGAAGAGTACATAGAAGTAAAAGTCCATTATTTCTTATTCTCATTGGATTTCTCCCAATGCCAGAAAGGATGGAACTGAACCTTTGTATTCCCGGCAGTCTCCTATGACAAAATAATCTTCAAAAGGTTCATAATATTCGAGTAACATGGGTAGTTTTCCAAGAATTTCACCTGATTGAGCATCGATAACCATCCACAACGTTTCATCCCACGGAGTAGTCATCCACATATCGCTTGCCATTGGTGACACTGAAACGATAACCTGCGAAGTATTCACATGTTGAATATTGCAATTTACATTGTAACGATGGGCAATATCTTCACAAATTTCACCATATTGTTCCCACTGGTTCATTTTTTGTGAGAATGCTAACAATTCTTCTTTATTAGCAAAGTATGTGTACAAAGTTTCCTGCAATCGTTTCATTGTAGTAAAAATAGTAAATCCAAAAGTAGTAGGAATGTTTTCGGTCCACACGATAGTTTTTGATTCGGGGTCGAAAGCGTGAATACTTATATGTGGTTGATCGGTATTTATTGTCTCACTAACAATACAAACCAAAGAACCAACCTGAATCATATTCCAATAGAAACGATCTTCGGAAGATGCTGTAAAATGAAATACCGGTTCCACCACACCTGTAATAATATCGAATTCGTGAAGGATAGTTTGAGATTCACTAGATGTCATTGAAGAAAAACAAAGAACTGTATCTTGAACTGGGATCAATGAAGACCAATTGGAATAAAGATCGAAATGTATCGAAAGGGGAATCTTGTTAACTATTTCTCCAGTATCAGGTTGTAACACGAACAAAAAACTATCCTTGTCTTTTAGTCCAAAACATAAGGATTGATCCGAGTTAAAGATGACTAAATTTGTTTCCACTGGTCCTGGAATTCTTTGCTTCCACAATTCTTTCCCTGTAGTTACATCTAAACAAACAACACGGTGGAATGTTCGAAGTTTATCAACACCTATTTTGGTGCCAAAATAGATTTTTCCATGATGCTCTAAAAGGGAAGTTACACCCGCTTCTTCTAGTCGATATTGCCACAGAATATCACCAGTGCTTATTTCAATAGCTAAGATATCTTCGTAAAAATAATCAGGAGCTTCAGTTTCATTTCGTAGAAAAGTTTCCCAGTTAAAAAAGACGTAGCTTGTTGCGATTAGAATAGTCCGATTGGATGCATCCTGTACAATTTTCATGGGTCGAATTCTCTGGTGCTCTTCTGCTTGAAGAATCCATTGCGTTTCCAAGGATACTTCTGGTAGATTCAAAAAATAGTCTGGGAAGCTTGAAAGATTTGTTCTATACGAAGTAAAGTTGAATTCATCTGAGTTCATTTTTTCAGGCAACGTATTATTCAACAAACTTGTCTCATTCGTGCTTTGTCTTTGATTTTTTGTATTCAAACAACCAATCAGACTTGACAACAAACCCATGCAAACAAAGAATACCAATATCCCTTCCACTATCTTACTCGTCATCTTTCTCCTTTCAAAATGTGAAATGATCATTAGGAATAGTGCATCATTCTGAAGTTGATCATTCTTCACCTCCCAGTTTGTCCCATAGCAAAGTCACCTTTTCTTCAGCAGGATCCCACATGACTTCATAGCCTGCATATTCTGCAAGGAAACGAACTGGTAAAAACATTCTCATATCATGGATAATATCAAGCTTGTTGTCGATAGGAACAGGTTCTCCATTAATAACAACAGTATCCTTTCCTGACTCAAAATACAGTGTATTTTCATCAATGCGTAAAGTTGCTGCGATGTTTTTTTGAATATGGAGCTGAAAGATATATCCAAGTAGTGGAAAAAACTTAGCTTCTAGATACATTCTTCCGTTAATAATCTTGGGTACTTGGATATCGTTAATTTGTGAATTGTTTGTATCAATGGACTCGTAACTCGTCTTGTCTTTCCAAACTACTATTTTTCTGTAATCGCTTTGATACCAATAATTAACATCCAATTTTAAATGAGTCACTGATGACGCTATGTCAATATATTCACTATAATGATCGCTACAATTTTTTTCTTGTGGTTGCAAGATCACATTACAAAAGGCTGTATCGTTCGCTTTTAGGACAAATTGTGCGGGTTCTACAATGACTTCATCTGTCGATTCTGGCAGACAAGCAAAGAATATATCTTCATTTGTTTGATTGATAAATGTTAAAGTTCTTACCTTCTTTTCACCCTTCGTAATCCACCCAAAACTGTTATCCCACCACTGCCTTTCACGAGGTGTTTTTATAGGTTTTCCCTCAAAGAGGATGATGATGCCATCCGTACCAGTGTTTAAATGATGTTTTACTCCGTATGAAGGAGAAGCAAGGTAACTACTAGATACAACAGCTACTACAATAAACAAGCTGATTCTTTTTATCATTGTTAGGTCCTTTTTAAAATAACCACTGCATCATAGTCTGATACAAACATCAGTACCATCCCTACTAGCAATGCAAAAATCTCCTACTACATTAAAATTTATCTTAATTTGAGAATACTCGCGGAATATGCAAAGTCAAGAAAACAGGAATTTGGTTTCATCTTTATTCATTTTCTGTTTGTACATCAAAATCTATAGCTGCTAAGTAGGTTTCTTGGTTTTGCTGGATTTCAAGTAGAAGAACATTTTCGTGAAGTTCAACAATCTGGGCTCGAACAACCGAGAAAGGAAATGAATAGGATTGAAGAATTGTCCCAGTTTCAACGTCTATGATGTGAAATTGATCCAGTTCATCAATTACCAAGATAGTTCTTTCGGAAATGGGAACCACATTCACAAATGTTTTTAAACCATTAGGAAGATTGCATTGCCACTGTAGTTCTAGAGTTTCTGTATCAATAGCGTTTAAAGGACCATTTCCTCGAATAAATACCGAATCGTTTGCATATTCTAAGATCTGCCAATCAGGTCTTTCTGATTCTTCCCCTTCTTGATTGCCTTCATATATTCTTTCCAGTTTCATGGTTTCTTGGTGTAAACGATACGCATCCCCATTTCTATAGCTTGAATAGAAATATGGTTCTGCATCAAACCACAACTGGTTCATCATGTACCTATCATACGATCCTGCATAGAAGGTGCTTGTATCAATAAACGTAGATTTTTGCGTTGGTAAATCGATTTGAAAGATTCTTCCTCCCAATTGTCCTACACCTCTGAAATCATCATCATATTCACTGGAACACTTATGGAAATTTGAGAAATATACTTTGTGCCCATGGACGTAAAGCATGGAATCAATAAACCAATCATCTACATGAAATCGCCATGCTTCTTTACCTGTTGCAGTGTCTAATGCAATAACAAATGCCTCAGGTCGAAGAGATTTTTGAAAAGAAATTTCAGATTCTAATATATCCCAGGCACTTCGGATATTTAACAAAAGCCATTTTCCATACAAAGCATTGCTATCCCAGATTTTTCCACATTGTTCTGATTCTGCCAAAGGGTGTTTCCATGTTATCTGCCTTGTTTGTAAATCAAGCGAACACACATTTTTGTCAGCATCAATATAATACAGTGATTTACCGTCCACTTGAGGCTTTGTTTTAATCAAAGCGTCGGAATTGAACTCCCAAAGAATATCTCCAGATTTGACATTCACAGCTTGGATCGTTGCATTTTGAACAACATAGGCAATCAAACCAAATTGCGTATAGCAAGGCTTCTTAGATTTTTCAGGCTGTAAAGGTATTTTCCAAGAAGTCGACAAACTAGGGTATGGTGGTTTAATGTCTGGCCCAGAGGCGTAATCACGCTTATCTTGTTCAAATGGTACTTGAACAAATTCAGGAAAATCTTTTACACCTTTGGGACAAAGGTCTTGTAATAAAGAACTGAAGAGATTAACATTCGTGACATATGGAAACACATCTACTTCCCGTACTTCCTTGCATTTCTTTGTATTTGTATTGAAAATAAACAACCGTTTTTCTGAAGCGATCGCAATTTCATCCTTGTTTATAGGAACTGCTCTAGATTTCTCAAGCATTTCTTCCTTGTTTTCAGCTTGATATGGATTTTCAAACGTCCAAAGCTGATTCATTCGAAAAAACCATGGGCCAGTAGCATGACCAGTTAGAACGGTATTACCATTACCATATATAAGCATATCCTTGTCAGCATATTTGATTTCGTTAATGTAGAAGGGGTAACTAATGAAATGACAACATTTCTGTATTTTAGGGATTATTTTTTGAATTCCTTGAAAATACCAAGTACTAACATAAAAGTAATCTCCAACTACTTTTTCTATATTCCAATACAAAGCATCTGTTTTAAAGGAGCTAGTAACCTGTTGCGTATGTAAGTTCAATTCGTAGATGATACTGTATTTGGGTGACTTTATTAAGGCATCCTTTGTATACCAAAAGTATAAGTAATCGCCAATGATTACAAGTGGAGAATTGATAGAGCATTTGGATTGATAGCGCCAAGCTGTTTTTCCTGTTTTTTTATCCAGGGCTACAATACATGCAAAAGTCTCTTTTGGGAATCCAATTCTAGTTGTAAACAGGACCCAATCTTTGTACAAAATAGGTGGAAATATGGAGGGACTATCGAGTTGATCGTCAACATCATAATAATCATGCTTCCATGAAATATCTCCTGTGTTTACACTCACTGCAACAATATCTGAATGGTCACTCTTGAAATAAACATTGGTGGCATCCATTACCAATGTTGAATCTATAGCAGGGAACTTTGAATCTGTGATAGAGTATTCCCCAGTAGCCCAATCTACAAATACCAGTTTTGATTCATTGTTTACTAAACACGTCTTGGTACCATAGGTTGGACATCCAAACAGATGTTCCAAAATAGAAGCAGCGTATTCGCTTGACCATTCTTGATACGAGTACGGTTTCGTACCATCAAACATGCGACCGACATTGCATCCCGTAAATAGACATGTAGTGAAAGCAAACAATAGAAAAAAAGCCCACAATCTTTTCATTTACC
>DAIMET010000053.1:0-7956 GCA_036725105.1 Calditrichota bacterium
GCCTCTTTACCCACTTTGTTTAAGCCAAAACAGTGGTTGTTATGGCCTCCTCCAATGATAGGCATTTATGTCGATGAGGGAGCTTGGTATCCTGGTGTTTTAGCGCTGCGCAACTTTTACAAGGCCTATGGATACTTTCCAAAAAATGTGTATGCCTCTCAAATCAATCAGAACCGTATGGAGAATCAATTTGATGTTTTGATTATGCCAGGTGGTTGGGCTGCCTCGTACAATGGAAAAATTGATTCCCAAGGGATGGAGAATATTCGAAGCTTCGTCAAAAATGGGGCTTGATCAAGCGAATAACTGGGTAACCGATGGCACTGAGACAGCACAATGGATGTGGCTTAACCAAGCACTCCGGTGGTTACTTTCTTGAAATCTCGAAGCAACTATTTGAATTTACATGAAAGTTCATTAAAATATCATTTTAAGGTAGAAAAATGATACAACGAAAAAATGATTTACAAAAAATTGAAGCATTACTCGAACAATTTCCGGTAGTAGCCATTTTAGGGGCAAGACAATGTGGGAAAACCACCTTGGCTAAACAGATACCCTTCGATCATTATTTTGACTTAGAAAATCCGCGCGATTTAGCTCGACTGGATCAAGCACAAATTGCTTTGGAAAATCTGCAAGGACGGATTGTTATTGATGAAATTCAGCGAAAAAGTGAACTCTTCCCCCTCCTGCGATATATGGTAGATCAGAAACTGGAACAGCAATACCTAATTCTGGGCAGTGCATCTCGCGACTTGATATCTCAAAGTTCTGAGACCTTGGCTGGAAGAATAGCTTACTATCATCTATCGGGGTTTTCACTTGAAGATGTTGGTTTTCAGAAAATGGATCAGCTAATGATCCGCGGAGGTTATCCCAAATCTTTCCTTGCAGTGAATGATGAACAGTCTTACATGTGGAGGATTCAGTATATCTTTACTTTTTTGGAAAGAGATATCCCTCAGCTGGGCATACAAATACCTTCCACCGCGTTACGAAGATTTTGGACCATGCTCTCCCATTATCATGGACAAATATTGAATTACAGCGAAATTGGACGATCCTTTGGTGCTTCCGATGTCACTGTTAAAAAGTACATTGATATATTGGAAAGTACTTTCATGATCAGGCTGCTTATGCCATGGTTTAACAATACTTCCAAGCGTTTAGTCAAATCTCCCAAGTTGTATTTACGCGATTGCGGTATTTTCCATGCTCTTCAGTCTATAAAAACTCATGCAGAGCTTTACACTCATCCAAAGCTTGGATCTTCTTGGGAAGGTTTTGCATTAGAAGAGACTGTGCGAAGTATAGAAAAGGAAGCCAATGAAGTGTATTTTTGGTCTACTCAGGGAGGTGCAGAGGTTGATCTTTTCTGGATGCAGGGAGGTAAAAACTATGCTGCAGAATTCAAATTCATGGATGCTCCTCGCTTAAGCAGATCCATGCATGTTGCCTTAGAAGATTTATCACTTGAGCATCTTTTCGTGATTTATCCCGGACATCAGGAATATCCCTTAAATCCTCGAGTCACGGTGCTTCCTCTCGAAAACTTTGATAAAAAGTATAGGGAATCTTCAGAAGGTTCTGCATGAAAGTGCTTATTTTAGTGTATGATGGAGTGTATCTCCTTGATTTTTGTGGACCACTGGAAATCTTTCATGATGCCAGAGACGAAGAAGGACAGCCTGCCTTCGAGGTAAGTCTGGTAGCTCCAGAGAAAAAAGCAGTCAAGGCACTCCAAGCGCAATATCCTTCTATTCAAGTACTTGCAGGAGAGCGCTTTATAGACAATGGAAAAATTATCACCACCGCAGGAGTATCTGCGGGAATTGATGGTGCTTTACATGTTGTTGAGCGTCTTTATAGCAGAACGATAGCTCAAAAAACAGCTCAATTTATCGAATATGACTGGAAAAATACGAAAAACTAACGAATAAAATAAATCTACTTTGGGGGTGACCGATTGTACGATGGTCTCCGAACCATTCATGATTGGATACGGTCAAACCTTTTTGATACGAAAGGGGATCTTCTATGAAAGATTCAAAGTTAGTTATTGTAACCGGGATGAGCGGGACAGGAAAGTCATCTACATCCCAGCAATTGTCCAAGCAATATGAATTCAATGCCATACCCTGCCGATGGGTTCACGAAGAGATTGATAATCACCCCATACGCAAAGAAGGTGAGTTTTCTATCGACCGTCTAGATACAGAAGAAGGGATGCACAACAATATCGCTGAAATGCTTTCTCGATGGAGGGCACTGGTGGATGAAATTATTAAATCCAAGCTTGTGTATCTTATGGAAGGATGTTTTTATCAGAGTATTATTCGATACTTTTTTGCTAGTCATTATACGGAAGAGCAGATCAAAACCTACTATAGCCAAGTGTTAGAGATTCTGAAACCCCTTCATCCTACACTGGTTTTTTTGTATCGACCTCAAGTAAAAGAGTCTTTTCAGCAGGCATTTAATGTTCGCGGTGAGCAGTGGAGAAAAATTATCCTTGGATGGGAAGATGAAGGCTATTTCAAATATCATCCTTACACTGGCGAAGAAAGTATCTATGCCATGTGGGAGCATTATCAACGTTTGATTAACGAGCATTTCGATCAGTATCAGGGCTATAAAATTAAATTGTTAACTGCCGATGGACAGTGGCACAAGCATCTTCAAGAACTCACCGAATACATGGGACTCCACTATATCTCTCGAGAATTGCCTAAAGTAGAAAAACCTGAGCAATATGCAGGGGCATATATGGTTGAGAATGATCCACAGCAAGGAAGATTACTGTTTAAGGTATATAACGGTAAGCTTTACGGACAAACTTCTTGGTGGAATAATATGGAATTGTTGTATCTGGGAAACCATGAATTTGAAGTTCTCTCGTTTCCCATAAAATATCTCTTTCATCCAGATCGGAATCCCAAGGCTGTCACTGTAAATGAAGAGTACGGATGGGGATTAAATGGAAAAACCCTGCTCCTCCAACACGAGTAAGATTTGTCTTTTTTTAGTTAGAATCTCTCACTGTCGAGAGATAAATCCTCGGTTTCTGGACTAAGGTAGCGAACGGTAAGGACGAAGTTGTATACGTATCGTATGTCTCCTTGGGGACCAAAGAATTGAGGGTAGTCGGAGCGATTGCCATTTTTTGGATCACTGCGAACTGCGCCAGCACCATGAACATCCATGATGCGATTGTTCATTTTCCCAAGAGCTTCCCCAAAACAGACATAGGCAGCAGATGCATAGGGATTTCTTCCATCCAGGTGTGTGGTGCCTGTCCAATAGAATCCCCAATTTTGTTTGCCTGTTGCATCTTGAATGGGTGTTAATTGAAACTCATCATATATGGCTGGAGTACCCGTTGTTTGGGGACTTTTTGTGTAATCGATGATACTTTGCAGTTCTTTTGCACTTGGTAGTCTCCAATCTTCATATCCTGCTAAAGATAAGTTTTCTGCATACGAGAGAGCTTCTTTCCAATTTCGTGTAGTGCCATCATCTGCCATTTGCCACATCAAGCCTGTGGATAGATCGGTGATGGTTCCGTCTTCGTTGGAAATCAACTGATTTTTCCCATAATCAGGATTTCCTCGAACCAATCGAAAGTACATTTTGTTGGCACTTCGGCTGCGCATATCGGTTACGGGATATCCTTTGATTCTTCCATCAATAAAATTGACACCAAAAATTGTATCCATTTGATTCATCGTTTTTCCAACATAACGAGTAGAAGACCATGTTTGAGCATCAATTTCGCGTTCTCCCTTGGTTACATCACCCAAGGGTTGATCAAAGTATTGGGTGTCAATATACAGCGTATGAGCTGTTTCTCCACCTGACCTTCCGTTGTAGTCGATCAAGGAAAACAATTCTTTGATCGTTGGAATGCGCCAATCGTTGTATCCTGCTAAAGTACTTTTCTTGGCATATTGTTCTGCATCCTCAAGTGTCTTTTTTTCATCCATCGTTTTCTGCCACATGAGCCCTGTCACAAGGTCTGTAATCGTACCATCTCCGTTATCTTTATAGGAAGGAAGGTTTTGAAGGTAATGTCCATCTTGGCCATAGAAATCTTCCCCTTCTTGGATGTCGGTTTGTATGTTTTGGTCGCTATATAAGGTGGTTTGTCCTGTATGAACGATGGGGTAAGAGTACGTTGTCTCTTCTGACCATGGCAAGGGTATGTGTTCAAGCAATTCTGTTTCTGGCTTGTCTGATTGTGCATAGGCCCTCCCTTTTGCTTCTTTTGCATAATGCCCGTAAAAGATAAAACTGGAGAGACCAATTAAAAAAACCAACGAGATCGCTATTTTGGTATAGTTTTGTTTCATTGTGCACTTCCTTGCCAAAAAGTTAAATGAATGAAAACATCTACTAAGAATACCCAAAGAAATGTTCAAAAGTTACACCAGTTGCACTTTATTGATTTAAACGAGGATCTATCATCACAATAGATCCTCGTTTCAAACGACCTTATTCCATAAGGATAGAATTGTCAGCTGATTCTACGTGGATTTCTATATCTTCAGTGAGTAGTGTGCCACCTTCTAGCAGGTTTTCTGTTATCATATCATCAATCTCATGACAGGAAACTGTCGCATGGTAGTCTTCTTTTGGAAAACTACCAAAAAAGGGAGTATTCGTGGCACTATCCCATTGAAGAAATGTAATCGAATTCATTTCTTCTTGATACAATGGGAAAACAATGTTGTCTCTGTAGTGAAAAGTAGACAGTAGTTGAGTGGTGTATTTGTCTGCCAAATTTGGATACCACGAAACATCTTCTATATGTGAAGGAGAATTCTCTTTCCACGAGAGGTTTAGTATCATTAGATTGTCTTTACCATTTTCCTGGATGGTTTTTGCTACAATACAGTGTTGCCTATTGGCTATAACGTGGGGCATGGAAGTGCTAGGGTAATCAGGAATAGACAATGTTCTTGTAAGATCTCCTTGTTCTGAACACTCCAATATATATAACCCTTCTGTGTTCCCGCTTATTCCAGAAATCCATATACGTTTATCGGGTAACCATTGGATATCCTTGCATTGAGTAAAGCCTTTTTTACCATTCTTCATTAGACCATGCAAGAATACTAAATTGCCAGATGAATCTACTTTACCAAACAATCCTGTTTCCCAGTACATTGAAGACTCTCCGATAGAATCAGAGAAGCCCGTGAAATACAAGTTTCCTTCTTGGTCTATTGTAGTGTCATACAAGTTCACCGACAAATAGCGACCAAAGGGAACTCCTGAAGGTGAAACTGTGATTGCGGTGCTATTCTTTACAGAACCACTTTCGTCGAGTTGGACAATAAAATCCACTGAACTATTTTCGTCTTTCTGGAAACTTCCTGTTAAGAAGATATCATCTTGCTGAGTAACCGACATAGAAGCGGGATATAATGAAGTATCTTGAAGGGACAATTGTTTGTTCCATACAATCTTGTTATCAAGTGTCATCTTGGTAATCCAAATACATTCTTCATTCTTCTGCGTTTTGACTTGCCACGCAAAGTACAAGTGGGTATTGTTATGAGCAGTATCCACTATAGAAATGGCAGGAGCAAAAGCAGTGATCCTATTTTTGTGTAACTGGACACCTTTATAGTTATAGTTGTACAAGTCATACAATGATTCTGTGTTCGTTTTGGATTTGCTACACAAAAGTAGTATGGAAGAAGTTGTAGGTATCAAACTACAGGTTTTAAACGTATCCTGCAGGTGTATAGTTGGAAGATCTTTTACGTTAGATTGACAACCAATAAACAACAAAACAAATAAAACCATAAAAAAATTCTTCATTGTTCTCATCCAAAACCTCCACCAGATTTAACAGATATCCGCATCAAATACTGCGTCTTTGAATTTGTTCAAGGCTTATCGGTTTAAAATGGTCATTTTGCGATACTGAAGCAGTATATGGAATTGGTTCCACGCTGCTCTGCAAAAAATATGTTTTCATGAACTCGAATGTTGATGTAATCACCTCCATTGTTAGAAGAATAACCCCACATCAGATTACCATCTTCTGTATCGATCAAAAATAAATTCCCATTGAAGTCGCTGCCTAAAATGTATTGACCCTTCATTTGCGTAACGATGTCTTGAAAATTGATACCTTGTACATTTATGTACTCTAATATGGATTTGTCAGTCTTCGACCAGATAATACTCCCTGTTAAGGGATCTATTTTTTCAAAGACTATTGTTCTTGAATCTTCCTCGTTTTCATACCTTCCAATCAAGATTTTGTCGTCAATAGTGGGAAAACAAAAACGAATCCATTCTTTTTTCCACAGTACGTTTTTGGAAAATGGATCCAACACATGGATATTTGCTTGATAATCAGTCCAAAACACAAGGACAACAGTGTTTTGTACCGAAAATGGTTGTCTGAAAAGTTGGATTCGCCAAGAGGGCCATTTGTGGGCTCGTTTTTCTTCCTCTGTTTTCTGCAAGAAAGCTTCAATATAGGGTTGTATTTCCTCGGTTGAATAAGGGTACTCCCATAGTAGCTTGCCTGTTGTTGCTTCTACAAGTCGGAAGGGTTCGTACGTATTTCCGTAATACCCAATCATCCCATCAATGCCTGCGAATACAGAATACTCATCAATGTGATTTTGTCTCATGAAAAAGTCTTGATGTCTTTTCCATAAGGGCTTTCCATTGGATCGATCTATGGCGTAACAAGTGCTATCTTTACAGGTAAAGAATAGGATATCTTTATCCACAAAAACATCACTTCTGATTTCTTCTTGTGCATCAAAACGCCATAGTTCTGCTCCATCTTTGATGCGGATTGCAAAGAGAACACCTTTGGAATTGGTAATGTACAAAACACCATCGACAATGTGCCTACCTAGGAAAAGTTCAGTTTGATCTTCCAAAGATTTTGTCCACACAATCTTTTTTCTTTTAGGCAGGTACGCTTGTATTTCAAATGTTCCATCATCTTGTTTTCCAATCATGAATAGCATGTCTTTGTCATGTGCAGTAATATATCTCCAAGTTTCCAATGTGTGGTTGTAAGTGATGTTCCCTGTAGGAACATCAATGTGAAACAAATTCCCTTGCTCATCCAAGAGCCAAAAATGATTGTCATAGTAGTACCAATCTGAGTCTTTTGAAGATTCCTCCAGCGATAGCTTCCAATTCAAATGAACAGCTTCTTGATTGATATCAGGCTTTGTCCAATCAATCCACCGAAAACCGACTGTATCTTCTTTTTCAATTGTGATATGTTCTACTTTTGAGAGATCTGAAGATTGATTCTCTGTTGTACAGCTTTGAAGTACTGCAGAAAAGGACACAAGGAAAACTAATAATAGAACAGCACTAATCTTCTTTTTCATCATCACTCTATCCTTTCAGGGAATACCAACCAACCATCATCAGGCCTTATCCATCCAACTTT
The DNA here is from genome assembly GCA_036725105.1 of Calditrichota bacterium. Classification (GTDB taxonomy): domain Bacteria; phylum Caldisericota; class Caldisericia; order UBA6126; family UBA6126; genus JAGLCW01. The sequence goes on from DAIMET010000053.1 coordinate 7,442, forward strand.
ATCGTCAATCTGTTTTATCTCTCCTTTGATATAGTATCAATGAGATCATTCAATTCATTCAATTCCTTTGATTTTAATTCCTTGAGAGCATTTAATTCTTCTATTTCTTTATGTAACCTTTCTTCTACCGATAAATCTGAGTTTGTGTCATGAATTGAAGATGAATCTATTGTCTTTTCAAAATCTTTCAGTTTAACATCTAAAACACCTATTGTGGATTTTAAACGTACAATTTCATCATTCAATTGATTACACTTTGTGTTTAAATGATACGCCCACAAAATAGCACAAAATGTAACAATAATAGCTATTGCTGTAACAATCTTCAAAACGCCGTTAACTGAATTCTTACTATCGTTCATTTTTCTCTCTTTCTGGAAAAATCCATCTTGCTTCTTGTCAGCAGTTAATCCCAGTATTCCATGGAGATGAGCTTCTTTATACAAACGTGCCGTTGCGTCTTCATCATATACACTAATAGCATGTGCTTGGTCCACTATATCATTTTCTTTAGC
>DAIMET010000054.1:0-7905 GCA_036725105.1 Calditrichota bacterium
TTATTCATATTGATTTTGATACTGTTGGCGAAAGAATGCTAAATTTCAAATATGCTCCACTTCGCATGGTAGAAGAGTTAGAGTCTGTGAACACTTCTTCCAAAACAAAAAAGAAAACTGCGAAAACGTAAAAAAATAGTTATCTATACAACAACATAAAAAAAAGCCGGTAGAATTTCTACCGGCTTTTTTTGTTACCCTTGAAAGGTTTGTCCTATCGTCTGCGTTTGCTCTTATTTTTAGGTTTTGAAGTTTTTTTCTTATCAGTAGATTCAGAGGAATCATTTTGGTCCATTTGCATAGTAGTTTTAGTAGAAGTTTTTGACCCATTTCTTCTGGTTTTTATAAGATCATAGGAGTCAGACTTCAGTGCATCCAGGTAAACAGGACGTAATTCTTTGTCATCGTCATCTTTTTGCCATCCGACTAGAATAGGAACGACGATGTATAAAGAGGAGAACGTTCCGGCAAGTAATCCTACCAGCAGGATGGTTGAAAAGTCTCGAAGTGCACTTCCCATAAATACTGCCAATACTATAACTCCGATCAGGGTGGTTACAGATGTATTGAAAGAACGAATCCATGTGGTAGTAACAGACATGTTAGCAATTTCAGCAAATGTCATTCTATCTCGGTAATATTTCAAATTTTCACGGACTCGGTCTAAAATGACAATACTGTCTTGTAGCGAGTAGGCTGTGATTGATAATAGTGCTGCAATGGATGCTGTATTGAACTGAATCCAGAGAAGTGACATTACACCTAGGGTGATACCAATATCGTGCGCAAGGGCAATAATGGCAGCAACGCCATCTTTGAAACGGAATCGAATGGCAACATACAGGAGAATAAACAGAAGTGCTAAACCCAGAGTGAGAAATGCATTTCTACGCAATTCACTACCAATGGTGGGTCCAATGAAGTCAATTTGCTTTGTATCATCATTGATTTGCCCGATACTTTCTTCTAGTGATTGGTAAATTGCATCCCGTTCTTCGTTTGTGATAACCTTCATACGAATCATGAAATGCTGGGGGTTCAACTTATCTTGCTGAATAATCGCTCTTTCTTGATTGTGTGTTGCCATAACATCGCGAATCATTTTTACGGTGGGAGGTTCTTCTGTAATGAAGTCAATGTTCATGACAACTCCACCAGTAAAATCTACTCCTAAATTAAAAGGAGAACCGTTGGTGCTGTATCGAATTCCCATGATGACGACGCTGACAATGAAAATAATAAGTGCACTGTAAAGAGCAGGTTTTCTTTTTCCGATGATGTTCCATTGTTTAATTGAGACCATGACTTCTCCTCCTTTCTATATTTCTTTCTCTGGGGATTGTAATCCAAAGAGTTTTCCATTAATTTTCGGATTGTAAACGGCAATTAGGCTTAAAATGAATTGAGTAAAGAAATAAGAGGTGATCAATGCGGCTATAATACCAGCTACCAAAGTAATGGCGAAACCTCGAATTTGGGTAGTACCAAAAGAATACAAGATGATCATGGCAATGAGCATGGAGAAGTTGGAGTCAAAAATAGCCGTCCATCCATGTGCATAGCCAGCACCAATTGCAGAAAGGAATGTTCTGCCCTTTGCGTATTCTTCTTTGATACGCTCAAAAACAATAACGTTGGAGTCTACAGCCATACCAACTGACAAGACCATAGCACCAATTGCAGGGAGAGAAAGAGTAGCTTTGATCCCAAATAAGAAACCAAGATAGATGATGGTGTACATGAGCAGAGCTAGTGCACCGATTCCACCTAAAAGCTTGTACATTAAAAGCAAGAAAAGAATGATTCCAAGAATGGCAATAATAGCACCGATCTCAGAGCTTTTAATTGTGTCTTGTCCCAGAGATGGGCCCACAACTCGTTCTTCTAAGAAAGTCATTTTTACGGGAAGAGCACCACCCTGCAAGAGAACTGCTACTTCCTGAGCTTCTTGAATGCTTTCTTCTGTTTTTTCACCAAATGTAATAACAGCATCCCCTGTTGTGATTTCTTCGTTCACCTTGGGAGCGATCAAGAGGGAATCGTCTAAATAGATCGATATTGTTTTTTCTACATTTTCACGGGTTGCTTTGGCAAATAGTTCTTTACCAACTTCGTCCCATTCTAGTTGTACTATAGGTACTCGTGGACCCATTTGATCCATTTGCTGGTAAGCAAATGTAGCTTTTTTCAAGTTTTTACCAGTGACGAGAATATTCTCGTTTTCATCTTTGAACGTCAAAACAGCGACTCGACCAATAATATCCTTTGCTTGTTCAATGTCAGAATATCCTGGTATATCAACTACAATTCGGTCTTTGCCTTGTATAGAAACAGTTGCTTCCGATACCCCTAAAAAATTAATACGATTTTCAATAACCTTTTTTGCTTGTTTTAACTCTTCTGCTGTAATAGCATTTAAAGCGTCTTCTGATTGAAGATCGTCATTGGTTACAACAAGTTTTTCTGCTTGGGTGGTTTCTTCGGTTACTTCGGTTGTATCCTCAGATACTGGCTCGGTAGTTTCTACAGAAGCATCTTCTGTAATTTCTTCTGATCCAGTTTCAACCAATTCTTCTGACGGGACTTCATCCACACCTTTAATTGGGTGGGCTTCCATTACAAGGTGGACACCACCTCGTAAATCAAGTCCAAATTTAATCAAATTCTTCGAATAGTGATAGCCAATACTCCATATTGAGAGTCCAATCACAAGTATAATTACTATGAGTTGTCCCCATCTAATTCTCTTCATAGGATCACCCTTTCTCGTGAGATTCAAACAAATAACTATTATATTTTATTACAGCAAATCGTCAATAAGTCGAATTTATGTGGTATAATACTAAATTGGTGCCTCTATGATAGAAGAAACACTTGAACACTACCTACAAACGAATGATTGGGATTTAGATGAGGAAAAAAAGCAAAAATTACTTCAATTTCTTTGTTTAGTCCAGAAAGTAAATCCTCTCATAAATCTTGTATCTAAAGATACAGATGAAGAATTGGTATATCGGCATCTTCAAGATTGTCTTCAGATTTTGCATTTTTCATTTCCATTGTTGCCCTATCAACAATGGATTGATATTGGTTCTGGGGGAGGTTATCCAGGAATTATTGCAGCCATTCTTTTCCCCACCAACCCATTTTTTTTAGTGGAGTCCATACGGAAAAAAGCCAGTTTTCTAATGTGGGCATCTATCGAAATCAAATTACCCAATGTTCAAGTGTTGCACCAGCGAGCCGAAAATGTAGTACACCTACCCAACATTGCACATTCATGTTCCATTTTTTCAGCTCGAGGCGTTGGAACAATATCGTATTTGTATCCGTATTTCCAATCATCTTTGAATCAGCATGGAAAACTGATTCTCTGGAAAGATCCTGAAGAGATTTCTTCATTCCTACTGCAGCACCCTTCATGGGAGATGGAAAAACACATCCAATATCCTGTGATCGACACCGAAAAACATATTGTCATGCTGCAAAGGAAACTAAATCAATCAAAAGGAAGAGGGAATGTTAGTAAAAATAAAAAGTTTCGCCCTTCAAGGACTGGATCCGGTTCCCATTGATGTAGAAGTTGATGTTACTCAACGAGGGTTGCCTTCTTTTTCTATTGTAGGACTGCCCGATACAGCTGTTCAGGAAAGTCGAGAACGGGTGCGATCAGCACTAAAGAACAATGGTTTTCAGTTTCCCATGCACCGTATCACAGTCAATCTGGCACCTGCTGATATAAAAAAAGAGGGTGCATGTTTTGATCTCCCCATAGCCATTGGTTTGTTAATTGCTTCTAACCAGATTCCAGAAATCCCACCTGACTCTTGCTTTATTGGAGAGTTGTCTTTAGACGGCTCTTTGCGTGAAGTAAATGGAATTTTATCCATGAATTGTTATTTGCATGATTTGAATCAAAATTCTTCACAGCTTTCTTCTCCTCTTTTTTGTTTTCCTACGCTCAATATTGGCGAAATTGTGTACTCTGATATATCGCTACTTCCCTGTCCTTCTTTACAGTCTGTTGTTGATGCTCTTCAGTCTCAGATTACCTCTATGCCTATACCAGCTGTACAATTTGCTCCTTCATCTGATCATTCGGACGATATGAAGGAGATTATCGGGCAGAGTTTTGCAAAACGAGCCATGGAAGTTGCAGCCAGCGGGATGCATAATTTATTGTTTGTCGGTCCTCCCGGTACCGGAAAAACAATGTTGGCCAGAAGAATTCCAACCATACTTCCATTACTGACCTTCGATGAATCTGTAGAAGTGTCAAAAATATATAGTTCTACGGGTTTACTGTCAAAAAGGGGTGGATTGATTCAAAAACGTCCTTTTCGATCACCTCATCACTCCTCGTCCCTATCGTCAATGACCGGTGGAGGTTCGAAGCCTAAACCTGGAGAAATTTCTTATGCACACCGTGGAGTCTTGTTTCTTGACGAGTTTCCAGAATTCCAACGCAACGTGATTCATGCACTCAGACAACCCCTGGAAGATGGATTTATTACCATCTCCCGTGTTCACAGCAGCGTGCAGTGGCCAGCTCGATGTATGCTTGTGGCCGCAATGAATCCTTGCCCGTGTGGATACTATGGTGATTCACAAAAAAACTGTATCTGTACTCCTTCGCAAATCCATAAATACCAAGCTAAAATAAGAGGACCAATTTTAGACCGCATTGATATTGTGAGTGAAGTATTACGTGTAGATCCAAAAAAGCTGCTAAAAATGGAATTTGCAGAGTCTTCTTCCGATATTCGAGAGCGTGTAGAAAAAGCTCATGAAATCCAGAAAGAACGTTATAAAGATGAGCCATATCACTATAACTCAGAAATGTCTTCCCGTTCCCTTCGTAAATATTGCATGCTAGACTCTGAAACCGAGAATTTTTTTACTGAAGTAAGTGGGAAACTCTCACTGTCTGGGAGAGGGCATATGAAAATGCTGAAAGTTGCTCGAACAATAGCAGATATGAGAGAATCTTCTTCGATTCAAATGGAAGATTTATGTGAAGCTTTGCAGTATCGATTGCGTAGCGATATATAAAAAAAACCAGGTTTGCGATCGCAAACCTGGTTTTTTTACAAATGAGATGATTTCTACTTATTGAAAGAAATCATGAATAACGGATGCTACTTCTGTAGCAACGCGGGTTTGACCTTCTTTTGTTTGAGCACCAATGTGAGGAGTTAAAATAACATTTTCAATTGCAAACAGTGGACTTTCTTTGGCAGGCTCTTTTTCGTAGACATCAATTCCAGCAAATGAAATCTTGCCAGATTGTAGTGCTTCTACAAGATCTTTTTCAACTATGATACCCCCACGAGCACAGTTAATGATCGCTGCACCATTTTTCATTTGACCAATGAAAGAGGCATCAATAAGGTTGCAGGTAGAGTCTGTTTTGGGACAGTTTACGCTAATAATGTCGGACTCCGTTTTTATCATATCCAGGGTGGTCATGGTAACGCCGTCGATAGAACAAGTGGAAACTAACGGATCATAGGCAAGAACTTTCATACCAAGAGCTACAGCTCTTTTTGCTGTTTCTTTACCAATATTACCCAGACCAATAATACCCAGGGTTTTACCATACAGTTCTAGACCTTTGAATCGTTTCTTTTCCCACAAACCTTTTTTCGTGGAAACAGTAGCATCTGCTAAACCTCTCATTCCTGCAAGTGCCATTCCGATCACTAATTCAGCTACAGAAATGGAGGAAGCAAGGGGTGTGTTTTTAACAGCGATGTTTTTTTCTTTTGCAGTAACTTTATCGATATTATCAGTACCAACACCACCTCGGACAATCAACTCTAAATTACCTGGTTGATCCAAAGTATCTTTGGTAATCTTTGTTCTGGATCTGACAACAACAGCGTTGTATTCACCAATCTCATTTTTAAGATCTTCTGGTGTAATATCTGTCTTTTCAATTACTTCAAAAGTTCCAAACGATTTTAAAGCTTCAACGCCTTCTTTGGCAACGGGATCAGCAATGAGAATTCGCTTCATGGTTTTCTCCTTTACTTGGACAATGAACAAATTGCAGCAGAAATGCCTTTGCCTTTTTCGAAGGAGTAACCAAGTTCTGCCAAGGTTCTTTCAATGGTTGCAAGGCCCAAAATTACGTCGTTAGGGCCAACATTACCCATGGCAGAAATCCGGAAAATTTTTCCTTTTAAATCTCCTTGACCGCCAGCAAAGGTGACTTGATACTTATCGCGTGCCAACTTAACAATTTTTCCACCATCGACTCCATCAGGAACATTGACAGCAATACAGCAATCTCCAGTGTCTTCGTTGTAAAGAGTTAAGCCTAGTGCTTTCACTCCTTCTCGGATAGCTTCTGAAAGTTTGTGATGTCGAGTGAAGATATTCTCAATACCTTCTTCTTTCATCATTCTTAATGCAATGTTCAACTGCACAATAATGCTGATGGCAGGCGTCCATGGTGTAGTATTTTTAGCATGGTTCTTATATGCTTTTTTCAGATCGAAGTAGTATTTTGGAAGAGTAGAGCTTTCCATCGCTTTTTGAGCTCTTTCATTCATGGTAATGAAACCTAGTCCAGGGGGTAACATGAACCCTTTCTGAGAACCAGATACTACAACGTCAACTCCCCATTTGTCTGTGTATAAGGGAGTAACACCCAAACCAGAAACAGCATCTACTACTAAAAGTGCTGGAGATGTGCGAGTGATTTTAGCAATACTTTCAATATCGGTAACTCCACCACTAGACGTTTCAGATAAAGTCGTGAAAACAACTTTGGCATCAGGGTTTTCTTTAAGTGCTTTTTCTATCTCTTCTGGCTTTACTGTACGATGCCATGGAATACTGATTTCAACTAAATCTAAATGGAACGCTTTGCATAGTTCAATCCAGCGTTCGCCAAATTTTCCACCATTAACGGCAATAACTTTGTCCCCAGGAGAACAAAGGTTGATGACAGAAGACTCTAAAGCACCTGTTCCCGATGATGTCAACATAATCACCGGATTTTCAGTTTGAAAGATGTACTTCAGATTTTCAGCAGCCTCTTCAAAGATTGCTTCAAATTGAGGGGTACGGTGATGCATGATCGGTAATGATGCAGATGCTAACACTTCTTCAGGAACCTGCGTTGGTCCTGGAGTTAAAAGAACTGGTTTACGCATTTAAATCCTCCTGACGTTTTTAATTAGAGCATACTGAAAAAAACGAAAAAAAAAAGCTGCTATTTCTAGCAGCTTTTTTTTATATAGAACGAGAATAAAACTAAATAATACCTTGAGCTAACATTGCATCAGCAACTTTAATAAATCCAGCAATATTGGCACCTTTTAACAAATTGTACCCCAAATCATATTCTGCTGCAGTATCTGCCGCACTGTGATAGATATTTTGCATGATTCGTTTTAATTTTTCATCTACTTCTTCAAATGACCATGAATATCGAAGACTATTTTGAGACATTTCAAGGGCAGATGTTGCTACGCCGCCGGCATTGGCTGCTTTTGCAGGTCCAAACAAAACATGATTGTCAATGAAAATGTCGATGGCTTCTGGACTAGAGGGCATATTTGCACCTTCACCAACAGCAATGACACCGTTGTTAACAAGTAATTGTGCAGCTTTAGCATCAATTTCATTTTGAGTGGCACATGGAAGAGCGATATCACATTTCACGGACCAAATATCTTCCCAACCATCATGATACTCTGCTTTTGGATGGCGATCCACATATTCTTTTATACGGCCTCGTTCAATTTCTTTAATCTGTTTTACAGTATCAAGTTTAATCCCGTCTGGATCAAAAATGTATCCGTTTGAGTCGCTTAATGTTACTACTTTTGCACCTAATTCTTGTGCTTTTTCTGTAGCATAAATAGCCACATTACCAGAACCAGAGATTGATAC
>DAIMET010000055.1:0-1354 GCA_036725105.1 Calditrichota bacterium
GCTGCACCCTCTGCAACGATGATAATGCTGTTGATTTTGCCCCTTTTTCTTTCCTCAAGTAGTCTATCTGAAAGCTTATCGTAATCAACAGGCACTTCGGGGATGATGGCTGCTTCAGAGCCGGTTATAATAGCTGACATTAGAGCGATATATCCGTTTTCTCTCCCCATCACTTCAACAATAAATGCCCTTTCATGGGAAGTTGCCGTATCTTTAAGTTTTTGAATGGCATCCATCGTGGTATTAAGACACGTATCCACACCGATACACATATCTGTTCCATATATATCGTTATCAATGCTTCCCGGAATACCAATAGTGGGGATGCCATGATCTGCATCAAGAAATGCAGCGCCGTGTAAACTGCCGTCCCCGCCTATAACTACAAGTGCTTCAATTTCATGTTTTTTTAAGATTTCTGCTGCTTCGTTCCGGACATCCGCTACTTTGAATTCTGGACATCTGGCTGTTCTGAGTACAGTTCCGCCTTTTTCCATAATTCCGGATACATCACGATATTCTAATTTTTGAATCTCTTCATCCAATAAACCGGCATATCCTCTATAGATGCCATAGACTTCCAAGCCGCTTTTGATACCGTATCGCACAATTGCTCTTACCGCTGCATTCATTCCTGGTGAATCGCCACCACTTGTTAAAACACCTATTCGCTTGATTGCCATATTAATAAACCTCCTGATTGGTTTGATTGATGTTTCTTCTTGCTTGCTTTGCAGAAGAAAGTACAATTTCTTCAAGGTCTTCAATTCTATTGTTTTTGAAAAGTGAAACCAAATCGATTAATATCATGACTTTTTCTTTAACAAAAAAGGACACGGTGTCTTGAATTCCCAAAGCACCGACTAAATAAATGACAAAATCCTCTCTTTCCAATTCCAACTCCTTGCTCGAAAGATTAAGAGCCTTTGCCGATCTTTGCTTCAAATGTTTGATTTCATCGTTTTTTTGTTTAATTTTGTCTAAAAAAGGTCTTTTGGTTTGTGTTAATATCTTTTCAATCTTGTGAGTGTCTAATTCGAGGGTTTTCGTGTAACCACTCATAAAGTCTCTGTTTTCAAAACAGTATTGTTTCCAAAAGGTTAGCCAATCGGCTTGGTCGTGTTGAAGGATACAAAAAAAATCCTGTGATTTTTCCCTTAAAATGCTACGCAAAACACACCTCTCAACTATATTTTCTTTTAAATAGTCCTAAAACCAAATCCACTTCACCTTTACCGATTCCAAGTTGTTTTGCAATTTCAATCGCCTCAAGCCCTTCAGAGGACAAATTCATAATTTTGTGCTCCAAAGAACTTGTTTTTAAATCAGGAGGATTGATGAATTCTTCTTCAAA
>DAIMET010000055.1:1454-4063 GCA_036725105.1 Calditrichota bacterium
TGGAACTTACTGATCAGCTCTAGAACCCTGTCTTCAAACGCCGATAAGTCGATTTCCATTTCATTATTCTTTTTATTTGATTTCTTTAAAAAGATAACACTAAAAATGACTATTACCACCAGTGTGAGTAATGTCACCGCTATGATAATAAATTCAGACATCAGAATGACTAGTGCCCCTTAATTTTAGGATAGATTATTCTTCTTTTTCTTTGAGTTTTGCTTCTATTTTCTCAAGTTTCTCAAACATCTTGTTAAAATCTTCCTTTTTAACATAATCGTCTTCATTCATAACTTCATCTTTCGTTTCTTTGAATTTCTTCTGAAGATCTTCAGGAATATACTTTTCATAGTATTTTTTTGCTTCTTCTGTGCTAATTTTCCCACTTTGCTTAAGATCATCTAATAGCTCATTAAGTCGCTTTTTCATATACATGGAAAAACCCAAACTGAGAGATAACGGACTCAACTGTTCTTTTAACTGCTCTCCCTCTTTTAAATCTTCGAACATTCTTTGTGCTTCTTCTTGAGAAATCTTCCCTTTGTTTAACAAATCTTCCGCTCTTTTTTTTATTTCTGAGACTGCGCCTACACCCATAAAGAAAACATCGTCAAATAGTGACATTTCACTTCCTCCTTCCTTCAGTTAAAAATTCGTAAATGACAAAAAGACCCAAAATAAACACACCTGCATAGGCTAAAAATTGATTTTCGAAATTTTTGATACTAATAAGCAAGGCTGCAATAATGATAGATATTGCTAAACTGTTTAAGCCGTTTTTTAACCCGTGAAGTATTCGCTCAATTCGTGTTGATTCTATGTCCAGTTTAATTTTTCCCGTATCAAATACCTTTTGAATGTTTCTGAGTTTCCGAGGAGACATTAAAAAATTCCATAGAAATTCGTCTTCAAGTGCATCCATTCTCTCTGAATAAAGACTCAGCCATCTGGTTCGTAAATAATCTTCTGTAAAACGTATGGCGTTGAAGGAAGGATCCAATTTTCTTGCGATCCCTTCGATCATTAAAATGACTTTTCCCATCAATAATAATTGTCCTGGAACTTGAATCTTATAAGCTCTAATCAGCTTAAAGGTTTCCATAATCATTTCCGACATACTGAATTCAGCAAGCGGTTTTCCATAATATTTAGAAAACATAAGTTTTACGTCTTCAGAAAAACTGTCAGAATCATTCATTGAAAAATGCTCTGTAATAATCAAAGTAAGAAATTCGGCATCACGGCGGGTCAAGGCTAAAACCATCTCCAGCAAGAACCTTCTGGTATATTTGTCTACGACACTAACCTGGCCAAAATCAATGAAATATAAACGGTTGTTTTTTGTTGCGATTAAATTACCCGGATGCGGATCATTATGCAAAAATCCAATCATAAAAACCTGTTGAAACATACAATCAGCACCTGATTCTACCAAAGTGGATTTATTGATTTTAATGGGTATTTGGTCATTTTCCATATCTAACAATTCAGAAAATCTTATGCCGGGAATATAGTCCATAATCAAAACGGTTTCGGAGCATAAATCAAAATATGGCTTTGGTGCAAAAATCACATCGTTCATTCTAAACGACTGATTAAAGCGCTCAAGAGCTTGTGCTTCGCAATATAGATTCATTTCTCTATTGATCGCCATACCAAATTCATTGATTAAATTCTGAAGATCAAAATCCTTAAATACCGGAAACCCTCTCACAAAATTGGCCAAGCTTTTTAAAACTTCAATATCAGCTTTAACCAATTCTTGTATACAGGGTCTTCTGACTTTGATCACAACTTCACTGCCATCCAGTAATAAGGCTCGGTGAACTTGTGCAATAGAAGCAGCAGCTAAAGGTTTTTCTTGAATGTACAAAATATGTTTTTCCCAATCTGGTAGTGACAATTGTAGTTGATTCATAAAGTCTGAATATTCGATGGGAGGAACATCATCCTGAAGCTTTCTTAATTCAGCGATGATGTCCACAGGCAAAAGATCATACCGTGTTGACAACATCTGGCCCAACTTGATAAACGTTGTACCAAGTTCCTCTAAAGCATGACGAATCCGAATACCCCTATCAATCGGATGCTGTTTTAAAGTGATTTTTCTAAAAAGATAACTAAAACCGTATTTTGAAAAGATCTCGATAATCTGAAAAAAACGCTTTCGGTTATTCTTTCGGGAGATATTCTCTTTTTCCATAATTCCTCCTTACCTGAATAATTATAGCATATCTTCATAGAGAAACATTCTTATCCGCCATATTCCCATAAAAAGTAATAACTGAAAAATAAACCAAAATGGATATCTTTATAAGTCTAAATAAAATATGCCGAATATAAAAGAAATAATGATTATATCATCACTAATCATAAATATAGTCAGATAATCTCTGATACTTCTGAATATTTAGACTTTCATTCGTTTTTTTTTTCTGCTATAATGGAAACGTTTCCACGACAAAACACAAGAGTGGTGTAACGATGAAGAATAAACCCGTCACTATACGCGATGTTGCAAGAGAAGCTGGTGTTGGCGTTGGAACTGTTTCCAGAGTCTTAAATTCCGGTTCAGTGAAAGAAGACACACGAAAAAGAATACAGGAGAC
>DAIMET010000055.1:4163-7798 GCA_036725105.1 Calditrichota bacterium
CATTTACTGGAACGAGATATTACCAAATACTATGCCATTTATTCATCTGTATCAAATCCCTATATCAAGAACGAGCACATGAGAGAAAGAGTTACCGGATTTAAAAATACATTAAAAAGTAAAGGGGTTCCATTTGATGACGATCAGATTATTTATGCCGACTACAGTATGGGACCCAGCAATGACTTAATTAAAAAGATGTTGACAGAAACAAAAAGACCCGGAATATTTGCAATGACAGATAATTTTGCTTTGTTAGTGATGCAAGTAGCTTCAACGATAGGTTTGATGCCTGGAAAAGATTTCTTTTTAGTGGGATACGATAATCAGACATGGACAGAAAAGGCAGGATTAACAACAATCGAACAACCCATTGAAGAATTTGGTAAAGTCGGTGCGAGGCTGTTGTTGGAGAGAATCAAAAATCCCGAAACACCAATAAGGCAAGTAGAATTCCCGCCATTGCTGATCAAGAGAAATACTACATAAAAGGAGGTAGTTTATGGGGAAGACTCCGAAGGGAAACATCCTGAAAAATGAACAATCGTTGGCTTATAAGTTGCTGATCCCTACTTTAGTTGTATTAGCGATTGTGGCGATATATCCATTAGGCCAAGTTGTTGTTACAAGCTTTACAAACAGGGTGTTTGCAAGTAATCAAGAAACAAAGTTTGTTGGATTTGATAATTATGCCAGACTTCTCGGTGTAACCTTTAAGGTGCTGGAACCAAAAACAGATAAGAATTCAGGAGAAATAATCAAAGATGAAGAGACCGGTGCAATCGTGTATGAAAGTTCGATTTCGGTTTTACCGAGAACACCAAATCGATATAAAGAATTGTTTCAGTTCAACTGGTTTGGCAAACGGATTGTTGTCGGAGCAAGAGACAGAGAATTCCTTGTCGCCGTCGGAAACACCCTTGTTTTTACGGTTTTTTCTGTGTTATTAGAAACCATCATCGGCTTATTTCTAGCTCTGGTTGTCAACAGCAACTTTAAAGGTAAAGGCCTTATGCGTACCACTATGCTCATTCCATGGGCAGTTATTACGGTTGTCTCTGCAAGAATTTGGGAGTGGATGCTTCAACCTGGAACAGCAGGGTTTTTTAACATGATCATGTTCCGACTGGGGTTAAGTGACGGACAAGCTTCTTTCTTGACCAATTCTGCGCTTCAAATGCCTACAATGGTGGCGGTAGATGTGTGGAAAACAGCTCCATATATGGCTTTGTTGATACTTGCTGGATTGCAGATGATACCAAAAGAGTTGTATGAAGCATCAGAGGTTGATGGTGCCAGCAAGATCAGACAATTTTTCCAGATTACTTTACCCTTGTTAAAACCCTCTTTGGCTGTCGCATTGATATTTAGAACATTAGATGCTCTGAGGGTTTTCGATGTCTTCCAGGTTTTGATGTCCAGCAAGATGTATTCGATGGCTTCCTACAATTATTTCCAATTGATTCAGAATAGGAACATGGGATTATCATCAGCAGTTGGAATGATCATATTTATCCTGATTGGTATATTCTCGATCATTTATATCCGTTCTTTTGGAGTTGATCAATCATGAAAAGAGCAACTAAAAAGAAAATTAAAAAAGTATTGTTCTGGTTTGTTGTTATTTTTGTGTTTGTCTATTTGATTTTCCCATTTTATTGGGCACTCAATTCCTCTTTCAAAACAGAAAACCAGCTCATGATGACGCCTGCTACATTTATTCCAAGAGATACACAAGGGAATTTTGCCCCAACGTTTGACAATTATAAATCGGTTTTCACAAATCCTACTTTTCTGAGGGCTATCCTAAACAGTACGCTTGTTGGAGGTATTACCACACTTCTTTCCCTTATTATAGGATCCTTTTCGGCGTTTGCATTAGGAAAACTGAGGTTTAAGGGAAAAAGACTGTTTCTATATTTGGTTTTATCAATGACCATGTTTCCACAAGTAACCGTATTAGCGGGTTTGTATGCTGTGATCAACACGTTGAACATGTCTGCAACGTTAAGTATGATTCTATCTTATATGATATTTACTTTGCCTTTCACAACGTGGGTTTTGACGGCATTTTTTAAAGAACTTCCAGTAGAAATCATGCAATCGGCTCAAGTTGATGGCGCTACAGCTTTTCAGACCTTTTATCATATTTTAATGCCATTAACCGCACCGGCAATGGTTACCACAGGGCTTTTGGCTTTTATAGCCGCATGGAACGAGTACCTGTTTGCATTAACTTTTACTAGTATTGAAACACAAGCCAGAACGATACCCGTTGCCATATCTCTGTTTACCGGTCAGATTGCTAGGCAGGAACCCTTTGGAGAGATCATGGCTGGAGCAGTAATTGTAACGATTCCGGTTGTCGTGTTGGTTTTGATTTTCCAGAAGAAAATTGTTGCAGGATTAACTGCTGGCGCAGTTAAAGGATAAACAAACGGGTAGAACCCGAAAATTCAAGGAGGTTGAATTATGAAAAAAGTATTGTTGACGGTTTTATTGGTAGCGCTGTTATCAGTGGCTTTGTTTGCAGAGAAAACCATAACAGTTGCAGCCGGAGCGGTTGGAATTGAATTAGAACTTGCCAGACAGGCAGCTGCGGAATTCGAAGCCTTATTCCCAGGAGTTAAAGTCAATGTTTTAGATACTCCCGACATGGTTCAGGACAGACTTGGACTCTATCTCCAGTTCTTTGAAGCAAAGAGTGATAAGGTAGACGTTTATCAAATTGATGTCATTTGGCCAGGAGATCTAGCACAGCATTTTGTCGATTTATACCAGTACGGTGCCTATGACTATGCTCCAAACCACTTTCCAGCAATAGTAGAAAACAACACAGTCGATGGAAAACTCATTGGTATTCCATGGTTTACTGATGCAGGAGTTCTGTATTACAGAACCGATTTACTTGAAAAATACGGTTATGATCACCCACCTGCAACTTGGGACGAACTTGAAGAAATGGCAGAAGTTGTCATGGCTGGCGAAAAGAAGAACAATCCTGATTTCTGGGGTTTTGTCTTCCAGGGAAATGCATATGAAGGTTTGACTTGTGATGCTCTTGAATGGATTGCTTCCAATGATGGTGGTTCCATTGTAAACAGAAATCAGGAAGTCACTATTGCCAATGAAAATGCTGTAGAGATTTTGGATAAAGTAGCCAGTTGGATTGGTACCATTAGTCCAGAAGGTGTTCTTGCTATGGATGAAGAAGGAGCCAGACAAGCATGGCAGGCCGGAAATGCATTATTTATGAGAAACTGGCCCTACGCTTATGCTCTTGGAAATGCAGATGACAGTGCAATCAAAGGAAAATTCGATGTTTCAGTTCTTCCAGCTGGTAAAGGTGGCAGTGCAGCAACACTTGGCGGATGGCAGTTGGCAGTAAGTAAATACAGTAAAGATCCTGCGTTGGCAGCACAAGTTGCATTCTTCATGGCTAATTACGATCATCAAAAGGCAAGAGCAATGCAATCTTATAACCCAACTATTAAAACACTGTACGAGGATCCAGAAGTACTGGAAGCCGTTCCATTCTTCGGTTCACTCTATGATGTGTTTATCAATGCTGTAGCAAGACCTTCCACAGCATCTGCTCCAAATTACAATGAAGTATCCACATTGTTCTTCAAAGC
>DAIMET010000056.1:0-4223 GCA_036725105.1 Calditrichota bacterium
TATATATCGATTGAAAATAACCAGCTTTGCCTTCGAGATGCCCTTCTTCATGAAACTCTCGCACTTCAATCTTTGCCTACCAAAAATGCAGCTGCTACAAAACCCATTTTCCGCCAGAATGCTTTGTATTTTGGAATTTGGGATCAGAACGAAGATTCATCATGGTCTGGTGTGTGGAAATACCAACTTGATACGGGCGAAGTTAGCCTTATATGGGAAAACAAAAAGGAGAATTGTAAGCTTCTCAATATTGATCCATCGAATTCGATTTTCTGTATGCAAACAATTGACACCAAGAAACCCGTTTTATTCTTTGTGAACATTACTTCTTCTACAACGAAAAAAGTTGTCCTTGATGAAAATAGAATGATGGATCTCTGCTATTTCAGCCAAGATTCCAATTCTGTGATTCTGGGGCAATCGATTGAAGAGGAAGCTACCGATCACTACTTCTTCTTTACATGGTCTTTGGATTCATCAGAACGCATCTATGAAATTGGACGAGGGATGCAACCCGTCATGAATGAAGACGGTACAATATTCTTTTATCGAACGCAAAATCCACCCTCCCTTGTTTTTTATTCCCTCGAATCCAAAGAGAGGATGTCATTTCGGCAGCAAACCAATACAATACAATGGGATTTCTGGAAAGACGATACTTTTTTCTTAGCTGAAAAGTTCAGCATTGATGATACTTCACCGCGATTCTATCGATTGAATATGCGCGGAGAAAAAGAAGAATTATCCTTACCAGAACCCCAGGAACAAAGCGAAGTTTGGTATGTGGGAATGGATCAGGAATGTCCCGTTGTATATTTCCAAAGTGACGCAAAGAATAGCTTTATGAAGTATGCGGAGAGTGGTGAATGGCAACGATATGCACCCCTTGTGGATTATACTATTGAGAAACCTGCTACTTATGTCAGCGAGTTTGTTCCCATTTTTGAACAACATCATTCTCCCTATACCTTATCTTGTCTGGCGGGGAGCTATAGTGCATTTTTTGTAGAAACCCTAGAAGATGAATTTTCGGAAGAAGACCAAGAATCAAAATCTTACGAAGTAAAGCTTTTCAGTACATCCAAAGACTATGCAAGCATTGATGGAAAAGATATGCGCATTGTTTCGTCAGAACTAAAAGGTTTTCATTATTTGTCGGAGGAATCAAAGTTTTCTCTTTCCGCTTATGAACATGGAACACTCTTTAATGTATGTTATTATGCAAAACAAGAAAGTAGTGAAAACCAGCCCATTCTAATCTCATTGTCAATAGGAAATGCTCTATGGGAATCAGAAGATATTCTTCTTTTCACATCGCTTATGCATACGGAAGATGAGATTCCCATTCTTCATTCTGTTTCATCAGACCCTTCTTTAAACTATGCATATGGCCAAGTCGACTTTGTCGATTCGTATGGAGACCCTATCTCCCTTCAAACACAAGACGTACTTCTTCCCCTACAAAATAAAGAATCTATTGCCTGGGAAGATCTATTCTTGTTGTCAGAAGAAAATATTCAGTTTGTATCCTGGGTGTACCCGACCAATGATTCATCATTTTTGCTATACAGGTGGCTACATAAGCATTAAAAAAACCCTCTTCTTTCTTTCGTGGAAAGAAGAGGGTTTTACATATGAGGTGTTACAGTTTATTAGTAGCGAAGGATTGCTGCGATATTGTTTTTCTCTGGCATAAACTGTGGCATCATGGAGAAAACAGTTCCTTTGTGAATCAAGGTTTGGATGCTGATATAGCTATATATATCTTCATCGCCGGTTTCATAATGATCGTGTAGCACTATGGTCTGATTTTCTTCATCAATGATTCCCCATTGTTCAATGCCTCTAGCTACAAAAAGTGTATCCACCATACCTTGGCGAGATTGCCATACCAATTGTTCTACTTGATTTGAAGTACGTCCAGTACCAAGTAGTTTTTGATACTGTTCTTCAGCCTCGGTGCGTTCTTGTTTAAACAAAGGACGAATAAGTGGAAAACCTTTTTGAAGAAGCTCTTTTGCTTCTACTTCATCGGGACTCCCATTAATGCTATTTTCAAAAACATGTGGATATGAGTTAATTTCACGATACAGTGCAACATTGGTTTCAGTGGATGCAAGAATCAATGGTTCTCTTGAATCGCGGAGAGCTTTATGCAATGCCTGGTCAATTTTTCGAAAATACTGTTTCAGAATATCTTTTTCTTGAACTTCTCCACTTCCATGGATGACCGAAGTTTGATCTCCTTTTCCACCAGAGCCCATGAAGTGATAATGGAGGTGGGATTCATTGTCAGAAGAACCAAAAGCACTCTTGAAGTCTCTGGGCATATCGGGAACTTCTATTTCTTCAATCTGATCACGATTGCATTGGTAAAATCGTACTAGAGAAGGGCTAAAGGCGAGGATATAGAATTGTTCATTTCGATTCAGAAGTGGTAGTAGTGGATTGAGATGAAAACGCTGTGTAACAACTACAGTCTCTTTGAATGCATGAGGAACTCGGAAATACTCCATACCGGAAGGGCCAATAAAGACGGCTAAACCTTTGTACTGATGGCTCCAGAAAAAATGATTTGCAAGTAATTGGTACGCTGGATCAAGAATAGACTTGATATCCGGCAAGCGAACACCTTCGGACTCCAGATCTTCTTCTGCCCTTCGGATTAAATTCTTAAACCGAATGGGATTTTGCTCCGTTTCAGGACCTGCTTGATGAGTTGGCATGAAAATGGATACATGGTATCCGCCAGAAGACTGCAACAATGCGTGTAAATCTTCTCTTGTAAATAGACGCATACGTTAACCTCCTGATATCGTGATAAGCAAAGGAAAAGTCCTTGCTTGTGTTTTTAAGTATAGGATAAAATCTGCAACACTCAAGAAAACCACCAACAACAACAATGCACGAAACCATTTCTAATCACGTTTTTTGCATTTTATTTGTAAGATCATCGTTGTATCTTATAATAACAACATTGAAATTTTTAGAAGACGGAAAGAATTGCTCTTCTATGGAATATTTCAGTGTATTCAAATCAAAACTGGTTTGGAGAGGAGTTTTTTATGTTACAGAGTTGGGATGAAATTAAAGATCGATATAAAAACGGAAAATTGATCATAGGGAATACCTTTAGCTGTTATTTAAACGAACCCATGGATTACAATCATCCTAAAGAGATTTTTCAGAATGCCCTAGATGACAAAAACGCTCTTTACTTTTTGCACGATAAACCCTTTTTCTATCTTTTCACCAAAAAATTTCTTAAGGAGCAAGTGAAAACAACAAAAAAGTTTCTCCGCATTTTCTTCCAAGATTTCTCTCTTGAAGAAATGTTTCGCTCTTTGTACGATACCAAAGTGATGGTTCGCCTGTTGTACAAACACAGCCAAAGTCTCCAAAAGATCGATGTTACTCCCCCAAAAGATTTTTTAACAATGCAATATGAGATACTAAAAGAAATGTATAGCTTTGTATTACAAAAAATTCATACCAATTTTCATTCTATAGAAGCAAATTATCCTTACTACTTGGATTTTTTAAAACATTTCCGGTACATTTTTTCGATCAGTTACGATCTTTCGCTTCAGTGGTGTATTATAAAAGATGTGGATTGGTTCCAGGATGGTTTTGGAAAACAATCCAAAACGAGTAAAAAGGTTTTTTTCTCCCCTGATAATTTTGCAAAGCGGGATACAAACACCCATGTTTTTTATCTTCATGGGAATTTTAGTTTGCAAAAAGATGAAGTACAGAACATCACTAAGATAGCCCCTAAGGGCGATAATCTTGTTCATCGTATATGTGAATATATTGAAACAGACCGTTTTCCTGTGATTATTACTGAAGGAGATAAGAATTACAAGAAAAAAGCTGTTCAATCTGAAAAAGTGTATCTCAACCGCATATATGAAGAGTACTTACCACAAGAACTCGACACCGAGAAGGGATATTCGAACTCTTTAGTTATCTATGGCCCCATCATGGAATCAGAAGAATATATCTTGGAAAAAGTTCTTGAAAACCCTCTGTTGGGTACGATTGCAATCTCTGTTGATAATGAAGACTTAGAAACCTCTCAGAAGACCGAAAAACAAATTCGTAAAATTCTGAAACAGCCCCAATACAAGAACAAAGACATCAACATTGACTATTTTGAATCCTATACAGTCGAAAAACCTATGTAACAGTATCATTTATCGTTGATTATTCCATTCTTTCTT
>DAIMET010000056.1:4323-7337 GCA_036725105.1 Calditrichota bacterium
AGTTATACTTTGTTGTAAACCCACGCTTGAAAACTACCGACACTGAATTGATAACAAATCTAAAAGGCAGCTCTGATTATGGTGGATGTTCAGAAATATGGTCCTGGGATATAGAGAAAGAGACTCTACAACGAAAGTTTGTAAAATTAGAGTATTATCCTAATCCTTCAGCTAAATCGACAGATTCAGCCCCTGTTGATAAAATAGGCACTGTTCATGGGACGATAACTACGATTGACCGAATTACTGCAAACGAGGAAATCTTTTTTACAGAATCTATTGCAGAAGGGATGATGCATTTTACAAAAATTCAGTACATCTATCGACCTCTATCCGACGATGTTTTAACTGTAGAATATCAACCTGGACGACCAGAAGTTTATACCGATCAAGAAATAGAAAAAATGAAAGAAGTTTCGATTACAAAGGAAACACTTACACTATTTCGAAAAATATCAGATATTGTATGGGAAAACCTATCAAATGATTTGCAATGGAGTTATTTTCATATAGATCGATTGTATTCTATTCAGTACAATATTGTATCTCACGATGATCAATTTGGGGAGTACTACCACGAGATCTCCTATTTCAGCTTATCTGATCAAAAACAACATCCAATTCTTCGAAAATGGATCGTAGATGTTGATTCAGATCCTCTAATTTCCTTAGCGATTATACCAAATAGCTTCCATCTCAGAATCAGTGATTGGTGTGGATTCAGCGAAGAACCAAGAACCCACCAAATGTATTACTATAATTCTGATGAAGACAACATTCAATACATGAATGAAGCTCCTAACACTACTGAGGAAACTGGCGTATATACTATCGTGAAATAGTCTACCTTCGACAGAAAAATCACGCATTACAGTATTGTAAGAATCGCAAAATATTATAATAATATGCGAAACGAATCGCAGAATGTTATAATCATTGTAGAATGGAGCTGGAAATGATTCCAAAACCACTTACAAAACAGTGGTTGAAAAGAGAGAATAGAGAAACTAAAGATAACCATTACCTACGATTTGTGCAAGTTCATGATTTAAAGATCTATTCTACAATATCGATTGCCTTTTGGATTCAGACAACATTAAAGATTGATCCTTCGAAGAATGGGCTCCAAGGAATCCCTTTTCAAGAGTCTTCCACAGATTACTCGGTTTGTAAAAATTATGATCAACTTCCCCAAAATTCTCCATTGGATTGGGAAAAAGTATTTGATACGAAGAAATGGCATATTGTACTTACGTACATTGAAGAGAAACCTGTTGCAGGGGCTATCATTATCCATAATTCTCCTGAAATTCAAATGCTGGGCTTGAGAAAAGATTTAGCAGTACTGTGGGATATTCGTGTCAATGAAGAATATCGAGGCATGGGGATTGGAAGAGCATTATTTCAATATGCTATGCAATGGGCAAAGAATCAAGGCGCTCAGTGGTTGAAAATTGAAACACAAAACAATAATGTCGATGCGTGCAAATTCTATAACAGGATGGGATGTTTTCTTGGTGGTGTAGATTGTTTTGCCTATGGTGGAACAGCAAAGCCCAGTGATGAAATCATGCTGCTTTGGTACAAGGAGTTATAGAGTATTTGTTTGCATGAAAGCTGAAAACACCTTACCAAATTGCTGAAAATTAGCTACTGAAATCTCTTCTTTTTGAAACTCTACATTGCCAGCATAGAGTAATAAGCCATTTTTAATGCCGGATATCTTTTGAAAATATGGTATGTTTTTATGAAGAGACTCGTGGTACGACATTGCAGATTTAATTTCAACCGGTAGGAGCAAATCTCCACTTTTAATGAGTAGATCCACTTCATGATTGTTGTGGTCTCGATAAAAAAATAAGTTTGACTCTAGTCCTTGGTTCATCAGGGTTTTACGAATATCCATGACAACCATATTTTCAAACATATTGCCTATAAGAGGGTCTCGAGATATCTGATGGATTTGTGTTATTCCTAGTAAATAACAAGCTAAACCAATATCCGTAAAATAGATTTTGGGTGACTTGATCAAGCGTTTGCCAAAATTATTGTAATAAGGTGGAAGTCGGTATATGACAAAAGAAGCTTCTAATATGGAAATCCATTCTTGAATTGTAGAGCTGGAAACACCGACATCTTGAGCAATGGAGGCCGTATTTAAAATATTGCCAATTCTACCGGCAAGTAGACGAACGAATTTATCAAATAAGGACAAACTTCGTATTTGAATCATTTGTCTTAAATCCCGTTCGATATAAGTTTGGTAGTAATTTCTATAAAATCGGTGGGGCTCCATCTGTTCTTTATAAATGCGTGGATAGAAACCTTGAAAGATATATTCGTCTCTGGAATATTCCACTTCTTGTTTTTGCAACTCATGTATTGAGAGTGGATACAGTGTTGCCAGAGCAGTACGCCCTGCCAAAGATTGTGAAATAGATTCCTGAAGTGAGAGTTGATAGCTACCTGTTAAAATAAACTGACCATTTTTATCAATTTCATCGGATTGAGTTTGAATATAGGAGAGAATAGAAGGAACCCTTTGTACTTCATCAATAATGACAGGGAGCTGAAAGGATGAGAAAAAAGCTCTTGGATCAGTTTCAGCTAAGCTTCTTATTTCGGGTGATTCAAGATTCTGATAGGAGTGCATCGGGAAGACTGATTTTGCTAAAGTAGTTTTCCCAGATTGTCTTGGTCCAATAATAGTAACAATAGGATATTGTTCAGAAAGAAAAATCAACTCGTTTGACAAATCTCTGGCTATCATGTCCTTATTTTATAATAAATTAGACAAATGACAAGTACAACCTTTGATTTGTCTAATATTTGTAAAATCGGTGTACAGCTTCGTTAAAGATTTCAAACGGTCTAAACCTCTTTTATAACAGCTTGACAGGATTCTACTGGTTTTTCTTATGGAATAAGTGAATCCAATACACTGACAGAAAAGCGATGCCAATCGCTGAAATAAACTGCATCAATGATAATGGTGCAAGTTTGAAAACAGTATG
>DAIMET010000057.1:0-5965 GCA_036725105.1 Calditrichota bacterium
ACATCTGGGGGCCAAAGAGCTTTCTCTTGTTTCACCATTTCCTGGTGGTTGTGAAAAGCAGAAATACCAACTACAACTAAAATGATGACAACAATGGAACCAAGAATCACCATCCAGCGTTTGCGATTCAAAACTTTTTCTTGTTTTTCTATTTCTTGTCTTCGTGCCATTTCTTCAGGATCAATCGTTTTCTTGCCCGTTGCAATGTCAAATTTTTCTTTTTCTTTTCGGTTCATAACGCCTCCTACGATTCTAATAGAGATTGAGTAATATCTTGAGAAAGCTCGGGGAATTGTTTCAGCCATGCGAGTCTTTCCTGGTATAGTGTACGATTTTTTTGATCAATTTCATCGTGTGTATAATACAACACTGGATCAAACATGGAAATATCTAGTCCATCAATGGATGAAGGAATTTGGTACCCCCAGAAAGGATCTTTTTTCCATTGAATCGCATTTTTTGCAGCTTTCTGGATAATTTCTACAGTGTCTTTTACGCTGATTTTTTTACCGTTTGTTCCACCGACTTTCCCGGTATTCAGTAAGAAACACTCAACATCTTTCATGTTCGAAATCATTTCAAAGAAAAGAGTTCCTTCTTTACCTTTTGATCCAACAATAAATGGATTCGTGCCTACTTCCCTCTTCGATTGACCGGCTTTTTCGGGATCTCCGGCAGATGTTTCGATGGATTCACCAAGCATAAAAAACGCTGCTGCTTGTTTTGGGGTCAACTTAGCTATGGGTGGAATGATGTCTTCGCGACGGGTAATAAAAAATACCATGTGGACTTTAGGCAAGTCAATAGAATCATCAGTATCTTCCATATCTTTTCGACAAACAACTGCTCTACCGTTGGTCGTTCGGGATACATCTTCAAGTAGAACCGTTCCTTCCTTGGTTACAGCAACGTTATCAAGCAAAGCATTTTTGCTACTGAAAGCTTGGTACATTACGGGTTGGTACTTTGGTTCTAGTCCTTCGGTTTTAATGTAAAAATTGTTTTCAGAACCATAACAACTGCCTTGTCGGTTTAAGAAGATAACATCGTCCTGTCGGATGGTTACGCCTTCTGGTTTGGCAAGGTTATGATCATGGCATGTCAGGGTGGATTTACCGGTTCCGCTAAGACCAAAAAAGATCGCCCCTTTTTCAATAAGATTTCCTTGTTGGTTCTTTACTTTTAACACTTTGCTCCCTGCATGCAAGCCCAAGCATTCTTTTTTCTGTTTTACATACCACATCCCTAAGCGGAGAAATGACTTTTTAATTTCACCAGCATAGTCGGTTCCGAATACGTATGTGATGTAGTTTTTTGCATCGACAAGGACCTTTCTTTCTGGCCAGTCTGGAATAGCAATAGTAATCAGGTCGTCCGTTTTTTCCGGATTGTCAAAAAGAAGCTGGCCCCACATATATGCTAAACGAGCATAATCTTGTGGAATCAGGAGTCTGCAACCGATTTTACAATCACTATGATTCCCCATTCTCCGAAAGAGTTCAATCATAGGCCGCTCTTTCAAGCTCTCCAGTCCGGCCTCTATAAGGTCTTTCTGTTGCTGGTTGGGTTCATCATAAATGATTTCGGTAAACTTTGCACTTCGGTTCATAATTTTGGAAAAATAAGCAGGACTCCCAAATTCTGTAGTGATTTCTTCTTTTTTAGCCATATCTCGCAAAGTCTCGAAATCAGGATTTTGAACGACGTTCTTCGGAACAAATCCACCACAACTCTGTCTCATTTTAACTCCTTTATGAAAAGCTACTCAAAATGATGTATCGTTAGGCATTCTTTTGAAAGAAAGCCTTTGTATAATTCTTTCATTATTCTATCGATTTCTGAATAATTGAAAAGGAAATCGGAGTTTTGTTTTATTTCATCTAGGGAAATGTAATATAGAGTTTCAAGTTGAGGTAACAAACCAAGATCAAATCTAGGGTATATGCGGTTGATTTTTGTGCAGGAATCGCAGAACAGCTGTGCATGAAGTAGAGAAAAAGAAAACCATTCTCCTGTAAAAGGCTTATTACACCTAACACAAGTTTTAAATTGAAGAGAAAAACCTGTTTCTTTTAAAAACTGTAAAGAGAAGTAATGTCTTGCAAAATCGGAAGAACACTCTTTATTTTCTAGAGCATGCAAGACAGATTGCAGCAGGTAAAATAAAGACGTGAGCTCCATTTCGGGCATTGTGAAGTGCTCAATAATATAGGACATTGTTTGTACGGCTAAAAGATTTTTATACGATTTGGTTAGCGATAAATAGGGATTTTCCACACTGATCTCTGTCAAGGTATAATATTGGTTTCTTTCGTATAACTGGACATTGCAAAGCATTGGTGGCTCAAAAGAAGAATTCCATCGATTGAGTGTATGCCTTGATTTTTTACAAAGAGCCGTCACTTTACCCTGATTCAGCGTGAAAAGTGTTAAAAGCTTATCGTGTTCTTTGTAAGGACTGGCTTTTGTGATGATAGCGGTGGTTTTAACAAGTGACATTTTTTTTAAGCTGGTCGTAATAAAATAATCGGGGTCTGTTGATCACCATTCCCAGCAGGATTATCTTCCATAGCTTTTTCAATAGGAGATTGTAAGGTCAGGTCACTACAACCTACTACCCATGCAATTTGAAGATCATTTGCATCCACTATAGCTGCATCACATCCCGTTATTTTTTTAATCTCTAAAGAAGTTTGATTTGAATCTTTCGGTCCTAAGATAATAGAATAATCAAATGGAGCAATAGCACCTGGCATATCGTCAATCAAGGCAGCTTGTTCGCCAGCTAATCGATAAAACATGCCCGATCCTTTCCAAAGCTTGCTAATGAATCCGCCAAACATGGCAGCAAACAAGATGCGCCACCATCCTGCTTCTTCGATAGCCATTTGCATTGACAATGGATTGCACAAAGGAGCATTTCCCCCAAAATCAAAATTATCATCATGAACGCATTTGGCAAGAAGTTTCGCAAACCAAGATGCATGTGCAACATCAATTGTTTTCTTTCGATTTTCAGCGACTGCAACTACACAAGATGCTACAGTAAGAATATCACCTTTTCTTCGAATATCTTTGGTTAAAGAATCTACGAGATCTGGTATCGAATCACCTGGAAAAATGACTCTTGTTTGAATAGGGATTCTCTCATAACCATCTTTTATTACAGGAAACGAAGGGATTTCTTCAGGGCTAGGCAGAATTTGATTTAATTTTTCGCGTATTGCTCTACTTTTTGAAAATTTCTTGCCAAGTTCCAGTACTTGAATGGCTTTTTCTTTTTGTTGGAGATGCAATAAGGAATCTGCATAACGAATAAAGTCGTTCTCGTGAAAATTGGAAGGACGGAAGGCAATAAATTCTTCGTAATAGGAAGCGGAGGAAGCATAATCTTTATATCCATAAGCCAATTTGGACAGACGTTTCAATAGATACCGTAGCGGTGAATAGGGGGTAGTATTAAATATCCCTTTTCCCTTTTGATAGCAGCTTTGATAGATTGGGTAAGCTTGGTCAGAATCGTGAAGATAGAAATTATAAACATCTCCCATAAACAACTCATACCATGGGTAATCTGGATCTATCCCAAGTCCTGCATGAAAATAATCCAGTGCTTTCTGATATTCTCCGTTCATCAGACAACGATCTACATTTTTACGTATAAAACACCGATCTTTGAATGAAATCATATTATTCCCACTCAATAGTAGCAGGTGGTTTTGATGTAATATCGTAAACAACGCGATTGATTCCCGCTACTTCGTTTGTAATGCGGTTGCTGATTCGTTCTAGAACTACTGATGGCATATGGTGCCAATTGGCGGTCATCCCATCAACAGATTCAACCAACCGCAGTGCCACTACATTTTGATATGTTCTTTCATCGCCCATCACTCCAACTGTTTTTATTGGGAGCAATACAACAAGGGCTTGCCAGATGGACCGATTGGTATCGTACAAGGCAATTTCTTCTCGCATAATTGCATCTGCTTGTTGAAGAAGCTCAATTCGCTGCGGGGTTATTTCTCCAATAATTCGTATCGCTAATCCGGGTCCAGGAAAGGGATGTCGGTGTACAAATTGAGAAGGAAGACCCAATTTTTCTCCAATCACTCGAACTTCATCTTTGAACAAATACTTTAAGGGTTCAATAAGCTTAAGATCCATTTTTTCAGGCAATCCACCCACATTATGGTGACTTTTAATTTTTGCTGCAATGCCAGAGACTCCTCCAGAGCTTTCAATAATGTCGGGGTAAAGAGTTCCTTGCACTAAAAAATCTGCTTCAAAGCGAGATGCTTCTTTAGCAAAAACATCGATAAATAATTTGCCAATAATTTTTCGTTTTTCTTCCGGGTCAGAAATCCCTGTCAGATTCCTTAAAAAAAGCTCAGATACTTCTAGCTTTTCGATATCAAGACCGAGTTCCTGCAGCATACAAGCAACTTCATCTCCTTCGTTCTGACGTAAGAGACCATGATCCACAAAAATACATTTCAGTCTATTGCCGACAGCTTTTGAAACAAGAAGAGCAGCTACAGAAGAATCAACTCCCCCGCTTATACCACAGATAACTTTTTTATCTCCAACCTTGGATTGAATATCTTGGATCTGGTCTTGGATAAAATCAGAAAGATTCCAATCTTGGGTTGCATGAACAATGGAAAAAAGGAAGTTCTGGAAAAATTGTTTACCAAACTCACAGTGGTGAACTTCTGGATGAAACTGAAAACCATATCGACGTAAAGAAGGATTTTCAAATATAGCAACTGGAGAATGATCTGTATGTGCAACTGCATGAAAATCTGAGGGTGGGTTTTCAACACCATCTTCGTGAGACATCCATACTGTGGATTCCTGATGAACTCCAGAAACAAGAGGCGAGGTGGAATCAGATATATAGAGTGAAGTTTTCCCGTATTCTCTAGCCTGGTGTCGTTTTACAATGGTCCCGCCATATTGTAGAGTCATAAGTTGGTGACCATAACAAAAGGCTAAAATAGGAATTTCCATATTCCAGACTTCTTCTTTTAGTCGGGGAGAATCAGGAGATAAAACAGAACAAGGACCTCCTGATAAAATGATTGCCTCCGCATCTTGCAGATCTTTTTGGGTTGCATAGAACGGATAAATTTTAGAATACACCCCAAGTTCTCTAATTTTTCTTGCAATAAGCTGCGTAAATTGGGATCCAAAATCAATAATTGCAATCATAAAAAAAACCTCTTCCTGTTTTTCTTCAAGTATAACAAAAACAGGAAGAGGAGTGCTTTATTTTTTCAGGATTTGGAGAAGTTTTTTATTCTTTTTCTACTGAGCTGGCAAAAATGTAGGTTGCTTGTACTTGTGCTGTGATCGTTTGAGAACCCGGCATAAGCATGGATCCACCTTGTTCTGGTGCACCGTCTAAAGTTCTTTTTGCTTGAGAGGCTGGCTCAGAAGTCATGACATGTAGTTCTTGTAATTCTACAATGCCCATTCCTTCAGGATTTAAAGCAGTTTCAGCTTTTTCTCGAGCATCGAAAGTAGCTTTTTCAATCGCTTGCTTCAAAAGAGTAGAGCGATCTTGGATATCGAAATGAATACCATGTATCTGATTCATTCCAGCACCCATAGCTGCATCAATGACTTTACCGATCATTGCAAAATCTTCTTTTACTTCAATGGTTAACTGGTGCACGGTTTTGTATCCAATAAGTTTTGGATCTTCTCCAGATCTGTATGAATAGACTGGATTGACGTTGTATGAAGACGTTTTTATGTCTTCTTTGGGAATACCAAGGTCGAGTAATGCCTCTATGACACGTTTCGAGCACTCGTCATTTTTGCTCTGTGATACGGCGGCTTCTTCTTCTTGCGTTACAATGCTTCCGTTCACTATCCCCATGTCTGGCTCAGCTTCTATTACACCAGTTCCTACAACAAACAGTTTTTTTGGATTCTCTGCATCTGCTACTAATTGTTC
>DAIMET010000057.1:6065-7123 GCA_036725105.1 Calditrichota bacterium
GCAAGAAACGGTAATAATGTTGCTGTAATTGATAAAAATGAAAAAGCGTTTGATATACTTCCCTCAGAATTTGATGGCATTACTGTTCCTGGTTATGGATTTGATGAGTCTGTATTGAAACAAGCAGGAATCGAGCAGGCAGATGTCGTAGCAACTCTCACTGAAAACGACAATGTCAATATTATGTCATCTGCAGTGGCAAAAACAATTTTTAAAGTCAAACGCGTGATTACAAGAGTTTACAATCCAAGCCGAGAAAAAACATTCAGAGCATTAGGCCTTGAAATTGTTTCTCCTACCATATTGAGCGCAGAACAAGTATATAGCCGATTTATCATGGGTGAAAACAGCGCTAATTTGTACGTAAACCAAAGCTTTGAAATCATGGAGCATATTTATGAACCCATCGGTGAAGAAGAAACAATTGGTAGCCTTGAAAAAAATAACGACTTACGTGTTATTGCAATTATTCGCAATCATCGGATCTCTTTAGCAAAAGATTCATTCAAACTTACAAAAGGCGATCGCATTATCACTGCAATAAATATTCACAGTATTCATGAGTCTGCCCAAGTGTTTGGAAAGAAGTAGGAGTAAGAATATGCATGTCATTATCGTTGGCGGTGGTAAAGTTGGTAATCACCTTTGTAGAGAACTTCTTTCGCTAGGATATTCTGTATCCATTATTGAAAAAGATGCAGAAAAGTGTGAGAAAATCGCAACCAATATGAATGCTCTTGTGATACATGGTGATGGTACGGACCATTCAATTCTAGAGTCTGCTGGAACAGGACAGGCTGATTATTTAGTCGCTGTAACTGGTCGGGATGAAGATAATTTCGTAGCCTGCCAGTTAGCCAAAATTACTTTTAAGGTTCATGTAACAATGGCTCGCATCAATGACCCTCGAAATGAATCCATTTTTAAAAAACTAGGAATTGATTTCTCTTATACCACCACATTTATTGTCTCTAAAATGATCTTAGAAACCATCAAATGCCGCTATTGTGGTTTTCCGTTTGTTATACCAGAGTTTTTAAGCGATAAAAGTAAATTTG
>DAIMET010000058.1:0-7016 GCA_036725105.1 Calditrichota bacterium
TAGTAAAACGATTCTCCAATTTCTCCAAATAAAAAAACCAAAATAATGCTTTTTTTCAAGAATCAAGTTGAGATTGTAATAGAATCACCATTTGCAGCCTGAACCCATTTTTTGTAAGGAATGTGTATATGAAGTCCTTTTGCTTTCATGGTGAGTATATTTTGTTCCTTTTTTATCGAATAATCATCTGGAAGGATGCATTCAAAATACTTTTCGGTTACATATTCGACTACATCAGTATCTTTGATGTCTATATTAAACTCATCTGAGAATTGAAGTCCAAAAATTGTGGTGTGGAGTTTCATTTTCGCGTTCACTACAATCATATCTGATGGGGAAAAAACGAAACCAGTTGGATGTAAATTTTTGTAGTACAAACGTAGTTTTCGTTCAGTAGTATTTTGGATATTGCGTATACGTGTCTGGATTTCTTGGTTTCTTTGTTGTTGTTTTATTTCAACACAACGAAGTGTTTTATCGTAATGAAAGGTATTGAGGAGAGATTTCACAGAATCTGACATAGAGAAATATTCTTCAAGTAAATCTTCCCACAAAACTGGCTTCTCCATCAAACACTTTTTCCATTTTGGTAGGAGAATGTCCAAAGCAGTTCCCAGTCGATAACCAATACCGAACCATCGGTAGATTAATTGACTTGTGTTGATCTTTAAAGCTGTTTCGTTTACATACTCGATGATTTCTTCTTGATGTGTTTTTTTCATTAAATCGGAAAAAACCGTATCAAATGACTGAAGAAGAACCATGATGATCCGTTTTTCAACATAGGATGCTGTTCCTTCTACTAATAAACCTTTTTGATCAAAATCAGACATTTCATCTGACAAAAGAGAAAGTCGATACTTACGAATTGAAGCAAATCTCGCAATTCTTTCTGCTGCGGGTATAGAAGAAAGTAAAATTTGATTTTCAATATGACTCAAGGCAATATTTTCAACATCATCCTCTGGGTATTTCGCCCACAACGAAAAATTGTGCCAACGGTTTTTCATCCATTGTTGCTGAAATGCATGGAAAGCTTCATGGTACAAATAAGGTATAACCAGGGCATTACTGATATACATTGTGTCGACAATTCCACAATATTTCGATTCTAATTCAATCATAGTATTGCCTCTCCAGGGGCAATCTTTCTCTCTAAATTGTGTTTGTTTTGAAGCATCTACCCATGAGAAATTGGGAAGTAGCATGGGATGTAACCATAGATATGCCCATCCATTATTACTGTATAGGGAAAAAGGAGTATGACGTAAAGACCAGTTAGTCCATACTGGATTTTTCTCCATCCATTGTGAATCAAACTGAAGGGCGTTCTGACCCATCAAATAAGCGAGTTCTTTTCTCATAAGTATCCTTTTCTTGGTGTTGTATGCCTATTCTTCATTGTATTGCGTTGTTAAAATAATAGTTTGTGTATCAGCTTCCCACTCAACTTTTGCTCCAAACGTTTCTCCAATAAAACGAAGTGGTACCATTGTTCTCCCATTTATGATGCAAGGTGGTGTTTCAAGTTGAACTTTCTCTGGTGCTTGTTGCACACGTTCGATCAATGCATCATAGGTTCTTCCATATTTGCGATGTAACCAAAGGTGGATCAGCATGTTTTCGTAGCGAAGCTGAATCTCCTCTTCCTTAGAAAACCACTCAACTTTTGCTCCAAACGTTTCTGCTAGAAATCTTAAAGGTACAACAGTTCTCCCATTAATAATAGAAGGAGGTGCATCTAAATTTGTTCTTTCTTCTCTTTTACCATCGTTTGTTTTTATTTGAACGATAGAATTCCCGATTTGCAAGAAAATCAATAATTTGACGGGAAGAATCTTGATTGACAATGGTAATTGGATTGTACTGTATTGAGGATCATTTGATTTGATTGTTAAAACTTCTTCGTATGTTTTGTTAGGAATTAAAGAAGATGAGTCGATAGTGATTTGAAATATTTCTTTTTGGCTTGAAGATAAAGAACTAGTTTTTGGTTGAGATTGAATCCATGAACGCAATGAAGAAATTTCTACTTGAAGTGTTGAATGACTTGGTCCTTTGTTTTCAATTGGAAGAATGATTTGTTTTTTTGTGCCATGTATTACTTCTTCTTCAATTGATTTGCGACCGCAGTGTATAACCGGTTGTGGTTGTTGGACCATTAAGGTGACCGGTATCTTGATAAACTCGTTAGAAGGATCATTGGAGTGTATAAAAATGTTCCCAGTAAATTTTCCAGGATTCATGTTGTATGTACTTATTTCTATGTTGGTTTGCAAAGATGAAGAAGATGGGATAGAAAAAGATTTTTTTCAGCTATTAACCAAGATTTATCAGTCGATAGGGTTCCTTCCAATACGGAGTTGTCTTCCCCAGTATTTTTAATCGATAAAGTTTCGATAACTCTCTTATCTGGATAGAGTTCGAAAGAATTACGATCAAAATTCCAATAAATTGTTGGAGAATATTCGATGACTTCCATTGAAACATCAATTTGAATTTCTGGAGCATGAGGGTCATTGCTGCTAATCAAAATAGATCCTTCGTAAAAGCCAGCTTCTAAATCGTTACTATCAAAGTTAATATTAACCTCAATGTTTTCTTGGAATACAATTGAGAATTGTGTTCGATCTATTGATAACCATGATACACTTTCTTGTTGCTTGTAGAATGTTGACAAATTACCTTCTAATAGTGAGTCTTCTTCCCCTTTATTGGAGAGTATAAGGCTGACATTTTCTATCTGATTGGAATGTAATGTAACATTCTGAATAGGAATTTGGAAATCTAAGGTCGGTTCTGGATCTTTTGGAGATTCTTCTGATAGGGTAATTCTCATTACATAAATGTCGCCATTTCCACCACGATTTCGTTTTGAATATCCAGGGAGCTTTGGGCATATCGGGAACGGTGGATCATCTCTTTCGGTAGAAGAAGATTGACCTGCAATAAAAATATCTCCTGAAAACGATAGATCAAAATATGTGTTTTCTTCTACCATTTGGCCACCTATTAATGTCGAAAACAGAATATTTTCTCCAGTAGAATCCATTTGTACAATGAATGAATCGATGTTTCCACCAAAAATATAATACAAACCAGGATACCTTCCCCCAACCGGAAATGATCCATCGTCAGAACGAGTATCACCTGATATAAAAATTGTATTGTTTTCTCCTAGCACAATCTCTCTACTCACATCATAGCTAACGCCACCAATATAGGTGCAAAAAAGTGTTTGATTTCCATCCGCGCTTATTTTCATACAAAAAACATCTTCGTATCCACCGTGTATTTTGTCAAAACCAGCAATGTCTTCTGATACAGGGAAGGTTCGTTCATCTGAAAAGGTATATCCGGTTATGTATGCGTTGTCATCTTGATCCACGGTAATTGCGGTACCGATATCATCTTTTTCTCCACCCAGATAGGTCGAATACAAAAGATGAGTACCTGATGAATCTAATTTGATAACAAATGCATCGTTAAGATCGTTGTGTTTTTTATCAAATCCAGGTAAATTTGGTTCTATTGGAAAACTTTCACCTTCTTTTGAATCGGTATATCCTGTGATGTAAACGTTGTTTTCTAAATCAAGAGCAATATCATAAATCTCTTCTCCGTTCGTACCACCAATATAAGTGGAAAAGAGTATTGTAGTGCCGCTAGGGTCTAATTTTAAAACATATCCATCAGTTCCCATGTAATCTTTTTGGTATCCAGGAATGTCTCCTCCTATGGGAAAAGTATTTGGCGATGAATTTGCATTACCACCAATGTAAAGGTTGTCTTCTTTGTCAATTTTTATGCATGTTGCATAATCATTACTAGCCCCTCCAATATAGCTAGAATAAAGAAGTGTACTACCATCTTGACTAATCATTACTACAAAACCTTCATGAAAACCCTTATATTCTGTACAAAAACCAGGTATGTCATTTCCAATAGGGAACCCATCAGAGGGACTAGAGAGAGTATTTCCTACAAGACAAATTTGATCAAGTGAATTTAATGCGATATCGGTACAAACGTCATAATTGGAGCCCCCAATGTATGTAGAATACAAGATGTTTGATCCTGTGGGGTCAATTTTCATCAAAAAAACATCATAATCTCCATTGGCTGATGTATCAAAACCAGGTATTTCATTATCTATGGGAAAGTAATCAGTTGCAGTTGATCGTGTGAAACCTGCAATATAGGAATTGTTCAAAGAGTCTACCTGTATAGCACTGCAATTGTCTAGTTTATATCCTCCTAAAAAAGTGGAAAAAATCACAGGATCGATAACGATAGTTTCGTTTCGACTAGTATCTTGACTATCTGAACTCAATATAACATTGAAACCATATACATTGGCTCCTTTGCTAACAAATTCTGCCGGTAATTCAGTTTTGGTTTCTTCTAAATATACATACAGTTGATCATCGAATACTGTGCCAATACTTGTGTTTATCCGTATTTGACTTGAGCATACTTCTATTGAGGCACCTTCAATTTTCATTTGAATATCTTCCACATTGCCTTCAGGATGAACATAGAATTCGTACTTTAATCCTTCGGCACTATAGTAATACCGTAAATCAATCCCCTCCCATAGGTTATTGTATTGTATAGAAGCAAAATTCCGACAATGTGTAGCCCATTTTTCCGAAGGTCCTCTTAAATAGTGGTTTACATGATTCAAGGGGTACATTGGAAGCAATGATTTATTGAGGTTCGATTCTTGATACAATGAGGTAGGGAAAGTTATTTTGACGAATTCACTTTGAAAAGGTGGAAGAACTTTAGACTGCATTTTTTGATTTGTACTAGGAGAAGGAGGAGATTGAAACTCATAGATGATAGAATTCTCTGTGAATGCAATGCGACCAAAAGAGGTGGATCCTATAAACTGTATCTCTGGAACCCACTGCCCCCTGTTTTCTGTGAAAAAACCTTGAGGTGATATAGTGGAGGGATGACTATCTTGTGAAAATTTTCCAGAAGTAGTTGTATCCTTGAAAAAAAATGGAAATAACAAAAAAAAACAAATACTTATACTAACTGTTCTTCGTGCTAAACTACCCATCTTGAGTACCCCCTTTGATGTAGTGTGATGGTGATAACAACGTTGACCCTTAAAGACTTTACCGTTATTGGTAATTTTTCTTTTCATTGCATCACTATCTAGACATCCTTTTCTTAAGGCATATCAATAATGTAAGACTAAGCATTAATCATTTATAATCAATATTTTCTCGTAATTCCCCGTAAGAATAACCCCATTTTAATTCACAAAGTTAATCCTTATTCATAGTAGAAAAATAACTGTAATTTGCAACTTGGTTTTGATCATTTGTTTTGCTACCACACTTAATGAATGTAGGTATCCAAGGTATACTCAATCTCGAAAGCTGGATATTGTAAAACCATTCACCTGATTGGCGACAATGATTCTACCATCCTCTTGTACACGTATTGCTTTAGGAAAAAGCGAAGAGCTACGGTAGAAATCATCTGCTATATCCACCACATGCATAGCGGAATCTACTCGAAGCAGTTTTGCTGGTTTGTTCGCTTGGGCTGGAATAGTTACAAAAAGTGTTCCAGAGGAGTCAAATGCAATGGGTCCGGTAATTTCATCTTGACCCAAATCTATATTTGCAAAGTAAGGATTGGACGTATGGGCATGATGAATTTGATACAAACCAGTATCGGTTGAGATGTACAATTGGTTGGTATCGGATGGAGAAGCTGTCATGTAACCAGAATAAGGAGTACTCACTGGGGGTATTTTATCCGTGTGAATCCAGCGTCCCTTTCCCCCATTTTCACCACGATAAAGCCCTTTTGTAGAATGATAGACGTACAGTGCTTCTTGTCCTCCAGCCCAATTCATGGAAAGGTTAAATTCTCCTGCACCGCACTCGATTTTCTGCAATTCTGTCCAGTTTTTACCATCCAAACTTCTATATATACTGCAGATTCCATTTTTGTTGTAAGGGTGAGAAGGAATGATAGCAACGATGAATACGCTTTCTTTTCCCGAGGTGTCATATAGCATCCGAAACGCTCTGTCTTCTCGATTCCTTGTGAGAGCTTCTAGATCCGCAAAAATGCGCAGCTCATGAGTGTTCTTTTTCCCTTCCAAGAGTAAGCCCCCACCCGTAGTATTGGGGCTTAGTAAAACATAAAATGATTCCTTTTCCTTGTTAAAGGCAAAATCACTCGCCATCATCATGGCATTATCATGACGATTCCACACACGAATTTCTTCCGCTCCCTGCTGGGCAATTACATAGCTCCAATCCTTCATTCCTAGAAACACTTCTCCCCATGGTGCAATCCCTATAGAAATTGGTACAACCAGCTGCATGCCTTTGGATGCAAATTGCCAATGAGTTCCTCCGTTTTCGCTGACGTATACTCCCCCGCTAGAAGCCATCATTACCTTTTCTGCATCGAAAGGGTCTATAGCAATGTTTGGAACTCGTCCGTGAGATCCGCCCAAAACCGTACCCCCTTGAAATTGGTTTCCCTGGATCATTGCTCTATCATCTTGTTTCCACCAGCTTTCACCTGGATTCCCAAATAATTTATGATCTACCTGATGAATTGCATTGCCCCAGTGTATACCATGATCTGTACTTTGGATAACTGCTGCATAATTATTCCTTTGTGGATCGAAAGGTGGCAGGTGACAACCAGCCAAAATAGTGGATTTTTCAATAGCAAGAGTATTCCAAAGAGGACCTTTGATCAAATCGCCAGAACCTTTGAATGCATGATACCATTGGTTGTGTTCATCCAAAACCATAATGCCATCCACGCCGGCTGCTATCCAAAGTTCCTTGGATTCATGTAGATATACAATATCTTCTACTGTGTGAGGACTGGACTCAACACTTACGAAACCACCTTTTGCATGATTAGACCGCATATCTAGCTTGTACAAGCCATGGCCAAAAGTACCAACATAAAGGGTAGTTCGATCGGGAAGCAGAGTCAAACAGCGAATCCATTTGTCTTGAAGC
>DAIMET010000059.1:0-7007 GCA_036725105.1 Calditrichota bacterium
TGTAGCTCTTTATTCATGGGTTTTTCTCTTCGTGCCGTCGAAAAACCACTGTACGATGACATGGGATATTACCCCTGGCTTTCTCTGTACAACCATTCATCACTAGATGGATTTACCTTTACTTCCTTGCAAGGACCTTTAAAAGAACACAATGACTATCCGATTTGCTTGGGAGAATACAAAAAATGTGCTAGCGAAGGTATTGTCTGCTACAATGGACAAGCTTATATCCTTTTTTCTCAATATGACGAAGCAGATCATTCTGAATTATTGGTCTATGATATCGAAGAGGGAGAAGAACTGTGGAAAGTGTCGGTAAAAGGGAATCATGTTCGATGCCCTTTGATTATTCCCGAAACAAAGCAAGTGTGGGTGTGTGCTACCTATTCTTTGGAAGAGATTCTCGAAGGAAAAACAGCTGCCTATATCACAGCTATTGATTTGGATAGCCAAGAGATTCTATTTGAAATACCTGTGGAAAACCAGATCAATGGAGAATTGCAATATGCCAATGGGAGCATCTATTGCAAATCCATCCATTGGGAGAAAAAAGAAGAGGGAGGAGCGATTTCTGAAACTTCTACGATTACAAAAATCGATGTAAAAACAGGAGAAATCTTGTGGGAGAAAACTCTTCCATTGTCAGGACTTGCCGATTGTGGTATGCCAACGATCAAAAACGAATATGTTTATGTGGCTGGATATGCTACTCAATATGATGGAGAGAAAGTAAGAACTAGTGGGAATGCTTCATTAATTTGTTTGCGTGAAGATACGGGAGAAGTTGTATGGTCAAAATCTTTTGAAGGATACGATCGGATTTGTAGCCCCAGTGCTGATGATACACAAGCATATTGTATTGTGCACAAAGGGATGAACGACAAGTTTTACGAATTTGAGTGTGTAGCATTGAATGCAAAAACGGGAGAAACCAAATGGTCCTTTGCCAAAAAAGGACTGGATGCTCGTAACTTTACTCCTAAATTATCTACGGATACGGTTATTATTACTGCCGATTATGGATACATTTTTGCTTTGGACAAACAGGATGGAAATGTACTCTGGGATAAACGAATCATGTTTGATGATTATTACATCAATTTCTATTGCCCTGGCATGATTATTGCAGGAAA
Source organism: Calditrichota bacterium (assembly GCA_036725105.1). GTDB lineage: Bacteria > Caldisericota > Caldisericia > UBA6126 > UBA6126 > JAGLCW01. The sequence goes on from DAIMET010000059.1 coordinate 1,134, forward strand.
TACATTGGTGTTCTCTTGCTATCATTATGTAAGGTCAGGAATGCTGTATGATCTACACAAAAAGATTCTGATGCTTTCTATGGAGAATGGGAGAACTCTAGAAAAACTAGAACTGGATGATGATTTTTCATCGTATATATCCCTGGCTGTATATGGGAAGGGAATAATGCTGCTAGATTCCAAGAACAATCTTTCCTATATCGAAGCTTCTATGCCAGAACTTACTATTCAGCCAAAAGAAGTAGATTTTGGCAGCGTAGAGCAGGGCGAATCTGTTACAAAAACAATTACCATTCGAAATAGTGCCCACGAAGGATTGTCAGGAACAATATCTATCTTGGAAGAGGCATCGTGGTTAACAATAGAACCTACCGTGATTAGCGATGAAACCAAAGAGATTGTGATTACTGCTAATACCGATGGTTTATCTTTGAAGGATTACCACACATGGATTGAAATCTGCTCCAATGGAGGAAATAAACGGATACCTATCACAATCAAAGTTGTGGATTCTACACCCCCAGAAGTTATCCTCCAAACAGATTCTATGAGAAAAATAGACGATTGGTACTATACCAATCAAAATCCTTATCTTCTGAAAGGAACTACAGAACCAGATGCAGCCTTATGGATCAATGACAAAGAAATAGAAATATCTCCACAAGGGTCCTTTCAAATAGAAATATCTCTGCAAGAAGGTGAAAACAAAATTGAGATTAATGCTAAGGATGCTATTGGGAATACCACTACGATCTTGTGTAAAATCATGTTAGATACCAATCCCCCAAGCATTGAAGTAGAAAACGAAAACTATCAATTGTTTACCTCTTCTGAGGGTATTTTAAAAGGAATTACAAAAGACTGCTGTGAGTTAACAATTAACGATGAAATCGTGAAAACCGAAGAAAATGGGGATTTTTCTGTACAAGTAGCATTGCAGCCTGAAATCAACGAATTTGTGCTGAAAGCTGTGGACTATGCTGGCAATACAACCACGGTGTATCACTATCTAGTATTACCTGAAAAGAAAATCATTATTCTTCAGATAGGAAATGTAACTGCTGAAGTAAATGGAGAATTGTTTGACATGGATGTTCCTGCTTGTATACGGAACGGTTCAACATTGGTCCCCCTTCGGTTTATTGCAGAAGCATTTGGAGCTGAAATTGATTACGAATCCGAAACTCGTAAAATCACCTATACTTTGTATGGTACCCGTATTGTTCTTTGGGTGGGCAAACCAGAAGCACAAGTGAATGATGTTTCCGTTGCATTGTCTCAAGTGCCTATTGTGATTGAAGGTAGAACTGTTATCCCAGTACGATTTGTTTCTGAAAACCTGGGAGCAAAAGTGGGGTGGGATGGTTCCACCCAGAAAGTGTACATCACATTCCCAAATCCTGACATGTAACATTACACCTTTCTATTTTTGCATATCCATATTCTTCTAGTCTAACCAGAAGAGCAACGTATAGGGAGAATTTTCATTGGTATACTGTAGATAATCTTCGATTTCGATTATATTGCTCAAATCTGTTCCCACCCCCAGATAGTAAGGAGGTTCTTCGCTCTCTAGATCGTATAGGTAAAGAGAACTTTCTTTTACGTCTTCTAGGGTATATGAAGAGTAAGGTTCTGCGAAGAAACCACCTGTAGCCACAATGGCATATTTACCCGAATTAGAAATAGTTCTTGGAGTAATGGGAATGATATAATCACCATTTATACTTCCAGGTGGATATAGTCTGTTAAAACAACCGCTCACGTCGTTGTACAAATATAGAATAGTATTCTTGTCCATGTCAGGGAAAACCAATTCTTTGTCGATAACAGCATTTGAAAAACGAATAGTTGTTCCTTTATCTGGCAAATCGTACTCCATAGCCATCTCTGGGTGATATGTTTCAGGATCAAAAATTCCATCAAAATCATGGATCATAGGTTTGAAATTTTTCGTAATTGCGATAAAACGATAAATGCCAGATTTTAGCAACTCTGAATGTCGTAACGTAATTTCATAGCTTGGCATAAGAAAAGTAGATCTATAAACAGAATCGGTAGGAACCTCATATAACACTTCTTTTTCAATACTACTTTCATCCTGTTTTGACATTGATATAGGTGGAAGAGATATCTGCAATAATCTGGTCATTTCGGAATCTTGCGACTTCACAAACAAGTTGTTTTGAAACGATTCGACAACGAGTATCCTTTCGTCACTGTCGATGGGTATATTGCGTAAACCATATTGGGGATGTACTTGGTAAATTTTTTTAATGTCTTCGACATCATTCAGTATAGTTACATAGATAGATTCTGTATCCAATATCCCCCATTCATAATCATAGGTTGGAAAAGGATACTCACGGCATTCTTTTTTTACAATATCATAAGAAGACAATTTGTATTTTTTTTCAAAGAAGAATACAGAACCAAACTGCTTCATAGCATCCCGATATCCATATCCAATGAGTGTAGGTTTTTCTTGAAATGATAGGTCAATTCTGTAATATGCATACACATTCCGATCAATTAAAAAATCTATATCTTGTGTTTTTAATACGGACTCAGAAACAATCAGTATATTGGGTAAAGAAGTAAAATATGATGCCTCAATATTGCTACATTGAAACTCTGTAGGATAGTGAAGTTTTTGATCACAACCGCTATACCAACAATAGTTAGTTGTATCCGGTGTTATAAATGCAAGATGATAACCGCCATCTGTAGAATTTACAAGTTGCAGATCTTTTCTGGGTAGGGTTACAACTTTTTCTAATGTTTTCAAAGATACGTTATAGCACCATACTTCGGTATAAACCTTAGTGCTAAAAAAGGATTGATCATGAATTTCCAGGCAAAAAATAGGTTTGTCCTCAGAAGATACAAAACCTTTAAATGAGATTGATTTTGCAGAGGGATATGTTTTTAGAGAGATAAATTCTTTTGCTTCAGTAGAAAAGATGCCAAGAGAATGATCTTTAATACATAAAAATGAAGAAGGAGTATTTTCCAAAATCGGGGTTAAATTTACCACTGCGTGTGCTTCCGAAACACATCCTTGCAATAATAAAGAACAAAGTAAAGCAACTATACAAAACAAACTATTCCATTTTCTCATGATTCACCTCATTTCGTCAAATCGGTGGTTCCCATTGATTGGATTAAAATCCAACACATATAAATCTGAATGCTAACATCGCTTCATTATAATTCTTTTTGTATGATACACAATTGCATTCCCAAAACCTGAATAAATCGTGAAAATATTACAAAAATAAGTTGTAATTTTCCTAGTTTCTCCTATGATTGTACCAATTAAGCAGAAAAATTCTGCTACAAAGCAGAAGAACTCTGCAGAACGGAACTGTGTATAAAATGATGATCCCGCGACTAAAAATTGGTAAGCGATTCGCATCTATTCCCATCATACAAGGGGGCATGAGCGTTGGAATATCTCTTTCTGGGCTAGCCTCTGCAGTAGCAAATGCTGGTGGAGTAGGCGTAATCGGTAGCGCTGGCATTGGAATGCTAGAAAAAGACTATTTAAGAAATTTTAAAGAAGCCAATCAACGTGTTTTACGACGTGAAATACGAAAAACAAGAGAACAAACCAAGGGTATTATTGGAGTCAATGTTTTAGCTGCTTTATCGGATGCAGATGATTTGATTGAAGCAGCACTCGAAGAAGAAGTAGATGTTATATTTATTGGTGCTGGATTACCACTTCATCCACCCAAAAATTTACAAAAAAATGTACTTCGTAAATACCCCACCGCTATATTCCCCATTGTATCCTCTGCAAAGGCAGCACGATTGATTTTCAAATACTGGGATATGCACTATCAGCATGTTCCAGATGGAATTGTTGTGGAAGGTCCATTAGCAGGAGGCCATCTTGGATTCCGCGAAGAAGCAATTGAAAATCCAGAAAACAAGCTAGAAGTAATTCTTCCTGAAGTTGTGAATGAAATTCGCATATATGAAGAGAAATACCAAACAGAAATTCCCGTTGTAGCAGCTGGAGGTATATTTACAGGAGAAGATATCGACAAGTTTATGCGTTTGGGTGCCAAAGGCGTTCAAATGGCTACTCGTTTTGTAGGTACGTATGAGTGTGACGCAGACGACCATTTTAAAAAAGCATACCTAGATTGTGAACAAAAAGATATCGTGATCATTAAAAGTCCTGTAGGATTGCCCGGTAGAGCAATAAAGAATCCTTTCTTAGACGACGTTTCTCTGGGTAAACGAAGACCACTGAAATGTACCTGGCAGTGTTTGAAAACTTGTAATTATAGGAAAGTAGCATACTGTATTAATGAAGCCCTCACAAATGCGAAACTAGGAAACTTAGCTGAAGGATTTGCTTTTGCAGGTGCCAATGCGTATCGCGTGAAGAACATTTTATCGGTGAAAGAATTGATGAAGGCACTCCTTTGTGAATATACAGTAGCTGCGATGAAAGTATTTCCATTACCCTAGAAAAATCCCTAGATCCACCACATAAAAAACCCCCGAGAAACATTTTGTGATCTCGGGGGTTTTTTCTTAGTATCTTCTTTTAACGATTATTCACGCCATTCGTAGTAGTACTTATAGCCGTAAAAGTTGCCCAAATGAACGATAATTGCCTTTTTTGCACCCTTTTGACCCTTCAATCCTGATTTCATTTCAAGAGTGCCATTGTAGTTTTCAATAGTGTTTTTGCCATCGGAAGATAAAAACGGAATATTACCGCCTGAGGCACCACCCGGATTAATATCAGCACTATCAAATTTTGCACTCAGGCCATTGATTCCCCAGCTTGATTCTGTAGCCCGAGTTACAGTAAACGAAGCTTTATCATCAGGTCCAAAATATGTGGGAGGATCTGTCCATGTTGTGACAGAAGATCCAGAGGCGATAACCTTGCCATTAAATTGTCGCCATGCTTTAGTGGTGAAATTATTTTTATCACCGTCTCCTTCTACAAAATCGGTATAGATTTCTCCTGTGGCATAGCGTCCTTGTTTACCCCCTACAACTGAAGTGTCGTTTGGGTTTTGAACATACTCCCAGTGAGTAAAATACCAACCTGGCTTAGGGGCCAATGTGAATTTACCATTTTCAAAAGGGAGAGGTTCAGAAACGGTTGGACCATCATGAATTTCAAAAGGCAATGTGACAGAAAGTCCTCTACCTCGTATAATCACTTTGTATTTTCCCAAAGCCCAACCATCGTCAGGACGCTCCAAAATGAAAGCTCCTCGACCAAAATCATCACCAGTCTGTGATTGAAAGGTGTGAATGGAGTAATCATCTTCTACGTAAATCCATTCGATCTCAAGCGTATCGTTATTGAAGTTGTCATACACAAACCAAGCAAACAGCTTGGCAGAATCTTTAGAATACTTCGATACAGTGTCGACGGGAACGAAGTCTTCAATTTGCGAGGTCATTCTAGCTTCAAGAAAACGTGGGTCTCCCTTTTGGGTGATATCCCCATATTTTTCTTTGATGGCTTCAATCATTGCTTTTTCTCGGGTTGTTTTCCCAAAACTCCCCGGTTTAAAGCTTCCCGTAATATCCTTACAACCAACAGCCACAAGACATAAAGCAATCAAAACAATAAATGCAGACACTAGTTGTTTCTTCATTGGAATCAACCGCCTTTCGGTGAATTTTCTTCTATTATACCACCATTGCAACAGAAAGGAGCATATATAGACTGCTTCCCAGTACAATCATCGATTGATCGGATTGAATCAGAGTATCTACTTTTTTGGAACAGTTCAAGATCCATCTTTGAGTGTCCACTTTTTTACCTATTCATAAGTAAAAAAAGTAACTTTCCATCCATCCTCCCTCTTTCACACAGGCAATAAAGGAGGA
>DAIMET010000060.1:0-6830 GCA_036725105.1 Calditrichota bacterium
CCACAAAGCTCATACGCAGCTCGGAATCACCATATGCTTTGCCAATGATGATGCAAGAAAAGCATGGGAACCAAATGCATCGTCGATCCAAGATCGTTTCAACACCATCAAAAAAGCCTACAAACAAGGGATCTATACCTGGGTTAACCTAGAACCTGTGATAGATCCAAATGAAGCCTTAGTCGTCATGAAAGAACTACATCCATATGTCCGTTTCTGGAAAATTGGAAAATTGAATCACCATAAAGAAATCGAAAAGGAAGTTAATTGGAAAAAATTTCTGTTTGATACAAAAACATTCTTACATTCAGTCGGAGCAAGGTATTATATAAAAAAGGATTTGGCCAAATACGCATATGTTAATTGAAAAATCCCCCCAGAAAAACTCTGAGGGGATTTTTTTATGGAGGCTTTAAAAGGACGCAGGGTTAGGGGGCTTATTGATCGAAGGTGAAGTTGGTGGGGTCTTGTGCCCATTTCTTGTATAGCTTGAAAGATTCTTCAAAGGGGTCTTTGTCGGAGGGGAACCAACGCTTCCACATTTGACTCCAGCTGTTGATGGCAACCAGCACAATCATAAAAAAACTTCCCAAGGCGTTGGTGATTGTGGCTGTTTCAAACCCTCCTTGAATGCCCCATTGAACCAAGCTACAAATAAAACAAGTGCCAAGAACAACAAGGACTTTGTGTTTTCCTTTCATATGCTTTGCTGTTTTTTCAATGAGCATTGGAAGCAGGAAACCAATACATCCGGACACCAAAGACCAATCAAATATTGAAGTTGCAGTCATTTTATCTCCTTACTTCATCGAGGTTATACATGCGATACAAAACACTTGCCAGTTCTGCACGCAACACAGGATCATCCGGACGAAAACCATCTTCGTCACCAGTCATGATTCCTTTTTGTAAACAAAACTCTACTGCTTCGCTGTACCATGGTTTTTCAGTGATACTGCTCATAATTTCGTTGTAGGGGTAGTGCACACCGGGGCAAAGTGTAGATATAATGGTATTGTGCGGCAATATGCGAAAGTTGGGAATCAAATACTTTATTTTAAGCCCCCGCAATAGTTTTACCAGAGATTCATATTGCACTGGCTTCATAAATTCCTCTTCAAAGTTTCCCATACAACAAACACCCAGTGAATTCCAGTTGTGAATATCATTTTCATATTGATCATACCCCACGTGGGGACATACTTCACCCTCGGGTTGTCCTTTAAAAAGTGTTCCGAGGTGGCCAACCACATGGTGATACTGCAAAACAAATTGGGATCCATACTTCTGATGAAGAGTGTTCTGGATGGATTGAAAATGATCCGTTTCCCCTAGTTTACTACTGTTTATACCACTGTGGTGTAGAACAATGTACTGAATACTTGTCATAGACTCCAAATTTCTTCCCCCCATTTATTCACAATAGACTCTTTCATTTTCAGTAAAATTTTCTTGTGTTGTCTCGAATAGGTGCTTTGGTCTTTTCCAAGTATAGTGGCAACTTGCGAAGTCGATAAACCCAAAAAATCCATTAAGTAAACGATTAATTGTTCATCGGGTGACAACTCTTCTATTGCTTCCATCAGTACAGTTGCTTTTGTAACGCCAGGTGTTGGATCAATAGTGGTGGTCTTTTCATTCAAAAAATCGTTGCATGTAGCTGGTTTTGAATACGTGTGGAGATACAAAGAATTTTTTCGGCACATATCCACAAAGATCTTTCGAAAGCATTCTTTGTAAAATGAAAATGGATACGGAAATTTTTGTTGGATTAATTCTTGAAATCTACACTGACACCGATGGTGATATTCCTCCTGTACCGTTTCTGAGGGGAGCTTTTTGATAAATTGACTCATCGCAGCTTCCGCTTTACGAACCTCCTCTTTCCACTCACTACTACTAATTTCCGACCTTTGAACTGAATGTTTCACTTTGAAACCTCCTAAATAAATATTTATGAATTGATCCCTACATAGGTATCGATAAAATAATACATCTATGCATGAAGTAACAAAAGAAACTTTCTAAACAAAGTATTTATCCAAATAGTAAAACAAACTTGCATAATACTATATCAAGTTTGAATTATTGAGGATTCATGATTGGAATAGTGAATACACATGATATTGAAAAGTAAACGTACAAAGTCCCATTAAAAGAAGCCAAGTAGGATTATTGAAAAATAGTTACTATTTTTAAAAAAAATCGTGAAAAAAAGAATGAATATTGTTGGTGCTACCACCACCAATGAAAAGAAAGAACAGATAAGCACCAAAAGAAACGATTTATAATTATATAAAAATGATTGTCAGCAATCTGTTGTTTCTTGCAAAACAACAGATGCCTTTTTTGCAACAAGCATCCTTTCTTTCTTAGTAGCAGTGTTTTTTTACTTTTGTACCATGTTCCAGATGGTTTCAGCTGTTTTGCCTACCAGGGGCTGCTGGGTAAGAATCTGCCAACCGTAATTGGGTCCCCACTCTTCTTTTAGAAGTGGTTTAATAGCGGTTTCGTAGTAGTTTTTTGGAAGTTTGGTTTTTTTGTTGAGAATCTTGATAGGAATGCGGTTTGGGTATAGATCATCCGGCCACAGGAGTTCATCAGAGCTGAAAGGTTTTCCATCTACCAGTGCCGTTGCTATTACATCTGAGCCCGTGACAAACACAAGTGCATCGCCCTTTTCCCACTTTTTCATGCGGTTTCGTTTGTTTGCCCATGTAGAATATTGCAGTGCAACATCCAAATTCTCTTTGCATACTTTAATGATTCGTACATTCATTGGATCCCTCCAAAAAATAATCGTGTTTTTGTACAGAGTATTGCATACCCTTCGACTTCTATGATAGCTTCAAAACCCGATTTTGAAAACAGGAAAAGCTGATTTCCACTTTGTATATTGGACTCCAAAAAGATATATAAACGAACAAAGAGAATTGCAAAGACGCAAAGCAAAGGTGTTTCTGAAAGTTTCTTTGCTCCAAGGCCAATACTTTTGCGAAGCACCCTATGTTATGAATTCCTTTTCTGAATTGCTATTCACGCCATACATTTCGTACTTCTGCAAATTCATGGCTTGAGCACAGTGTTTTCTTCCATGCTCGCAACACTTCTGGAACAGGCAATTTGTGAGAATGGTAGTATCTCCATAGATGCACAGACAATTCTGCTACCAAATACCGTATTTCGAGTTTTGCTTCCGTGGAAAGGGACGAATCCTTATTGTCATAGTCAGTTTCTATCAAAAGCTTATTCAATAGTTTCATCAGTGTTGAATCATAAAGCAAGACTTTGTCAGTAGAATTTTTAACAAGAAAATTGACAGCCTTGATCAGTGTATGGACATGCTGCATTTGGCACCATAGCATGTATTGGTTGAACATTGTAATTGGATCGGGAAAGGAATCTGTATTGATCGTAGTATTGTTTTTAATCATTATGGCCAGTGCCCAAAGTGCATCTTCTTCCATTTCCCATATGTTGGAAAACAACGCTTTGTTAATGTCTTCATAGACTGCAGTTCTGCGCTCTGGGAAAAGTTGAAAACATGAAACTTCTGCTCTATGTGTGGGAAGACCATATTCTTTCATTTCATCCAGCAGTTGGAGCAAACAAGACTTGTCTTCATTGGAAGATTCTTCGCTACGTTGTGGACCTATTACAATGGTGACCACCAAAAGAAGTGCTTTGAATCTTGCAAAGAACTCTTCCCGAACCGAAAAATTGGCAGATATCCCCTTCTCCTCGACAACCAATTGATCTTTGTCTGCCTCCCACCATTCTACCAACCGATGCAGTAGATCAGCCGTAGTTTGCTTCGAAAAAGAGAAATTGTTCTTCAATTTGGCCAGGATGATTTCCTGAACAATGGGAATATGACCTCTTGTTATATCCACGCCTTTGCTTTTGATGAATTTCTGAATGGGGAACGGAGTTTTTCGAACGTATTCTTCAAAAAGAAGAAATGGATTTATGGTATCGGGGTGAGGTAAATGGACGAAATCGGATGGTACACAATGCGTGTTCTCAGGAAAACAATTTTTGGATGTGCTCATCCATAAAACTTCCCCAAGTTTCTTCTCCTGATGGCCATTGAGAAGCTGTAGGGTGTAAAGCTTCACAAGAGACGTTGTTGCCCATTCTCTTTCCTTGGGATCAGTAGATGCAGATTGAAGAAGCAAATCATCCACTACCGCAGATTTGATATGTAGAGGCTGTTTGACGCACTTTGGTTTATGATCGATATCAATGTAAGCGAGGGGGTTACCAAAATCGCTATACGCAGGTTTTTGATACGAAATATTTAACAAATAGGGGATCATTTTGTACTGTTCTACAGTAGATAACGATTTTAAAAGGCGTTTTGTCAATTGACTTACATTTTTGTAGTTATACCTTTTCGGAGAGGAATACGTCGCTTGAATCAAATGAAGGATCTTGTATTTTGCTTGTAGAGAACACTTACAACAGAGTCTTGATAAGACTTCAGGCAATAACAAGGAAAGGTGAACTTCAAAATGATCATTTAAAAAAGCATCTCCACTGTTCATACCCTCCAGGTTTTCTTTATATGCCATTGAAAATCGCAAAACAAGTTCATCCGCTTCTCTTCTGCTGTATGTATACATTGAATCGCGATTAAACAAATACTCAACAACTTTTTCATCGGCTACACGAAACATTGTTGCTATAGCCCAAAATGGAGAAGTTGTAGATATTGATTTTATACTTTCCTTTGCTGCGCTAATTCCAATGGAATTGATCCCCACCCGAAACGGGAGGCCGATTTCTTCACAGAACCGAAGGAAAGAATAGGAGTGTAGCTGTTTTTGGTCAAAATCATCAAAATGAGTAGTCGCGATCGTGCTACCAATGTCAAATCCATGCTTTTGTATTGTTTTGTTTGTCGAAGTTTGATCAGCACGTAGCAAGAGTTCAAAAACACGCAATTCGTTCCATGGATCGCACCGTATCGCTTTCAGTTCATCCCAGCGTGCATTGTCTTGCTTTCTCTCTCGTTCATTTTCTTCATTGCGTACTTCTTTCAGATATTCCAAAAACTCTTGTGACGTAACATGCTTCCCATATTTCCGCAATATTTGATCTTTTTCGTACTCTGTAACCGATTGTTCCTTATCATCGAAGTGGTGGGAATTTTTAATGAAGCGATTGAGGAGCATTTGATATGCTTCGTACGATGCATTGGTGTAGTCGGGCTTAAATACTGTTTTGCCAGTCGATTCTCTTGTGGAAGCCAATGAAATTTGTAATTGTTCGTCAAGGTGGATACTGGAATCAATTTCAGCAAGTGCTGCAGCCCGTTTTGTCAACCAATACGATAGTGGCAGCTTCGGTTCCCAGTCCATGAGAATTTCTTTTGCTTTCGTTATCTCAAGTGAAAAAAGATGGAACAGGTAATTTTCATAGTGGAGAAACTCAAGTTGGTCCTTCGAAAGAAATTCGCTTAATCCTTTCAGCTGCTTATACATCTGTCTCCAACTTTCAGTTTTTCCTTCTTCTCTGTAGAAACGTAGCAGCGATAGTGAAATTTCTATCCATGCTTTTCGGATATCCTCCCAGTGCTCAACTCTGGGATTCTTATTTCTTGCATCAAACTGGTGCAGCGCAAGGGGTTTTTGATCGACAAAGGGCCAATACTTTGCAAGAACGGCCCTGGCAAAGGTATCCAAATTGCAAAGTAGTGGCATGAGACATTTTTCTAGTCGCCAGATCAATTCATGTGCATACAGAATATCCAACCCCGGGGGCAAAGTTACACCTTCAGAGAGAAAATCTATCCAATACTGCGTAAATTGCCAAAGCTTTTGTCGGTTCTGATAAGGTACAATAAGCCAACCAGGATAGTTTTCGCGTTGCTTCTTCCACTGCGAAACAATATCTTTCAGCTCTGCCACGGTATCGTTTTTGTGATTTGGAAAAATATGAACAGTACTACTATTACGTGGCCAATCAAGAGAATTGGGATTGCGCATGGTCATATATTCAATGAATTCATGAATAGCACTCGTATGGTCACTTTTTTGCAGCTTGGTATAACGAGACATATCCACTACAACAATGCCTTGTTTTGCGAATAGCTGTATTCTTGCAATCGAGAAGTTGAAGAGTCCCACAAGGTAAATCTTTTGCATTTGATCGATACCAAGATTATCTCGTATCCACCCGATCCATTTTAGAAAATTGGGGTCGGTACCAGAAAAGCCAATCAAACAGATTGTATTTTCTAGCAAGGACTGCTGAACTGTGTTTACAAAGGGCGAATAGTCATCTGGATACCGCCGGTAGTCTTCTTCTGTAATCACGAAAGGTCGCTGCGAAGGAAAACTGCCATGCAATTTGACTATTCTGGGTTTTGTTGCATACGGAATATCTTCTTTGTTCGTTACAATCTCATATTTCCTGGTCGATATCTTTGCACTGGCTCGATCCAGTAGCGTATCATAATTTGTTGTAAACACATCCACCCAAGGGAGTTCCAAAAGCTTCGTATGAAGTTTTGATGGTTCAACGCATTCATCCGGAATACTGGAACGTATCAGGTTTTCAAGTGCAGGCCGGCCGATGGCAGACTCAACTTCTTCAGCCAAACGCATCACATTCATGTATTTGCAATCTTCTGGACCTGGTTTTGTACCGTAGACCCTCTCGTAAAAAATGTCACCCAACTGGTTCCAATCGGGGTACTCTGTAGAAGCATTCTTGCTGAATCCAGAACCAACCATAATAGCAGCCCTATTCGTCCACAGTCTTTCTGCTATTTCATTGAGATATGGCAAAACATCGCCAGGTGCTGGCGTTTTTGATTCATCTGA
>DAIMET010000061.1:0-6768 GCA_036725105.1 Calditrichota bacterium
CCTATATGTCAGGATAGTTGTCATGTCTGTTGTATACTATTTCATACAAAACCGATGATGGAAGAACTGCAAAACCCATTTAACCTTTTTATGGAACTATTTACACCTGGGCATTGTTATCTCTGTAGTTAAACACTATTGAAATAGGAGACAATAATGGATCAAAAATTACTGGACGTTTTGAACATGGTATATAAGCAGGATTTTTCTGAAGTGGTAGGACAAGATCGACTGACGCTTGAACCAATGCTACTTGAACTTGAAGAAAAGAAATTGATTGCAATTGAACGTGTAAAGTCGGGTTGCGGTGGATGCACAGGATGCGGCGTACAACTCTTCCCTGAAATCGTTGACGCTGGCATTGAAATGCTGAAACAACACGGGATGATTGAAGAAGAAAAGTAGTAGCTACTACTCATAAGTATAGTTTGCATGAATTCAATTGATTGGTTATATGCAAATGCAGGTCCCATTATTCGGTGGAGACTAGTACAAGACTTTCAGCTTCCTGTAGCGAAGAAAGAAAAAGAAACTTTGCTACAGGAAGTTGTATCGCACCCAGACGTACAGAATTGGCTACAGCTTCTTGGTTCTCGGTATGTGCATGGAAGCAAAAACACCAATGCTGAGAATCCACTAGCAAAGCTGTATGAATTTGGTTTGCGAAAAGGGTATGCACCGCTGGATGATAAGTGCTACCCATATATAGAAAATTTAACCAAAACCAGTTACGATTGGATACCACCTGAAGTTCCTTTTTTGATTGCCTTGGGTTATACCGATGAACCCATCATTCGTGATATCTTTATCACTCATTTGCACAAGCTCGAGAAAACAGCCCAGCAAAGTGATTTCCATTTTCAAATGCCCCAGGAAGAAACAAAAGCTCTACCTAAAACATGGCGAGATAAGAAGGTCTACAAAAAGGAGCATGGTTGCCCCAATACTCTTTTGCCTCTTCCCAGCATATATGATTTGATTGCTCTTTCTACATGGCCCATGGATGAACCTACACAGAAACCCATTGAAACTGTACTACAGTTTATTTGTGACCCTCGGTTTCAAGATATCTTTGATGGGTATATGTGGGATTCCAAACTGAAGCGATGTTACAGTGCAGGCAGAGTTTATCTTGCAGTTTTCATTCCTCAGCGGAAGATAATGTTTCTAGAACGCATTGCCAAGTTTAAAGCAGCGCAGAATTCTCTTTGGTTTCAGGAAGCACTGCAGGAACTTGAAACGTATAGGAACGGGAGTGGGCGATATGAATTTCCAACTTCTTTCCTTGTGGAAAAAGAAAGCTACTACACCTATAGCGGAGCTCATATGGGCCTGGGTGAAAATCGACGACAAGGAACCTGGCGAGAGATTGAATCTACCTTCCGCATGGAAAACATCAAACGACAGCTACTTTGAACATGATATTACTTCGTTTCCCTAGTTTATGGGTGCCTTTTTTTTATTCCTAACTTAACACCAGCACGTTTGTGATATGATAGTATAGCTTGAGGTGGAGTTTAGTTTGCGAGTTATTCAATTTGTTTGACAAGAAGCTGTTATTTGGTATTTTTAGCTTGTATGGATTTGAGGAATTGAAGTCATGTACATGCAAAGGAGACTATGATGTGGTGTAGGGCATTTCTTTTTTCTTTGAAGGTATTGCGAAAGAGCATTTTCAAGCTTTTGATACCTGCTTTAGTATTGAGTTTGGTCATGCTTCTTTTGAATGCTGTTTTGGCCAACTTTTTTCGTGAATATGTATATGTGTTATTTGATGGGCAAGGTTCTTTTCTCGTTATCGCGTTGTTTCTTGTTATGACTGCATGTTGGACATTCTCGGTATATTTGCTTTTTCATCTATTGGCATATCCGTTCACGCGATTTGATGTTTTGTTTGAGGGACTGAAGTATTTATATCCAGATGCCCTTGCATCATTTTCTAAAAATAAACCAAAGATGACAACGCTATTGATTCTATCTAGCAAACGTTATTTTTCTCAATTAGGTAGTTTTGCACTCATTTGGATCCTTCCTGTGGTTGCTTTGATTCTGCTAGTAACCCTCAAGATTCCGATGTCAATAAGCTTGGTGATACTTGCTATTTTATATATTGCTTGCCTTATACCCGTGGCCAAAGGCTATGTGAAATACTTCTATACAGATTGTAAGGTTTTAATGGGTACTGAAGACGTTTCCACTATTCGAGCATCTTCGAAAAATCCTTGTACTTGTTCACACTGGAAATCAATTCTGCCTTGGAAAATTGTACTTCTACTTTCGTATTTGGGACTTCTGATTCTGCTGGGCTACTGGATGGTTACTGTGCAGGGGATGGGATCCTCGTTCTATACCAATGAGCTTCTTTCCTCTTCACTATACATGCGCGGTGATTATCTGCTATGGTGTAGCCCGTTTATCTATGGTTTTGCTGCTACCCCCTTCTTCTCTCCTGTTATCTCTATACCCTTTATGTTGGATCTACCCTATGGTTTCCAATTGATCGGATTTTGGCCCATCCTAATTCAAATTGGATTTTTACTACTGTTGGGGTTATTGACCGCTTTTTTCTTTTTCGTAGAAACCCTATCGACCGTCTATTTTTTCCATCAATCCCTGCAGAAGGATGCTGATGAATCACCATCGAGCACTGCACCAGCTGATCAATGATTGCAGCAAATGGATGAGTGGCGAATGATATCTGAACAAGCACAGACAAGGTGAATAAAATGAAGAAAACAATTGTATTGTATTATTCGAAAACTGGTAACAATCAGTTTGTTGCTAAGAAATTGGCAAAAGAAATTCAGGCTGACCTGGAACAAATTGAAACCAAAACCAAAAGCTTTTTCTCTCTTATTTTACTAACATGGTTTAAAAAGGGTGCCAAGATAATTCCCCTTGATATTGACCTAACCACGTATGACCGAGTGATTTTGCTGGGTCCAATATGGATGGGAAATTTGATCTCTCCACTTCGCGGGTTTGTGAAAAGATATGGGAAAGACATTCAGGATTTTGTATTCATTACAGTTTGTGGTGGAGGCGACGAAGACAAAGATAGTAAATATGGTTTTGAAAACGTGTTTAACGAAATGAGGAAATTGTACCCAAGCCCTGCCATCACTTGCTATGAAATATCCACCAAAGGAGTGGGTGGTGAATCTACTGGTACTTCCTGTACTACGAGTGTGGGTTCTCCAACCGACCTTCCCCTTCTCACAGAAGAACTCTTCCACGACGACATTAAAGATCGCTTTGACGAAGTAGTGGAAGCGCTAAAGAAATGAGCATATAGATATCTTGGTAATTTTGTAAGGGAAATGGATTGAGTGTTTTTACTATCCATGTTTTTTCCAATGTAATCAAAACTTGTTCCATTCATTTTGCCAGGTGAATATGTTTTGCCTGTTTTGCTTGCATAGGAAGCAACTATTCATACTATTGATGTAAGTCTTTTTGTAGTAACCTGTGCTCGCGATATGGAGGAACAATGAATGAATTGTAACCAACACTCACCGCGTGATAGAGAATCCGAAGTCCTGCTCCAAGAAATGCTTTTTGCCCTGCCCTTTGGAGTCGTCGTTATTGACCCTGATACTCACGAGATCGAGCAAGTTAACGAGCATATTGTAGAACTCTTTGGTGCTGATAAAGATCAACTGATAGGGAAACGTTGCCATCGCTTTCTTTGTCCCACAGAAGAAGGAGCCTGCCCGATTTGCGATTTAGGAAAAACAGTGGACAACTCTGAACGTATCATGCTACGTGCTGATGGAACCAGTCTTCCTATCTTGAAAACTGTGAAACGGGTAAGACTCAATGGACAGGTAAAATTGCTGGAATGCTTTGTGGATATTTCTGAACGAAAAAGATCGGAAGATCTTATGAGCGTGCGACTCACCCTTATGGAATATGCAACGACGCATAGCCTTGAGGAACTACTTACAAAAACACTTGACGAGGTGGGTAGAATCTCTAATAGCCCTATTGGGTTTTATCATTTCGTGCACAAAGATCAGAAAACACTCTCGCTGCAAGCTTGGTCTACTCGAACCCTTCAAGAGTTTTGCAAAGCGGATGCGAAAGGATTTCATTACAGTATTGATCAAGCAGGAGTTTGGGTCGATTGTGTGCGAGAAAAGCGTGCTGTGATTCACAATGACTATCCATCGCTTCCTCACCGAAAAGGTCTCCCGCAAGGGCATGCTCCTGTCATTCGTGAAATGGTTGTGCCTGTGATTAGGAATAACCAAATTAAAGCCATTTTGGGTGTAGGTAATAAACCTATCCCTTACACGGAAAAAGACTTAGAAACTGTAAGCTACTTGGCAGATGTTTGCTGGCACATTGTGGAAGAGAAAAAAATGGAGCAACAACTGCAAACAAACTTTGCATTTCAAAAGAAAGTTTCTGAACTTTCCTCGCGATTCATGAAAACTAATTCGCAAAGCTTCGATGAGGATATCAATTGTATGCTGTCTACTTTAGGTTCTTTTTTTGAGGTTGATCGGGCGTTTCTTTTCTTGTTTTCCAGCGACTATCAAACCATGAGCAATACACATGAATGGTGCACCGAGGATGTTGCTCCACAGATACTTCGAATCCAACAATTCCCCCTGGAAGAAATGCCCTGGTTTCGAGACAAAATACTCAGCCAGCCTTTTGTTCATATTCCCGACGTTGCATTACTCCCTGCGGAGGCAGCCGCAGAAAAAAAGGAGTTTGCCGTTGAACAAGTGATTTCTCTCATCTGCGTTTCTGTTGATAGTTCAGAAAAAAAATGGGGTTTCATTGGTTTTGATGCAGTTCAAAAACCATATTCCTGGAGTACCAATGAAATCAATAACCTTTCTATCATTGCCAATCTTGTAGGAGATTTACTGCAAAAGCTTCATACCGAAAAAGAACTACGGCAAGCAAAAAAAGATGCAGAAGCAGCGAGTAAGGCAAAAAGTCAATTTCTTGCCAACATGAGCCATGAAATTCGAACCCCCCTCAATGGTGTGATTGGCTTTACCGACCTTTTGAAAAGCACACCTCTTTCTTCTGTTCAGAAGCAATATGTAGAAAACGCCAATGTTTCAGGACACACTCTGCTGGGCATCATTAACGATATTCTTGATTTCTCCAAAATTGAAGCAGGAATGATGAACCTTGAATCGGTAAAAACCGACATGATTGAGCTTTTGGAAGACAGCATTGACATCATCAAATATGCAGCAGGAAAAAAATCATTGGAGGTATTGCTTTCTTTTTGCAGTGATTTTCCACGGTTTGCTATGATCGATCCAATCAGGCTTAAACAAGTATTTGCCAACCTTTTGAGCAATGCTACGAAGTTTACTGAAAAGGGGGAGATTGAGCTCAAGGTGATCTTTGAACCCATGGAGGGCAGGCTTGGGAAATTCACTTTCCTTGTTCGAGACACGGGTATAGGAATCAGTGAAGCCCAAAAAGAAAAACTCTTTAAATCTTTTTCGCAAGCAGATAGCTCCACCACCCGCAGATTTGGTGGTACGGGGCTGGGTTTGAGTATTTCACAAATGATTGTGGAAAAGATGAATAGTACGATACATGTTGAAAGCCAACCAGGAGAAGGCAGCACCTTTTATTTCGACCTTATCACCGAAGTGGAAGAGGGAGAAAAAATCATCCCAAACCGCATCCATACAATCCATCGTTGCCTTATCATTGACGACAATGCCAACAATCGCATGATACTGGAACATATGTTGGCTGGATGGCATATTGATTCTGTTTCCTGCGAGAATGGATTTGATGCCCTTAAAACGCTTGAAACTTCTAAAGCTTTTGATGTCATTATCTGCGATTATCATATGCCCTACCTGGATGGCCTTGAAACGATTAAAATGATTCGTGAAAAACTCAAGCTCAGTCCTGACAAACAGCCTATTATTCTTCTGCACTCTTCTTCAGATGATGCTGAATTGCACAAAAGGTGCGATGAGCTTGGTATATGCTTCCGTCTGTCTAAGCCCGTAAAAGGGACCGATCTATATAACTGTTTTTGCAACATACATCAAGAAGATTTTTCACAAGGTGCCCCTGGAAACATTGAAAAAGAATCCCCTGAAACAAACTTGTCAACTGAACCATTTCGCATTTTGGTTGCAGAAGATGTTGATATGAATATGGCAATGGTTAAAGCACTTTTAAAGGAGCTGTTCCCACAAGTTCAAATGCTGGAAGCTTCCAATGGGTTAGAGGCGATTGAATGCTATAAAAAGTACAGCATTGACCTTATCCTGATGGATGTTCAAATGCCTCAAATGGATGGAATCCAGGCTTGCGAAGAAGTTCGCACTCTTGAAAAAAACACAGATCGACACATCCCCATTGTTGCACTTACTGCAGGTGCCCTTAAGGAAGAAAGAGAAGCATGCATTGATGCAGGTATGGATGACTTTTTAACCAAACCCATTGATATGGAAGCACTTCGAAAAGTGATTCTTCGGCATGTACATTCGAAGGATTCACCACCCACCGCATCGAGCTTTGACAAGGCAGACCTGATGGAGCGAGTAGGGAATAATCATACTCTTTTCCGGAATTTTCTTGAAACTTCCAAAAATATCCCCGAGAAGATCAATGCCTTGGAAAAAGCAGTTCAGAAACAAGACTATGGTGAATGCAAGCGTTTGGCACATTCTATCAAAGGAGTCGCCTCTATGCTTAGTTTTCTTGCCCTTTGCAAGCTTTTGGAAACCATGGAGCAAAAAGAAAACCCAAGTTCAACTGAGATGAATC
>DAIMET010000062.1:0-6502 GCA_036725105.1 Calditrichota bacterium
AATGGGTGGATACCTACAAAGACGAGGAGGTGGGATAGCGATGAATTGGTTTATAGGCGGCATCGTTGCGGGAATAACGTTGTGTGTTCTTTTGGAAAAAATTGAAAGTGAAAAGGAGGTGGTAGAATGATGTTGGCAGCAGTAAGCGCAGCAGTGGTGAAAGCCGGTGAGATGTTTCTATACGGTGCAATGGTCGGTACAGCAGCATACACAACGGTGAGTGAGGCTACGGACAAAGGGAATTGAGAATACACACCCAACCCTTAACGGGTTGGGATGTTGTTATTTTTTTTGAAAGGTGGACACTGAAAATATGGCAAAAATAACATTTACAAAAAAAGAAATCATTGAATTTTTTACCCTTTCATCTGAAGAGAAAGAAATTCTGAGAGAAGATATAGATTCTGTGAAAATAGATAGAATAACAAGTGAAATGAGAACAAAAGAAAATTGGATAAAGAATATCGAAAAATTTATAAAAGGCTTGTTTTCTGATCAAAATGTGGACAATAATTTTTTTTTGGAAAACTTCAAAGAAGAATGTTTCGGTCATTTTGTAGCGATTCATTCTGACAAAGTCAGAGCAAAGATTAAGAAAAAAGGTTCCTATCATTATTCAATCGAAACTGCTTTAATAATTGCCGTGTTATTAAATACCTATAAAAATGGATATTTCAAAGCTTTTAGAAAAGGGCAGATTATTAATCCTTCTACAGCCGAGGATTGGTTCAAAGAAATGGAAAAAAATCTTTTTGAGTTAATGGAAATACTTAAAAAAAAGATCTATCATATATATGATAGATTTGATTATAAACTTGATTATCCGGATTATGAATCTGTATTAAAGATGAATATTGGAAGTTGTCTTTATCATCTGTCAAATATCTACAATGAAGTGTATCAGAAGAAGATGCTTTTAAAACGACTTTCAAATATATATGATAGATTAGATAACGACTATGATCATGCATATGATGAGAATTTAGCTTCTATTTCAAGTGAAATATCTATAATCGAAGAAATATTAGAGTCAAAAAGCTAAATAATATACAATCTAAGGAAAAATATCCCTCAACTTCAACTAAACTGAATAACTAAACACCCTATAAATAAAGGCAATGGATGTCAAGGAAAAATTCATTGTCTTTTTTTCATCAAAGATTTCTTTTATTTTGCTCAAAAATTAGTATATCCTTTTGATGTGAACCAACATCATAGCAAATATAGAGGAGGGAAGCGTTGTGAATAAATTAGGATACACAATCGAATTAAAACTTGAAATTTGTAGAAAATTTGTAGAAAGCAACATTTCTTACAGAGAATTACAGGAAGAGTATGGAATTCATCCAACAACTATGGTCAGGTGGACTAAACTCTATCGGGAACATGGAGAATCAGCTTTCGAAGGAACAACAGGCACTAATGACGGCAGCGAATATCGTTCAACAAAAATGAGACTTGATAATCTGGAAGAAATAGTTTCAAACCTGAAAAAACAAGTAGAAGAAATGAGAGAACAATTAGATGAAATTGATGAAGCGATATTTGAAGAGTATGAGGAAGAAGAGGAAATTGAATCATGAGAGATGACAAAATAAAGGAACTTAGAAAAGAAATACGATACTTAAAGAATCAAATCAAATCGCTCTCAGAGATTCAGAAGACAATTCTTGAGTATCGCAACGAAGTAGAACTTTTTCCAGAAGAATATATCCCTTGTTTTGAGGACAGCACAGAAAGATACTGGGAAAGATGAGAGACCTCAAATGCTCATATCCCAAAGAAGTAAAGAGGAAATACCGATAAGAACCATTTTTCTTTAGAAGTTTCACAACTGTCGTGCGCACGACTATATCTATAATCTATAAATTCAATTCAAAATAAAACCAAATATGAAATGCAATAGACACCTGTTTTCGGGTAAAGTCTTTGCTATCAAAAATAAGGAGAAAATAATATGAATAAAGAAAATATATTAAAAATTGAAACAACTTGTAAAGTCCTTTCCAAAAAGGATAGAACAGTTTCTATAACAACACTGGAACCAGATCAGATAACACAAAAAAGGACTTTCACTGTTCCAGTAGAATTTTCCATATCCAAACCAGATGATGTTAAAAAAGAAGCCTATATAGAGTGGTTACAGAATTTTTTCTTCTGCAATGTATCTAAATTCTCTGAACATTTACTGGATGTACTGTGTGAAACTTTTCAAATATCACGGGAGGTATTTGAGAGCAGCGAGAAAGGAAACGATTTCGTGCATATAGATTTTAATGTCAGCTTTGGAATTGAAGGTGTTGAAGATTGTATAACTCATGGAGTCCTATCTATTCCAGAGCTCCCCCAAGACTTTGATATTAATTCATTGATTGAACCACTTCAACAAAAGATATATAAAGCATCTGAAATGTATTTTAGTGGGGAACAGGCAGGTGATATGTATGATGCCGAATAAAGATACTGCCAACAATTTTTTGGATTTTATTTCTTCCGGATTCGAACCGGGAGAAACAAAGTTCCTCATAACACTCTTTCCTCCGGGAATGGATGCATACCCCATAAATACCTTTGAATACACACCGGATTTCTATGTGAAAGATGACATGCAGTATTACTTCACTCCAAATCCCAGAAAGGAACTGCCGATCAAAGATAACGGCAAAGCATCACAGGGTGGGAAGAAATCCGTAGAATATGCCAACTGCCTCTTTGCAGACATAGACTACGGGGATGACGGCCACAAAAAAGACAGTTTCTACCAAACAAAAGAAGACGTATTGACAGCTCTAAGAGAGTTCAAGTTGAAACCAAGTGTTATCTATCATACAGGGCACGGATTTCAAGCTCTGTATCTATTTGAAGAAGCATTGAAGGTTGGAGAACAGATCAGCATACAAGAATACGAAACACTCAACAGACGACTGCAGGAAGAGCTGAAGGCAGATACAACACCAAGTATCTCACACATCCTCAGATTACCGGGAAGCCTGAACCTGAAAACAGAACCAGTACCGGTTGAAATCATAGAGGTAAACAATGATGTGCTCTATACACTGGATGAATTCAAACAGGCACTTCCTCAAACTCAGAAACCGTCGTCTATTGCCGATAGAATGAAAGAAAGAAAAGTACAAGAAGAAACCCTGTCAATGGAAAAGATAAAAGTAGATAAAAGAAAGTTGAAAAATCCCGTAAAATCACTTGTAATGGAACTGAAAGACCCATCTGACCCTAACAATACTGATAGATCAAGGCTGCTATTTAAAGCTGTTTACGGAATGTGTAAGTTGGAATTTACGCCAAGTCAAATCTACAGCTTTTTAACCCTTGATGGCAGCGAAATGAGTAAGTATCTGCTGATGAAACGATCATCTGAACAGGAGATCAAAGCAGATATCAGCCGATGTATTCTAAAGTCAAGGGAATACATAGCGGAGAATATCAGAAAGACAATGGATAAAGTGGAAATAATTGGACATAACATAAACCATGATATTCTCTACCGAAAAAATGGGAATATCCTAGCCATGCCCATAACCAAATTAAATATCGATACAATTCATATCATGACAGGAGATAGACCGGAGGGTGAATTTGAACTCGAAACCATTAAGAAAAAGCTGATCACTGCCTGTACTGAACAAGGGCTTGTTTTTGAAGATAAAGTGATGAAAGAAGGTATATGGTGGAAAAATGGAGAGTTTCTGCTCATATCCAAAGGCAATGCCTTGCTTTTGTCAAAGAAAGGACAATTCACTGAATACAAGAAACCTATCTACCAAAACAACATCGTGGATTTGAAGAGTAGTTCAAATTGGTATGATAAAGACCACATGATAGCCGTGTACGAGGATATAAAGCTGTCAGATGTATTTGATTCAATATATCTGATCTGTGATCAGTTCAACTGGAAACATGAAGAAAGTGCTGAATACATGACTGCCCTCTTGATGCTATCACCGTTTCAGAACGCTAGTGACTGGAATCCATTTGTTTACTTATCTGGCGCCAGTGGTACCGGGAAATCAACTTTTCTGCAGGACTTTTTTTCCAATCTCTATCCCGGACTTCTGAACCACTTGGGTAAAAGTACAGCCCATGCCATAGCACAGGAAATAGGGAATACAGGAAGGATTCCGCTACTGGATGAGTTTGAAAAGAACAAACATATACCGGAAATACTGGAATTGGCCAAAATAGCCAACAGAGGAGGACATAAGACCAGCGGAACCCCAGGTATCAATTCACTGCGATATAGATTAAAACATATTTTCTGGTTTGCCTCCATATATGTTTCTTTACAAGATGAAGCTCAAAAGAACAGATCCTTCATCTTTGAGCTGGACAGAGTAATCAAAACAGAAGAATTCAGTCTGCCAAGCCAGAAAGAACTCAAACGAATAGGAACTGAAAGTATAGCAGCTGTACTAAAATACTGGAATAAAATAGAAGCAAGAAGTCAGACGATCAAAAACAGATACCCGGAATTGGATGCAAGGATGAAAGACACTCTGAAGTACTCCATAGCCGTACTGGAACTGGTTGAAGAAGAACGAACCGGCAAAGAAGTTGTGAAAGAACCGCCTGTATTCGCCTACGTTTCACCTGAACGAGAAGAAGAGAAAATACTGGACGATATCATGGCATCTGATATCTGGGTACATACAGATTCAACAACCAAAACAACCGTGTTTGATGCGCTCATGAACTATACGGTCAGTAAGTATTCTCTCAACGATGTTGGACTGGCAAAGATCAAAGTTGACGGGAAGTTCTATCTGGCCATACATCCCCCTGTCGTAACCAGAAAACTGCTGAATGATCTGAGAGAGTACGAATACAACAACATAGCAGAGCCGTTAGGGCGATTTGAAGGGGCTCAGAAGAGTCATCCCTCAAAGATTGGGAAGAAAACGCAAAAATGTACCACTCTACCGTGGGAAATTATTCTGGACAGGTACCAAGTTGATGAGAATAATCTGGAGAGTAGAAAGAAGCCTCTATACAAGAAAAAGACAGAGATCAACCTTTGAACCTGTCGATGTTACCCCGGTTACCGTATAAGTAACCGGGGTTTTTCTTTGTTGGAACGGAAAAGAGAAGAAGTTACTGAGTTTCTAAAATGGATAGATATTATATAGGGGATATATAAGAGAATACCTTTTCTTGGGAGTATATAGGGGTTGGAATCCAGAAACTTTTTCGAGTTCAATCTTAGAACTGTCAGTCACTAATATAAGAGTTAATATACTTATTTGTTAGAAAATGAAAAAACAGTATAAAAAGCAGAAATAAGTAAGTTATTATCCCCAATTTCCCAAGTTTGGATAACGCTTTTGAAAGTCATTCAACTTTGTTTCTACCTTGAATTTGACAATGACTTTTACTGTAATTTCTTTAGCATGTTGAATCATTTTGTATAACTCATCCACTTCAATGATTTTTTCCAATTGTGGTTGTATATGTATTTTTGTCTTAGTATTGACATTTTCAATTATTTCATATGCACCATTTTTTAGTGTAGCATTTCTAAAGTCCGTTCGACTACTTTTAATATGTTTATATAAAAATTCAACCGTTTGTTTTAGCTCATTATATTTTTCAGGTTGTAATTTGTCTACTCCGTAACTTTCTGCGTTTAGACCACCTTTTATACAAAACCCCCATTGGCTTTTAATATCTTTATAATTGGATATTTGAGTCAAATATCCAAAACTGTACAACATATAATTTTTATTCTTTTTTTCAATGATACTGATAATTTTTTTTACATTCCCTCGATTTAACTCTCGATAGTTTAATCCGCACCAATAACTCCAAAATAAAATTTCTTCTAAACTTTTTTTTGTAATAGAATTAATTTCGATAGGAGGAAAATCATTCTCTTCTTCGGATTCGTTCTTATGTATTGTATTAATATTAAATACATTACCTACTAACATACCGATAAATTCTGTCCCGGTTTTCGTGACAACAATGGGATTTTTTGCAAATAATATCTTTTCTATGTCTTCGGATAAAAGATCTTGATACCCGATATCTATCAAAAATTTTTCGAATAACGGTTTGAAATCAAGGTCATTTAATGCTTTTTTTTCAGAATTAAAATTTACATATCCCCACTTATTCAAACGCAGCACTCGTTCTCTGACTGTATCCCGTCTTCCGCCAAAAGAGCGGTAAGAGACTGCCTCCCCTCTTAAAGTATGTTTTAATAATTTTAATAACGTGTACGCTTCTGCTGCGTTTTTTGATAAGTCTTCAAGGATGTAATTATCCAATAAATCCTTTAATAATCGTGCCGTTAATTCAGGCATTTTTACTAATTGTTCCTTAATTGTCTCGATATCCGTGACAGTCTCGGTTTCCGTGACGTCGGTTTCCGTGACAGTCTCGGTTTCCGGTGTCTCGATATCCGGTGTCTCGGTTTCCGGTGTCTCAATATCCGTGACAGTCTCGGTTTCCGGTGTCTCGGTTTCCGTGACAGTCTCGGTTTCCG
>DAIMET010000063.1:0-6502 GCA_036725105.1 Calditrichota bacterium
AGATATGCACCTACAACTGCTAAATTGCTTTTTGGCTTCTGAGGTTTTTCTTCAATGTCCATAATATAGTTTCCCTCCACAGTAGCCACGCCAAATCTTTGCGGATCTGGTACTTCATAGAGTAAAACTCGTGCTCCTTTTTGTTGCTGCTGATTGACAAAACCTTCATAAAAATATCGAATAGGTTTCTCAAAAATACAATCACCAAGAAACAGCATCATAGAATCTCCCTTCGTGAATTCTTTTGCTTCTTTTAAAGCATCCACAATTCCCAAAGGTTTTTCTTGCACTGCATAAATGATATGAAGCCCCATATTGGAACCAGATCCAAACACTGCTGCAAAATCACCGATATCTTGTCGATTTGTTACAATCATGATTTCTTGGATACCACACTGTTTCATATTGGATAGAGGATAATAGATCATGGGATACCGACCAATAGGCAACAAAGTTTTGTTAGTAGCTTTCGTTAAAGGGTCAAGCCTCGATCCAACACCACCGGCTAAGACAACACCTTTCATAGTAACCTCGCTAACATAGATAGACTTTTATTTTATACACCTCTATGTTAAAGTATAATGAAGATGTTTCAATACCATGAAAGAGAATAGCGATGAAAACGTTTAGCTTTCGGTCACACGATAAGAAATGTAGAATGCAGTATGTGCCGTCAGATACTCTTATTGTTTGGATTGGAAAAAAAGAGATCACTATCCCTCTTCAGGATATTCAATCCGTATATTTTTCAGAAATTCTTCGAGATCGGCATCGTATCATTATTCTGCACATTGATGGAGTCCACAAAGAGTTGCTATCACTACCAGTTCATTCACAAACCGTTGCTCCTCTTCATCGATGGTTACACTCCATACCTTCCATATCAGCTAATGTATATGCATGCCCAAAACAACTTCAGCGAGGTAAATCCTCACAAAAAAATACGCTGTTCATTCTTCTTCTTATCCTGTTTCTTATTATTGCAGGAATTTTTGTCACTCGGTTTTTCTTCATGAAAAAAGATTCCACGCCACCTGTTATCGCGCAAGATCCATCTCCTACAGAATTTCAAAAACTGTTTGATGATGGTGTGCATCGTATTGAAGAAAACCACTTAACAGACGGAATCCAGCTTCTCTTAGAAGCCAAGAAAATAAAATCAACACCTGAAATTGAAAAGATTTTAAACGATGCTTATTTCGAGCGAGGAGAATACTTTTTTCTGAATAATGAGTTTGAAAAAGCAATGAGAGATTTTGAAAACATGACAATCCTCACTCCAAATGCAAAAAAAATGATTGATCAGATGAAGATAACTCATTCAGGGACTCTACCAGGAATCCAAGTACAAGCATTTCAAAACCAACTTCGTGAGTCCTATTATTTAACCTTTGGAGAACCCAAAATGGTTTCCACAGGAAATTGGGTGATAGATGGTCAAATGTTTGATGACGCTACCCAATCAGAACTTAGCTGCAGACTCTACTTAAAAAATCCTCAAGAAATCTATCGAATCGTTTTCCAAACAGACGCATCTAAAGCTCAAATCGCTCCAGAAGAGAATGATTTTAAAAAGCTTTCTTCAAATTATCTCAGTTTTGCATCAACACTATTTCGCATGGAAAGCGATCCCGTAAAGGCTTCTGAGTGGGTATCTAAAACCGTCCCAAAAGCCAAATTTTCCTATGTTCAATTTGACAATATTTTTGTAAACACTGGATTTCGATTATACGGAGAGAAATACAAACGTGTTCTCGAAGTTTTTGTTGAATCCAGATAGTCCATGGGTATGATCTTTAATGAATCATAAGATTCTGCGATTACTAGTCGTTTTTTTTTGTGTACTTAGCTTTTGCTTTCATTCAATAGAAGTAAAGGGCGCAATAAAAGAACAAGTAGATTACTTGATCATTTCCACCCCTGGATTGACAACCGTACTGAATCCTCTCATTAAGCATCGGCAGAAACAAGGTTTCCAAACTGCAGTATATGAAACCGGGGAGATATTCAACCAATACGGAGGAACGACCAAGCAAGAACAGATTCGAAGTTTTCTTATTAGTAAGTTTGAATCGTGGAATCTTCGGTATGTTGTATTAGTTGGGGATCATACAACTATCCCATATGAAACATTTTATCCTTTTTATCCTAGGGATTCCGGAATTTATAAACACAATCAAATTCAGAGTGATTTTTTCTTTTGTTCATTGGATGGAGACTTAGATAAAAACCAGAATGGTTTCTCGGGTGAATTCATCGGAGATAAAGATATATCGTTCCATGCTGCAGTTCGAATTGGTAGAATACCGTTCAATACTCCTCAAGAAGTATCTACTATCATCAATCGAATAATCCGTATAGAAAATCGACCACCTCAAAAAAAAGCTCTGCTAGCCTCAACCATCCTGAACTACGCCAATGAAGAAACTGAGCAAATGGACTTTATTGCGTCAAAAACTGACGGCGCATCTCTGACGGAATCTATCGTTCAAGATCTGTTAAAACCTCTTCATTATAACACAGTCAAAATGGGTGAAAAAAGTGGGATAGAACCTTCTGTCTATCCAGCAGAATACGCATTGAAAAAAAAGAACTTTGAGTTTTTACTAGGAAAAGAAGCCTATGATCTTGTTTTATGGGAGGGTCACGGTACTCATACAGGATTGTTAACCAAGATTTGGAATACAGATAAAAATAGTAACAAGAAAGTTGAGCGTAAAGAGCTAACAGAAGAGACCGTATTGGATAACCGTTCTTTTAACAACATGGCGAAAGATCATGGTTTGTTCATTTCAGGTTGTTGTTCCAATCTATATCCAAACCATGATTCAAACTTGGGAAAAATGGCTCTTTTAAATGGATTTAGTTGTTTTATTGGAGGTACATCCGTCAATTGGTATTCAATAGATTGGAATTCACTGCAAGATGGTGGAAATCAAACATTACTATACCTTGTTGTTCGGAATATTACGCTTCGAAATCAGAGCTTTGGTGATGCACTTTATAACGCAATAGAAGAATGCATGCAAAAATACTCTGCACTTGGCAGCTTTGATTATGCCAATTTTTATTCATTTAACTTGTACGGAGACCCTGCATCTCGCATCAATGCTTCTTTTGGCAGAAGTTTTTCAGCTTCCTTAGATGATCACGATAAAGTAGCCATTCTTGGAGAGAGTATTTACTATACAGTTTCTGTTCAAAGCACTGGTTTTGCAGACTCTGTATCTCTTTATCCCATTAACTACAATCCCGACATGTTTCAAGTAACTGTGTATCCTGAAACAACTCCCACACCTGGTGAATTTATCGTAAAAATATCCCCAAAGTCAACAATATACCCCAGTACATACACGTTGTCACTCCATTTGATGAGTCCATATAAGTCAGTGTTCTTGTGCCCAAGGTTTACGTTTTTACCCTACGGATCCAAACAAAAGGCATTTTTAAACTTTCCCCAGTGGCACTTACAAAAGAATGCTTACTTTACAGTTGATGTTGTGGGTAAAGATTTGGTGAATACAGATTCTGCTTTTCTTGAGATACAATTTGATCCCTCTTTTATTGAACTCCAGTCTAATCAAGTTCAGTATGGTTCTTTTTTCTCACAGGATGGAGTTGTTCCCAAAATCAGGACTTCCCGACAAAAAAACATCTTTTCTCTCACGGTCTCAAGAGAGCGTAAACGTCAGGGGATGAGTGGATCAGGGAATTTAGCTTCTGTCACTTTTAAAACATTGAAAAATGGTTTCTCCACAATTCAGCTCAACAAAGCAATTGTGATGGATCTGAAGCAGAATTCACTGTCTTTAGAAACTCATGACAGTAGAATCACAATATCTGATTTAGGATTGTATATCCAACCCGATGTACCTTTATTTGAAGTCGGAACGAAAAAATCTTACTTCAGTCAGGGCAAAACAAATGGTAATAAGATTTGGTTTATTGAAGATCATCATGAAATCTTGTTAGACAAAACTGGCAAAGAAAGCTTTATTAGTCACTTCTCATCAAATCGTCGTTACAATACTATTGATTGGTTGGTGCAAAAAGAAAACATTTTTGCTCAAGTGCGAAGCTTCATTACATTCACCAATGTTACAGAGATCAATCTATGGATTGGTGATTACTGGGCATTTATCAATGACGAATCAGTTACTCTGGAAAGCCCTCCCATTCTGTATAACAGCAGGACAATGGTCCCATTACGATTCCTTGCAGATTCACTACAGGTTCGCATAGAATGGGATCCTAACCTCCGAAGAATTACTCTTTATCAAGGACAAAGCAAAGTGATCCTGTATGTTGGGAAAAAAGAAGCTATCATAGAACAAGATGGTATTTCAACCACTGTGATACTAGATGCACCTCCAATGATTGTGAATTCGCGTACGTTGGTACCCCTTCGTTTTATTTCTGAAGTATTCCGCACTAGTGTAGAATGGAACCCTAATTTCAAAAACATACTAGTCTCGTATACTTCAATATAGAAAAGAGGATAATATGTTTCTTTTAGTGATTGTTCTGAACAACCGTGGCAGCGTTAATTCGGTTCTTTCAAAATTCTTAGAGATTGATGTACGTGGTGCTACCATCATCAATTCCCATGGAATGGGACAAATTCTAAGTGATGACATGCCTATGTTCTACCCTCTCAGACGATTTATCTCTGGTGCAGACCACACACAAGAAAATCATATGATCATGTCTGTTATTCGAACAGAAGAAACTCTGAATCGAGCCATTAAAGAGATTCAGAATGAACTTGATTTAAGCCAGGAAGGATCTGGCATCATGTTTGTCCTTCCTGTTTTACAAATCCATGGACTAGCCAATCCATTGAAAAAAGAAGAAGATTCCTCCTCATGTCATTAGAGCCTTTTAAAGAATCTCTTCATAACGTATTTCTCATCTATCAAATCAAAACAATAAGGGTACTTTTATGGAATTGATTACCTCCAATATTCTTTTAAACATTGGCTTAATTGCCATCATCTCTTTAATTGGATCAGTATTATTGAAAAAATTTAGCTTCCCCGCAGTGTTGGTCTATATTGTCATTGGAATGCTTATTAGTCCATCTGTTTTAAACCTCATCAATCCAACACTTCTTTCTTATGACTCATTAATTACACAGGTCACTCTTTCTATCATAGCATTCTCCATTGGGGAAACTTTTTTGGTGAAAAATTTACGGTTCGTTGGAAAACCTGGTGCAATACTATCCATTCTACAAGCAGTTTTTACGACTGCGATAGTATCTGGAGGGCTGCTTCTTTTTAATAAATGGCTTCAACTATCCATCCCTGCTATTCTTCTATTGGGTACTATTGCAGCAGCAACCGCCCCTGCAAGCACTTTTATGGTTATTCGCGAATACAAAGCCAAAGGCCCCTTTACTAATTTCTTGTTAGCTGCTGTTTCGATTGATGATGCGGTTGGTATTCTGTTGTTTGACATCATGATTGTAGTAAGTAAATTGATGCTTGGGAAAAGCATGGTAAATGTTGGTTTTTCAATCTTTGTTCCAATAATTGATATCATTCTTTCTTTGGGATTGGGTGTTGTTTTAGGTCTTATTCTGGCATACGCTTGTCAGAGAATCAATGGTAGCTCAACCTATCTTATTTTTACATTGGGGATGATTCTTTTTACTACAGGTCTCTGCGCCTCTTTCCACCTTTCCTATCTACTATGTTGTATGGCGCTTGGAGGAGCTTTTTCTAATTTTTCAAACAAATCCACCGAAGTGTTTTCTGTTGTCGAAAACTTCTCCCCCCCCATTATGCTGATGTTTTTTATTGTTTCAGGAGCAAATCTTGACATCACAATTCTTTCCACCGTTGGTTGGATTGGTTTAGCTACTATTGTATTGCGCTCTATTGGAAAAATATGGGGAACCCAGTTTGCTGGTAAAATTGCCCAATTACCTCCAAAAATTAGTAAATACCTTGGGTATGCAATGCTACCACAAGCTGGAGTAGCCATAGGATTTGCTTTATCGGTTAAAAATACTTTCCCTGAATTTGGTTTTATTACTACAATCGTTGTAGCAAACGTAGTGTACAGTCAGATTATAGGACCTTTACTTGCAAAATATGCGCTATTCCAAACTGGAGAGGCAACAGTAGAGCATTGAAAGTTCTAAAATGGAATTCATAACGTCCAATCTTCTTTTAAACATAGGCATCATTGGGAGTATTGCATTAGCTGGATCTTTGCTTCTGAAAAAATTTAACTATCCCGCAGTCTTGATTTACATTGTCATTGGTATGCTCATTAGTCCTTCTCTGTTCAATGTAATCAACCCAACCCTAATGTCGTATGATTCCGTTATTGCTCAAATAGGACTTTCCTTTATTGCTTTTTCAATTGGAGAAACCTTCTCGCTTAAAAATCTAAAATTAATCGGAAAATCCGGCGCAGTTCTTTCTATCTTGCAATCTGTTTTTACAGCTGTTATTGTTGCAGTGGGATTACTCCTGTTGAATCACTGGTTTCG
>DAIMET010000064.1:0-6281 GCA_036725105.1 Calditrichota bacterium
GGATAATTCCAGTATCCATCTGCCCTCATAGCACCCATCGGTGTATCTCCAGTTATAAAAGCAGTCTCTCGAGAATTAAGGTAACCAACCAATACACCACTTTTTAGTAAATAAACTTTTTGTGCTTTCACTCCTTCGTCGTCATATCCAAAATAACCAAATGATCCCGGTACAGTAGCATCAGCAGTAATATCAACGATTGTAGAGGCAATTTGGGAGATGTTCTTTTTATCCAGGGTCATATAAGAAGTACCCGCGTAAGCAGCTTCGCTTCCTAACACTCTATCAAGTTCAGAAGGGTGTCCTATTGACTCATGAATCTGAAGAGCCATCTGATTCCCCATAATGATGATATCTTTTGTACCCGAAGGACAAAGAGGTGCATTGGACAATGCAACAGCTTCTTGTGCACATTGCAAAGCGTGCCCGGGTAAATCAGTTTGTTGAACAAACTCGAATCCGTAAGTAGAGTAGTCTCCCCCAAACGCATTGGGGTAGCTTCTATTCTGCATATCTCCCTGATCCCCTTTGGCATATGCGGTAATTCCACATCCGGTTTCATGTCGAATCTGCTCTATAAAAGATCCTTCTGTGGAAAGAAAAAATTTATGAATCTTTCGAAATGACATGGATGCTTCGCGTAAAAATACTGAAGGGATCTTCATTAAAGAAGAAGAATGCTTTAATAGGTCAATCTTCTCATCTAAAGAAACATGAAAAGGATCTATTTTGGCAACTGATGGCACGAAATCTTCAACAACAGGAACTGCAGCAAGCTGGATATTTTGAGAAGAGACCTTTGCAGAGATTTCAGCCATTTGAACAGCTTGTTTTACGGTTTCTTCTATACTTTTTGGATGCAGAGTATCACTAGAAGAAAAACCCCATGCTCCTTGTTTCAAAACTCGAACACCATATCCAATATGAGTGGAGGTTCGATTTGCATCTACAGACTCATTTCGAACACGTATTTCTTGTGATTGGATCTCTTCGTATCGAATATCAGCATATTGGACGTTCAAAGAGCCTGCCAGTTCAAGGTATTGAGATAATTTATTCTTCATTGTTTACCTCAAGGGCTTTTAGTCGATCTAAATAATACGGTACAGAAGACTGTTTGAGTCGAACTCCTTCGTAGTCAAGTTTTTGTAAAAAATCAATAAAACTAAACTCTGCCTTTTCCCAACCACCATTACCTTGTATAACATAATATTCATGTGTCGCCTGAACAATCTCATTCATCTTGCTTTCAAAATCATTAATTTTGGTTTCAACCTCAGGATCTTGATAGAAGTATGCTTGAATTTGTTCTCCAAAAAGTGTCATAGCTTCTTCTTTGAGTACTGTAATTTCTTTCGGATCATCATACTCACCAACAACAATTGGAGATTCTTCACCAATACTATTATCGATTGGTGTAGCCTCTTGATTCAACGAATGTGAGCCAAAAAAAGGCGCGCCGGGTAGGAAATAATAAGATATCAATCCGACAACAACAATACACACAACCACAATAGAGATGATTTTTGGTATATTGCTTTTTGTTTTGGATTTTGGTCTAGGTGTCCACGTTCCTGACTCTGAGAGTTCAGCATCATCAAATTCTAAATTTCCGTAAGGCTTTTCATCTTGTTTCACGGCATCCTCCATGAGTTCGATTGAAATTCTTTGTATATCAGTCTATCATGAATTCTACTAGAATCCACTCATCCATTCCATAGATCCAAACATTTCAAATATGGGCAGGTATACTTTTGTTATGACAAAAAGTACCATTATACCAATTAAACCTAGAGAAACTGGTTCAATAAGTTTTGTTACTCTTTTTTTCTGATCTTCAATTTCTTTAGACATCACAGAAACTAAAAAATCTGTATTTTCGATCAATTGCTCTTTGTTTACACTAGATTTGAGGAAGGCCAGGAAAGAGACTTGTTTTCCAAAATATGGTGCAAATTGCATAAAATCTAACTCCCCGGTATGGATTTGTTGAAAAATCAATGATAATTCATCTCGGAGGGGTTCTTTCTGAATAGTTTCCAATGATAATTCCAACGCCTTTTCCAAAGGTATTTGATCTTTCAGTAACATAGAGAGAAGAGAAAACAGTGAAAGAAGTTCTTTTTTCCGAATTTGTGATTTATAAACAGGAATTTTCAGTAAAACCCAATCCACCCAATATCGGTTATTCTTGTACAAATACAAAAGAATCAGCATCAATATGAAGAAACCCAAAACTAGAAATGACCAGTTATCCCCCAGCCAGTTTGAAAAAGAAGAAATTGATAGAATTGAGGATGGTAGTTTCAACTGTAGGGATTGAGCCATTGATATCATATTTGGAATAGCAAATGCAACAATGCCGCAGGATAGTAAAAAGGTAGAAACAAAGACAAAAATTGGATAAAAAGCTTGCGATCGTTGCTCTTTTTTCATATCGGACTGTTTCTTTGCATACGAGTATGCTTCCATTAAGTATGACCCTAGATGGCCTGTTTTTTCTCCACTTTGAAGAATTGCATAAAAATAAGTAGGGATTTTAAAGATAGAGTTTACAGATTCAGCTACTGATCCACCATGTGACAATTGATCCAAGATATATAGACAGCCTCTTTGGATCTTTTTGGATTTTTGGGTTTGAAGCACAATCTCTAGCGATTGAACAATGGATACTTTCTGGCACAACATTAAACTGATTTGAAAAAGTGTTTGAAGCTTTTCCTGGGACGATAGAATCAGTCGCTTTGATGCTTTATTTTTCACAAACATGGGAGTACTTCCTGATAGGTTGTTAAGCCATTCCTAACAAGAATAGATGCATGATCTTTCATAGAAAACCGAATACCCTCGTTAAGAAGTTCCATGCATTGATCCAAATCTGCATGAGATAAAAAAGAAAAAACAAAATCTCGTGCTCTTTCACTGATTTGATTGATTTCAAACAATCCAATTCTACCCAAATAGCCTGTATTGTTGCAGTAGTAACAGCCCTGTCCTGTTTTTTGGGTTTCAACTTGGAGCAAATCTTGGAGCGGTGCTGGAATTTGTTCTTCAAATGAACAATATGGACAGGTTTTACGCACCAAACGCTGATGGATAATTAGCTGCAATGCGTCTGCAATTAGAAATGGTTCAAGTTTCATTTCAAGAAGTCGTAAAACAACATCTGCTGTTGTTTTTGTATGAATGGTCGACAACACGTAGTGCCCCGTTAATGATGCTTCACATGCCAATCGGGCTGTCTCTTTGTCTCGAATCTCTCCCAAAAGAATAACATCTGGATCTTGCCGCAGTACTCGCTTCAAGTATTCTGCATATGTTAAACCCAATGCTTCATTTACTTGGAACTGACATATCTTTTGATCAACAATCTCAATGGGATCTTCTATCGATAAAACAGATTTGGCATTGCAATCAATTTCTTGTAAAACTGCATGAAGGGTTGTTGATTTACCGGAACCTGTTGGTCCATTTACAATAATCGATCCACTTCTTTTTTGGACAGCCTTTTGGACAATACGAATCTGGTCTTCTGTCATCCCTAGCGTTTGTAAGGTATTGTATGCTTTTTGTATTGGCAATATACGAAGAACTGTTTTTTCTCCGTATAAAGAAGGTACAATGGATACACGGATATCATATTGACCTGTTTCATGACGAAAACCTCCCTCTTGGGGAAGCCGGTTTTCTGTAATATCTAATCCAGCCTTCAATTTTATCACGCGGATCATTTTAAGATATTCTTCATGATCGATGAAATCTACAGTCTGTAAGTGCCCGTCAATTCTATATCGAATACAAACTTTTTTCTCTTGTGCTTCAAAATGGATATCGGTTGTACGTCTTTGGAATGCACTGGAAAAGAAGCACTCCAGTGCTTCATCTCCTTTTAATGAGGCATTTTCATCTTTTGACTCGGGGATTTCAAGTCCAAGTTCGTGCAAAATAGTATCGTGAATCTCAGAAGGTACAGGAATATCCGAGTCAAAATGAAGAGAGGTACCATCCCAATCAATAGCATGAATCTGATATTTCTTACGATAATGTAAAGGTATTAAATCTTTAGCGAGAAATCGCAACTCCATTTTTGTATCCAAAATTGTTCCTTCTTTCTTCTTTTTTTTGTCCAAATCATATCATTTTCCGGATCCAGAGGTGGGACCCATATTGCCCTCATTTTGCAAGCTTTAGCCCCTTTAATATCTGTAAACAATTGATCCCCGATTACACAAATCCTGGAAGGCTCTACATTGATTTTTCTTGCGGCTTTCAAGAAAAAATATCGCATCGGTTTTAATGCCCAGGAAACATAGGCGAGTTGTAAGGGTTGAGAAGCTCGATTGATTTTCTTTGTTGAATTGTTGGACACAATGATAACCTTGAAATATTCCTTCAAGGTTAGAATCCATTTTTCTATTGGGGGTGAGATCATATTGGATGTACGAGGTAAAATTGTGTTATCCACATCCAAAATCACTCCTTCAATATTCCAGCTTTGCAACAATGCAATTGGAATAGTATCCAGGGATGTAGCAATCTTATCTGGTTTAGGTGGAATAGAATACATACCCTAAACATTCCTTACTGCATATTGGATAGAAGGAATTTTTTTCTGGATTTCCTCCAAAATACGCAAAAAAGTCAGTTCTTGATCTGTATTCGTGATGACAATGAACTCTCCAAAAGAATCCCTCATGGAAGCTAGGGTAACTAGAGCAGTTCCTTCGCTGGTATGTAAAACATTCTGTACAAACCAGATATCTTCTTTAGGTAGTCGAACGATATACTCTATTTCGCCCCAATCATGGAATGTATGTGCGAACATTGCGGTTATGCTCCTCCAACGATCTGCTAAATGCATGTGTTCCATCACCCTTTGAAACAAAGAAATAATAATCGCTTTCTGCTGGCCAAAGGGCTGCACGAATGGCATTTAAACTAGGATTACAAACTGGAGTTGGCGGTAGACCAGGGTAAAGATATGTGTTGTAGGGTGTATCTGTTTTGAGTTCTTGTTCAGAAAAAACGTAACCTTCTCTTGGAACAGCATATTCCAAAGCTGCGCAGGACTGAAGAGGCCATTGATCTTGTAGTCTATTGTGAAAAACAGAGGAAACAAGCTCCATTTCTTCGGATCCAACTGATTCTTTTTCTATTATAGATGCAAGCGTCATCACTTGGTTCCACGTCCATCCTAATTCTTTTGCACGAGCGATATAGTTATCTTCAATCAAACTATCATACTGTTGCAACATTTGTTCAATGATCTTTTTTGCAGTGGGCTGAGAGATATAGTAGGTTTCAGGATACAAATATCCTTCTAATGAATCGGTATCCAGAACTTCTTCTTGGAAGCGAAATGGAAACCATCCTCCATTCATTTTGGCTAGTTCAATAAACTCCAGTGGATCTTCAATCATTTTTTCCTGATACAGCATCATGGCGATTTGATTGATTGTCCAGCCCTCTGGAACAGTATAGGTGTACACCTTTTCTTGACCTTGAATGAGCCACCCAACCAACTCTTGAACATTCTGTATTCCATCTTCCATTTCGTATTCTCCGCTTTTTATTGTTGCATCTACTTTTTGAAAACGAAGATACAGCTGAAATACTTCTGGATTCCCGACTAATCCAAGTTCATGAAGCTTAGTAGAAATTGAATCGATGGATTCCCCATCTTCAATCACAAAAGAAACAGGGCCATGATAGGAAACTTGAATACCATCTTGGAACCATGAAAATCCCATCCAACCGGCGAAAAATACTATACCCAAAATGGTGATTAAGAGCAGTGTGTTCCGTTTCATACGGCTTTTCTTTGAATGAATATCAATTGTGCGTCTATACTTCATTTTCCCTTCTCTGTAAATAATCTTGTAGTAATATTTGAGCCTCTATCATATCTTTTTGAGATCTTTCTTCTAGCGTTCTTTTTTTGGTTTTATGCTTGGATGTGTGTGTTACTTGTTTGGCAATTTGAGAGGTGAAACGCTCATCAAACAAAAGAACTTTTTTAGATGGAAACAGTTGTTGCAATTCTTGCGAGAACTTCTCGGCATTCTGTGTTGATACTGTATTTTGATTTTTTAAATTCTTTGGATGTCCCACTATCAAAAGAGAGGCTTCTTGAATCTGGGGAACTCTGGCCAATAGAATCATAGGTTGCCGAGAGTATTCATCCGTAGAAATTGAACACTTTGCAAAAGAAAAAATCTCATTTTCATCGGTTATAGCAACCCCAATATTCTTTGTTCCATAATCAAAAGCAACTATCATAA
>DAIMET010000065.1:0-1583 GCA_036725105.1 Calditrichota bacterium
GAATATGAAAAAATTATCAGAAGCATCAAGAAGAGAATATGTGCATCGTATTAATCTGGTTTTAGACTATATTGATCAGCATTTAGAAGAAGATATTACTCTCGATCAATTGGCACAGGTAGCATCCTTTTCAAAATATCATTTTCACAGATTGTTCTTTGTTTTCATCGGTGAAACCCTCTATCAATACATACGTCGATTACGATTAGAAAAAGCCTGTACCCTGCTGCTGGGTCAAGCAAATCTATCTATTACAGAAATTGCCTTCCTTTCAGGCTTTTCTACACCCTCTGGTTTTACACGTAGTTTTTCTGATGTCTTCGGTGTTTCACCCTCGCAGTGGAAAGAAGACCAATTGAAAAAAAGCAATTGTGAAACACTACATCGCAATTTCAATCAAGTACATAGCAAGAATGGAAATGCATATCACAGCAATAGAATGTATGCTACAACCATTCAATCTCAAAGGAGTATAGACATGAAAGATCATGATGTAGTAGTAAAAGAATGTCCCGAAAAGACAGTTGCTTATGTGCGTTATATCGGCCCTTACAAGGACAACCCGGATTTATTTGAATCTCTCTCCAATCAGCTTTGTACATGGGCAGGACCAAGAAATCTGCTTCGCTTTCCTGAAACGGAGTTTATCATTGTGTACCACGATAACCCCGAAATAACAGAAGAAAGCAAGCTTCGTATCAGCGTTTGTATAACGGTTCCATCCGATACTCAAGTCGATGGAGAAATTGGAAAAATGACCATACCTGCTGGCACATACGCATTTTCTCGGTTTCGCTTAGGTAGTACTGGGTATCAAGAAGCATGGGATTGGATGTGCGGTCAGTGGCTTCCCTCCAGTGGATATGCCCCAGATGACAAGCCTTGTTATGAACAATATTATGGAAGCCCTAAAGACAGTCCTGATGGTAAGATGGACGTTGATATTGTCATTCCTGTAAAACCGTTGTAACATTGATGAGTTAATATTTCCTAAAAAACACAAAGAATCCCGAGAATGAGAGTTTCTCGGGGTTCTTTCTTTAGACATACATGAATAAATTCACAGTGCCATTTTTAGAATTTAAACACCGTGGATTGCGTTGTTACTTCTTCACTGTGGGTGGAATAGGAATTCTGAATCGGCATCTACTATCTCCTTTTAAAGGAGTTTCCAAAACTTCAATATCTAGTTCAGTATCAAATAATACTTCAAACATAACTTTCGCAAATCCCCCACTACAATAGCACCAATTAGGACTAATATGCACTCTATTTGTTAACAAAGATTCTCTGACAAACGGGCAGTGGCATAAAAAGTATTTCTTCTGATTCTCATCATTTGTTTTCAGCAAATGAACGGTATCATAGGGAATTTTTGTGATGTATAAATAATCTCCCTGTCGAACTGCAGAAAGCATTTCTGGGTTCGCTTCCACAAAATTTACAACATCTTGCGTTATAATCTGTTCAAACCACACTTTGTTTTCATCACAATGTTCTTGCAATACGGCAACCATGCGGTGATGTCTATCCAAAAGATAGGCATCAAGAGAAGGTGCTTTTTCGTAATATTCCTTTTCGCT
>DAIMET010000065.1:1683-6078 GCA_036725105.1 Calditrichota bacterium
CCGCTGGAGTTGCTGTTTCAAGTGTAGAGCCTAACGAATGCAAATATGTTTCTAGTTTCTCCACTTCTGCAATTGCTTGATTTGTTTTCTCAATATCGAATTGGCGTTTTTTGTAATATTCAATAAATAGATCTTTTTTCATATCACCAAGCTCCTTGTCTAAAAAGAAAATATTGCTCTTTAAGCTCCAATTTGATTATACATGACCGAGTTATTTTTTGACACATTTAGCTATGTTTCTCTCGCAGAATGAATCAAACCTTTCTGTGTTTTTACAAGAAGAAAGGTATAATGCATACATGATTGTGTTGCATGTAAGTTGGTTTAAAGATCATTTTTATGGGTGGGCTGAAGAAATAACTCCTCAGCACTCCTCATTTTTCAGCGATGAAGATTTGCTTCTCTGGCTTGAAGGAATTCTCGGCAAACCCATTCACCAAAACCAGCTTTGCTCCATGGTAGGTCTGTTTCCATGTAATCAAGAAGGTCAACCAATATACTCCTTTTCCGTTCAAGAAGAAGTTCCCCTCGATTCATTTCAATCCTTTCCTATCAGCAGCTATGCATTCCATTTTGATGAATATCAGGAATTGTTTCGCCAAGTGGCTGTGTCTAGTAATTTAGGAGAAGAAATTCAAGCTGGTAGTGACCTTCAATTTTGGGCAAACATGTATCTATGGGTGCTCAAAACCATATCTCATAATGCATTCTACCCAACTATTGTGCATTCTTCCGATGACATCCAATCCAATTGGAAGCTTATGTACACACAAAAAGATTTTCCTCTCCTTGAATCCTTTGTGCAGGATATGCCTGATTCAACCTGGTGTATTGGAGCTTCATTACATGACATACAAAACCAGTCGTCATTTGGTGCATTACAAGCTGCTCTTCAATCTACCACCAACAGCTGGATGCGTTCTCAGAAAGAAATTCTTCCGCAAATCCCACATATAGTGAATGACAAAACTCCACAAGCATGTGATTCAATCGCAGGAGAAAAATGGTTTGAGTCTCTTCAAAGTGTTCAACCATCCATCAATGCTCCGAAAGATACAATGCCTTTTTTCACAGAACAATTGCAGAGTTGGCAAAACCACTTTCACCTGCAAAAAGGTCTGCCATTTCGCATTTTCATCCGAATTCATGAACCCGGTAATAACCATCCCGAAAATTGGCAAGTTGAGTGTACCATTCAGTCCCTTTTGCAACCAAAGTCTTGCATTCCCATTTCCTTTGTTTTCCAGAATCCTGAAGATATAGCACAAATCTATAACCTTTCCCCTACTGAATTTCTCACTGATTTCTATTTTTTACTGGGTTGTGTTGATCGCTATGTTCCCCATGAAGTCCTTTCTTTAAGTCCTGCCAAACCCTTCACATGGAATTGTACTATCCGAGAAATGTACAACTTATGGGAATGGGCAGAAATGGGAAATAGCTACCACTGGATTCAATTTGGATTTCCATTTACAGTAGATGTAACCGACAATCCTCCCATCCAATTAACCGCTCGCATCCATTCTTTTTCAAACGCTAGCTCCTTTTTTTCCATCCAAAATCTTGTCAATTTTGACTGGAAAATCTCTGTTGGCGATGATTCTCTCTCGCAAGAAGAATGGAAACAACTGATTGATAACAAAATTCCACTACTAAGAAAAAATGGAAAATGGAAGTTGTATCACCGTGCCTTTCTTGAATCTGTAGACACGCTGATGCATACGCACAAAAAGAAACCTTCTTTGCAATCTCTTCTATACGAAAGCTTTGCAGGAAATCAGTCATATATCCCGGTTTCCCTTGATTTTAGTGATCAATTTTCACATTTTAAATCCATTCTTTCCGGAACGGTGTCTTTAGATGATTTCGTATTTCCAGAATGTGTAGACAATGTCATACGGCATTACCAAAAAAAGGGAATTGCATGGCTATGGAATATGAAAAAAGTATCATTCAATCCAATCCTTGCAGATGATATGGGACTAGGAAAAACACTCCAAATACTAACTCTACTGCAAAAAGAAAAGGAAGAATCTCCTTCTCTCCCGCCATCCCTAGTCATCTGTCCCACTTCTGTTCTCAGCAATTGGAAAGAGGAAGCTGAAAGGTTTATTCCTTCGCTTTCACTATTTATTCACCATGGTTCTGATCGATTAAAAAGCAGTGACTTTGCACAGGAAATTCGGAAACACGATATTGTTTTAACCAGTTACAGTCTTGCATTGCGAGATACTTCTTTTCTAACTAAAACCAATTGGAATGCAGTCATATTAGATGAAGCACAGAATATAAAGAATCCTCAAGCAAAGCAAACACAAGCCATAAAAAAACTACAAAGCTCTTATCGAATAGCCCTTACGGGAACACCCGTAGAAAATCATGTGGGAGATTTATGGTCAATTTTTGATTTTTTACAACCAGGATGGTTAGGAAATGAAACACAATTTAAAATGACTTTTTTTAATCCCATCCACCGAGACAAGGATCCAAACAAAACCCTTTCTCTTAAAAAAATGACACAGCCTTTTATTCTTCGGCGGTTAAAAACCGATGCTACCATTATTCCCGATTTACCTGACAAAATTGAAACAAAAGAATATTGCTTCCTTACCAAAGAACAAATTTCTTTGTATGAAGCCTGTTTGCAGTCTTCTTTACGGGATATTGAAAGCACCGAGGGGATAGAACGTAAAGGACGAATCCTCACGTTACTTTTGCATCTAAAGCAAATCTGCAATCATCCCGCTCATTTCTTGAAAGAAAACACTCCTCGCTCTTCATCCAAATCTTCTGACAGTAAAACTAATATCATTAAAAGATCAGGTAAAATCAAACGTCTATGGGAACTTCTTCAAGAAGTCATGGAAGAAAATGAAAAAGTTCTCTTATTCACGCAATATCGAGAAATGGGATGGATTTTGCAAAGTATTCTTGAAACAGAATACCCCCAGCAACATTGTTTTTTTCATGGAGGTTTAACTCGTAAGAAAAGAGACGAATTGATCCAGAAATTTCAAGAAGAAACAGACATGCGAATTATGGTGCTATCTTTGAAAGCAGGGGGAACTGGTTTGAATCTAACCGCTGCAAACCATGTTTTCCATGTGGATCGCTGGTGGAATCCCGCTGTTGAAAACCAAGCTACTGATCGAGTGTTTCGTATTGGACAACAAAAAAACGTCCATGTGCACAAGATGATTTGCAAAGGAACCATGGAAGAATCAATTGATCAGCTCATGGAATCAAAACTTGAAATGGCTGACAAAATCATTGGTGACACCTCTTCTCAATTAACAGAAATGTCCCTTCAACAGCTAAAATCATTATTCTCTCTACGGAAGGATGCCCTTGATGAGTAAAAAATACTGGTCCTCCCGATCTTATTCCAATTTTTTCCATGTCCCAACTCCAAAAATCGAATGCCACGGAATAGCTGTAGATAATAAAAGAGGACCATTTGTCAAAAGTTGGTTGGCATCTCAGTGGAC
The DNA here is from genome assembly GCA_036725105.1 of Calditrichota bacterium. Classification (GTDB taxonomy): domain Bacteria; phylum Caldisericota; class Caldisericia; order UBA6126; family UBA6126; genus JAGLCW01. Next base: position 5,172 of record DAIMET010000065.1, read on the forward strand.
ACAATCATTTGAAGAGTTTTCCTCTCCAAGTCGACAGAACAGAGCAAAAAACTATGTTCGAGAAAGACATGTGTTGTATTTTCATATCTACCCAGGTGAAATCAAAGCGTTAGTACAAGGCAGCGAACCCAGTCCATATACCATTCATATCCGCGTAAAGCAATGGTCAGAAGAAGAATGGAACACTTTTTTCACTACATTTCCACTACATTTTCTTCGCATTGCTGAATGTGTTTCTGGAATCATTTCCTCCCAGCTTGATGAACATTGCAATAGTAACGGACTCTCAATAATTCCAGACTTTATAACTGACATCTCCTTGGGTTGCAATTGCCAAGATAGTGAACTTTTTTGTAAACATGTCCTGGCAGTTCTATACATGATTGGCATTGTATTTGATACCGATCCCTTTGCAATGTTTATTCTTCGTGGTAAATATCGCAACGAAGTAATTGAAACGTTAATCCAGCAGTTCACTAAATCGGTGCAAAATGCAATGATTCCAAAGCAGCAACAAGAGCTTCCCAATGCATATTCGCTTCACAATGCTACGAATTTTTGGAAAGGAGAATGCCCTCTTCATGAACCAATCTTCTATATCAAAAACAGCCCTTATTATCCCGGTATCCTCCAATTTGGCGATTTTCCCTTATGGCAAGGAGAGCTACGACTTGACCACCTTTGGACACTTTTCTACCAGCCTCTCACCAGTGCAGCCCATCACGAACTAGAAGCCCTACAAAACCAAATAACTCTCCACCAACAACAAAAGGATGCCTCCACCCTTTCTAATGAAGAAGAGGAAGAGTTATTGCTTAAGTAAAGTTTCAATAAAAGCGCTTTCATAGCAACGGACTGTTACAGAATCATCCACAAAACCCAAAGAATTGTGACGATGAAAAGACAC
>DAIMET010000066.1:0-5886 GCA_036725105.1 Calditrichota bacterium
GTCGTTTCAGGTAAAATTACTTCATCAACATATCCATTTGCAGAAGCTACATAGGGATTCATAAACTTCTTTTTATAATCCTCGATGTATTGGTTTCTTGTTGCAACTGGATCTTCACTGCTTTCAATTTCTTTACGGAAGATGATATCAACAGCCCCTTCCGCTCCCATAACAGCAACTTCTGCAATGGGCCAGGCAAAAACAATATCAGCACCCAGTTTTTTACTATTCATTGCAATGTATGCCCCGCCATAGGCTTTTCGAAGGATCAAACTCACCTTGGGTACGGTTGCCTCTGAAAAAGCATACAGAAGCTTGGCTCCATGACGAATAATACCATCCTGCTCTTGGTCGATGCCGGGTAAGAATCCAGTCACATCCACCAGAGTGAGAAGAGGGACATTAAAACAATCACAGAAGCGTACAAATCGAGCAGCTTTGTCAGATGCATTGATATCAATTGCACCACCTAAATGATAGGGCTGGTTAGCAACGATTCCAATGGCTCTTCCATTCAAACGTGCAAATCCAACCACCATATTCAAAGCATATGCTTGGTGAACTTCCAAAAAACTGTCTTTGTCTGCAATTTTGTCAATCACTTTTTTAATATCGTATACCTTTTTTTGGTTATCTGGTACGACTTCATCAAGTCCAGGGCAATCGGTATGTAGCTTCACTTTTGTCATCGGTGGTTTCTCAGTATAATTCTTGGGTAAATAACTGAGAAGCTGTTTTACTCCTTCGAGACAAGTCTCGTCATTGGAATAGACAAAATGCACAACCCCACTTTTTTGAGCATGAATTTTGGGTCCGCCTAAATCTTCCAGAGATGAATTCATCCCCGTTACTGTTTTAACTACGCGGGGTCCGGTAATAAACATCTGGCTCGTTTTTTCTGTCATGAAAATAAAGTCGCAAATACCCGGAGAATAACAAGCTCCCCCAGCGCAGCTTCCCATAATCACCGATATTTGAGGAATAACACCCGAGGCAAGAGTGTTGCGCAGGAATATTTCGCTATAGCCGCTCAAAGAATGGACTCCTTCTTCAATACGAGCTCCACCGCTATCATTGATCGATATAACGGGTGCTTTATTGTCCATCGCTTTGTCCATGAGGTTACAGATTTTTAATGCATGGGATTCTCCTAGAGAACCTCCTGCTACAGTGAAATCTTGGGATATTACATAGACCAATACCCCATTTACTTTCCCATAACCTGTCACAACGCCGTCGCCTAGACATTCATTGGGTTGCTTGCCAAATCCATGATTCTTGGATTTCACAAACGAACCAATTTCGTTGAAAGTACCCGGGTCCAAAAGTTTATCGATTCTCTCCCGAGCAGTCAATTTCCCTTTCAAGTGTTGTTTATTGATTTTATCCTTGCCCCCACCCGTGTGAGCAAGTTCGACCATTTTCTTTAATTCTTCAATTGCTTTTTGAATCCACATATTCGTTCCTTTTTAGGTTGGATTTTGTTGGAAAATAGACTCGGTCAATCGCCCTTTTTACCAAAGGGGTGAGTAGCATAAACGCTATCCCGTTGTTAACAATATGAACCACGCTGAATGTAAGTCCGCCTATCATATAGGCAACCAGCGTACTTGTATTCTCACTGAAAGCAGCAAAACCACCGAAATTGGTTAAAGCATCGTACACAAAAGTAATCAGTAAACCAAATCCAAGATAGGCCAAGCACCGATCATAGGGAAGAGAAGAAGAGTATTTTGTTTTCTTTGATCGGATCACACTACCCCCAAAGAAGCCTATCAATGCACCCCCTATTGCCTGTGACAAAAGCAAAGGCAAAGGGGCAACTCCGTAGGGAGATAGCATGGAATGAATCAAAAAACTAAGAAAACCTACAACAGTACTGTATTTCCTATCCAAAACATATGTAGACATCCATACAGAAAAACTGATTAGTTCAATATTGGGAAGTGCTTCGAGCATTTTACCGAAAACTACACTAATGGCAATAAACAGCGCCGTAAGAATCACATTTTTCAAAAGAGTACGTGTTGGATTTTCTGTAATACCGTTCATATGTTAATCACCATCACTCTACAAAATGAATAGATTGCATATCAGTTCAATACAACCAAAACTAATATTCGATGCCCTCAATGCAGGAAGCACCTTCATCAAAATGATGCTTCACTTTGTTCATTTCGCTACAAATATTCGCTTTATTCATAATTTCAGGAGGAGCATTTCGTCCTGTTAAAATGATATGTGTATTTTTCCGAGTGTCTAGAATATCCAATAATTCAGTTGTTTTTACCAATCCATAATACAACGTGATCAATATTTCATCCAACACAATCATATCATAGGTTTGATCACGTAACGATTGTTTCAATTTTGCTATGCCTTGTAATATAGGTTCCATATCTGAGGGCAATATATTGTCAAAATCGATAAATCGGCCACTCCCAAAAATGAAATAATCAAAACCGGGAAGTTTCTTAAAAGCCGAAAGCTCTCCTTGATTGGAATCTTTCAAGAAATAAAAAACAGCTACTTTCATTCCACGTCCATAGGCACGTAAAGCAGATCCCAGACCTGCAGTCGTCTTTCCTTTACCATCTCCCGTATAGACAACCAGAACACCAGTATTCATAATAACCTCGATTTATCAAGAATTGATCAACATGCAAAACTATTTTTGTGAAACACACTTATTTTGCTATAAATATAGTAAAATTCAAGCAATAAGGTATAAAAGTAAAAACGCATGAAAAAAGAATTGTATACACCCCAAGATTTAGAATGCATTGATTTCGAAAGCGACATTGGACATCCTGGTAAATCCCCATACACCAGAGGTGTATATGATGCCATGTACACAAAACAGCTCTGGACAATGCGGCAATATGCTGGTTTTGGCACATCCACGGAAACCAACAAACGATTTCGATATTTACTTGAGCAAGGACAAACAGGCTTAAGCGTTGCTTTCGATTTACCAACACAAATTGGATATGATTCTGACAATCCAATGTGCAAGGGAGAAGTAGGAAAAGTTGGCGTTTCTATTGATACACTAGCCGACATGGAAGACCTTTTCCGAGAGATTCCTATTGAGAACATCAGTACCTCCATGACCATCAATTCCACAGCCATCATTGTTCTTGCCATGTACATCGCATTGGCTGAAAAACGCAATCTTCCCCTTGCAAGTCTTCGAGGCACTACGCAAAATGACATTTTGAAAGAATATGTAGCTCGTGGCACATATATCTTCCCTCCCAAACCATCTCTCAAACTAATTGTTGATATTTTTCAATATTGTTCCGAAAAAATGCCCAAATGGAATACTATTAGTATCAGTGGCTATCACATTCGAGAAGCTGGCTCCAATGCAGTACAGGAAGTAGCTTTTACATTGGCCGATGGCATTGAATATGTCAAACTTGCACTAGAATCAGGTTTGAAAATTGATGACTTTGCACCCCGTCTTTCCTTCTTCTTTAATTCAAGTATGAATTTCTTCGAAGAAATTGCCAAATTCCGTGCTGCCCGGTGGCTTTGGTCCAATATCATCACCAATCGATTCCATAGCACCAATGAAAAATCAAAACGAATGCGATTCCATACACAAACCTCTGGTGCATCTCTTACAGCCCAGCAGCCCGAAAATAATATTATCCGGGTTACCTTGGCCGCACTTTCTGCCGTGCTTGGGGGTACGCAATCCTTGCATACCAACTCCTTTGACGAAGCACTAAGCCTACCCACAGAAAAAGCTGTTCGCATCGCTCTTCGAACACAGCAAATTCTTGGATATGAGACAAGTATCCCTTCCACTATTGACCCTCTAGGAGGTTCTTACTTCGTCGAAAACAAAACCAAAGAAATTTGCACTGATGTCGAAAAATACCTTCAGAAGATTGATGAAATGGGTGGTATGGTAAATGCAATTGAAACTGGATACATCCAAAAAGAGATCCAAGACCACGCCTATAAACTGCAAGTAAATTTGGATACTAAAATTGACAAACAAGTAGGAGTCAACTGCTTTGTTGAAGAAAGTGAACAAGATTTTACATTGCTGAAGGTAGACCCAAAAAACGAACATGACCAAATTGCAAAATTACACAAAATTAAAAATGACCGAGACAACGAAAAAGTACAACATTGTCTTGAACACTTACAAAATGCCGTACAAGCAGGCGATAATCTTATGCAACCCATTATCGATGCAGTCAAAGAATATGCAACCATTGAAGAAATTGCCAATATTCTACGCAAAGAATATGGGGAATATACAGAAAGCATTTTTTAGAGGAATCTTATGAACAAACCCATTCGTGTATTAATCGCAAAACCCGGATTAGATGGTCACGACCGAGGTGCCAAAATCATTGCCAGGGCATTGAAAGATGCTGGTATGGAAGTCATTTATACAGGCATTAAGCAAACCCCTGAAAGCATTGCCAGAACTGCCCTGCAAGAAGACATTGATGTCCTTGGATTAAGCATTTTATCTGGTGCTCATAACCATTTGTTTCCCGAGATTATGAAACATCTGCATCAGCACAAGCTGGATCATATTCTTGTGATTGCCGGAGGAATTATTCCCAAAGATGATATCCCATTTTTACAAGAAATTGGGATTAAAGCTATATACCCTCCTGGTAGTTCGCTAGAAGATATAGTATCGTTCATCCGAACCAATGTACCCCAAAGTACGAATGATTGACGATCTACGAACAGGCATTCAGAATCAAGACGAACGAATCATTGCCAAAGCGATCTCCATATTAGAAAACAATATCCCAAATCTTTCTCAATCTCTTCGCAAAGAAATCTACACTACCTCCAGTAAAACATATGTACTTGGCATCACCGGTGCACCAGGAGCTGGCAAAAGTACCCTTATTGAAGCATTGGTCAGTTCGTGGGATTCCCAGCTCAAGATTGGCATTGTCTCCATTGATCCCTCCAACAAAATGAATGGAGGGGCATTATTGGGCGATCGTATCCGCATGGCACCTCTCTTCAGCAAACCCAACGTTTTTATTCGCAGCATGTCCAATCGGGGCATATTTGGGGGAGTGAACAAATCCATCTATGATGTCATCCAGCTGTTTTCTTTTGCTGCCTATGACATTGTCATTGTTGAAACCATTGGGGTGGGTCAAAATGAAATTGATATCGCTGATATTGCCGATACAGTAATGGTTATATCTGCCCCCGAATCAGGAGATTCCATTCAAATCTTAAAGGCTGGTCTGATGGAAATAGCCGACATGTATGTCATCAATAAAATCGATTTAGCAGGTGCAGAAAGAATGGAATACATGCTTCGGGAGAATATGAAAATGCAAGCTGAAGGCAATTGGTCTCCCAAAATTGTGAAAATCCAAGCCAACCAGAGAAAACACATGGATGTGCTACTGCAAACCATCCAAGAACACAAAGCCTATCTTACCCTTCATAATCAACTCTACACACGCCGAAAGAACCATCTGAAAAAAACAATTCGGGAAGCCATCATCGATCGCTTTACTTCTCGTTTCATTGATCCTATCCTTCAAGAAGTAAGTTTTGAAAACCACCTTCACAGCATTATACAAGGCACTAGTAGTTTTGATGAAGCCATCGATCATGTTCTATTATCGATAGAAAAGGATGTAAAGAAATGAAATTGGATCACATCGGCATTGCAGTTCACGACTTACAAAAAGCAAAAAAAGTATACGAACTCCTCTTGAATCAACCTCTTGACGAAGTCATTGACCTGCCTTCTCAACACATACAAACCATCATGGTAGAAACAAAAAACACACATATCGAGCTTCTGCAACCCTTGGGTGAAGAAGGAGCTATAGGCAAATTCCTTGAAAAAAAGGGAGAAGGCTTGCACCACATTGC
>DAIMET010000067.1:0-3040 GCA_036725105.1 Calditrichota bacterium
TTTTTGTATTCTTCTACACCGGGTTGGTTGAAAGGATTGATGTGGTTTAGATAACCACTCATTGCGCAAGCTTTTTCAAAGAAATAGACCATATAACCAAAGTTGTAAGCGGTTGCTTTTTCTACTTCTATTGTAAAAACGGGAACTCCTCCCTTGAGGTGGGCTTCTCGAACTCCCTTCAGTGCTATATGATTGAGCTCATTCATCGAGATGTTTTTATCGATAGGAAGGGGAGAAGCAGTGTCAGAATTTACTACAATATCATGAGCAGGCTTTTTTATAGTAATCATTGTTTCTACAAGGATTCTTTGCCCTTCTTGAATATATTGGCCCATGGAGTGTAGATCCGTTGTAAAGTGTAAAGATGTGGGGAATAAACCGGTTTGTCTTTTGCCTTCGCTTTCTCCAAAGAGTTGTTCAAACCAATTCCCAAAGTAGTTCAAGCAAGGATTAAAAGTGGCTAAGATTTCGATAGACTTTTCTTTGTGAAGAAATATGTTGCGTAGCACAGCATACTGGTAGCATTCATTGTCCAGAAGAGATGGATTCAGGAAGTCATGAAAGGCATCTTTTGCACCTTCAAGCATGCTTTCAATATCAATGCCAGCAACAGCAAAAGGTAGCAAACCCACTGGGGACAGTACAGAATATCGGCCACCAATATCATCCGGAACAACAAATGTTCTGAGTTGCTGCTTTTGTGCAAACTCTTTCAGTAAGCCTTTTTCCTTATCTGTTGTGACAATGATATGATTCTTTGCTTCTTCGGGTCCATATTTTTCAAGTAGTTGCTTGCGGAACAAGTCAAATGCAATGGCAGGTTCTAATGTAGTACCAGATTTGGAAATCACGTTGATAGTTGTTTTTTGAGGTGCCAAGAGCTGCAATAGTTGAGCAGTATAGGTGGCACTAATGTGTTGACCTGCAAAGTAGATTTTAGGAGCTTTTCGAATAGTTTTTTCTAGCTCATTGTGGAAGGGGTGGCAAAGCATTTCAATGCCAGCTCTCGCTCCTAAATAAGAACCACCAATCCCAATAATAACAAATGCATCACTGGTTTCTTGAATCTGCTTGGCAGTTTGCTGAATTTGCTGGATTTCTTTTTGTTGTATGTGAATGGGAAGTTGAATCCAACCTGTGTATTCGCTTCCTTCTCCGGTTTCTTCATGAAGGTCTTTGTGATGTGCTTGTACTTTAGCCTGGTAATTGAGTAAATCTTCCTCAAGAAAATAGTGGGCATTCAATGCTTGGGTATAATCAAAATGTAATGGTTTCATGGTTATACAACCCCAATCTCAGCTTTCATGGTATCAAAAAAAATATCATTGTTCTTTCTTCTATTTTACGATCAATCATCTTGATGACAAGAATTTCAACAGAGATCACCATTTTGTATCATAATTTTCCCAAAGCTATCTCGTTTGATGAGACGTATTTCATTGACAGTTGGAAATTGCTAAATATAATTAGAAAAAACGTATAAAATTACGAATCAGGAAGTTTAATGCAAGAATTATTACGCAAGCACAATCCGATTTGGTTTGGTCAACAGTTAGAAACGGGGATTGAAAGAAGTACTTTGCATCAAATTGTTTCTTTTCTTTCCGTTCCTCATATAATTGCGATTAGTGGTGCACGGCGATCTGGTAAATCATTCTTGTTGAGACAACTGATTATGCATCTCTTGGGGACCAATGTTCCAGCTTCGAATATCCTAATGATGAATTTTGAAGATCCCTTTTTCGTGAATAATGATGATGTAAAAGTTCTTGATACCTTGCTATCAGAATACCGGGTGATGAAAAATCCTTCTGGGAAAGTGTTTTTATTCCTGGATGAAATTCAAAATATTCCACAATGGCACCGTTGGTTACGCGATTTATACGATCAAAATCCCGATGTGAAAATCTTTATCACTGGGTCTAATTCAGAACTTCTTTCTGTTGAACTCGCCTCCCATTTAACGGGAAGAGTTCTTTCTTTTGAAAACTTTCCCTTCTCTTTTTATGAATTCCTTCAAGATCGACCTGATATAAAACTACCGAATATACTTCAGTTTGAAACTCTCTATCCAATGAAAGATTCACTCCAGCACTATATCGAAAAAATTTTCCAAATTGGTTTGTTTCCAGAAATTATCAATGTAGAAGATGTGAGCCTTCGAGAAGAGATACTACACCAATATTTCCAGCAGGTTTTGTTTAAGGATATTATTCCGAAGTTTTCTATACGAAATAGCAAAACCATTGAACAATTGGCATATTATTGTTCCACTACATTTGCTTCTCGGTTTAGCTATCACCGAATTGCATCTGCTGTGGGGAGTAATGAAAACACCGTAAAGGAATACTTATCGTATCTGGAAAAGGCATATTTGTTCTTTGTGATTGAACATTTTTCTTATTCATTCAAGAAACAAATGCGGTATGCAAAAAAAATATACATTTCTGATGAAGGTCTTCGCAATGCTACAGCAAGCAGTTTTTCTCCCGATACAGGTAGACATGCTGAAAATGTTGTTTTTCTTCATCTTCGGAGAGAAACACAGAACATAACATTTTGGCAAGATGATCACAGCGGTGCAGAAATTGATTTTATTATTCAAAGAAAAAATCAATATATACTATGCAATGTCTCGTATACTAATGAAATATCCCAACGGGAGTACAACGCTTTTTCTATGTTTCTTACTTCCAATCCTATAAAAGACTATCAATGCTTTATTGTTACTCGAGATGTGTACAAAAAAGTGATCCACCAAGGTGTTGACATTCAATTGATTCCGATGTGGCTTTTTTTGCTACATATTCCACGGTGGCTAAAACAGTAAAACAATCGCACAACCTCATATTATATAGCTTTGCAAAGTTGACAATATTGTAACCTTTGGAAATTGATCTTTTCTATACCATCCCTACAATTAGAGAAAAGGTCTTTTTGACCTGAAAGGGGTATTCATATGTGGAAGAAGATGACAACCTTGTTTATCATTTTTGGTCTTCTATTGATGGGAGTATCTATTCCCAAAGCAAGTGCAGTG
>DAIMET010000067.1:3140-5711 GCA_036725105.1 Calditrichota bacterium
TATCATTTTTGGTCTTCTATTGATGGGAGTATCTATTCCCAAAGCAAGTGCAGTGGAAAAAGTGTATATGGAGATAACACCCAATTACACCGGAACAAATGCAGAGTATAGGTTTTGTTTTACTATTCAGAAGAAACTTAAAGTACGGCAATGGATTCAATTAAAATTCCCAAAAGACATTGTGTTTCCGTCTGAAATACCAGATGTACCCAATCCTTATCCTTATTGTCCAATAAACGTTGAGTGGGATATGGAAAATAAAACCATTCGATTTGAATCCCACATTGAAATAGATCCTGCAGTAGAAGGGTATCGAGATATTGCAGTCACCATACCTACTAGCTTTCAGATATGCAATCCTGAAAAACCAGGATCTTATGTGTTTGCTGTACGTACTGAAGCAGAACCAGACTGGGTAAATTCAGAACCTTTCGAAATCGTAAAAGGAGTACCTTCTGCAAAGATGGTGAGTTGTTTGTTCAAAGATGGACTTGATACAGCAAGAATAGAAGAAGAAACCTATGCTTGGTCGAGACAGGAAACTCTCCATAACGCTCTTCCTTCGTCTTTGACACCCAAAGATAGCTTCTACATTCACCTAAATGATTTAAAGGCCGATATTTTTGATTTTTCAATTCGCAGATGGGTTTCAGGTAATACAAAGCACTTTGAAATCAAAAATCATGCCAATCATCAACTCCAATTTTCTTTGGATATTGTCGAAGACAAATCTGTTTTTTCCAATCCCATTTTCGATGGTGAAGAAAAAAAATGGACTCACCCACCAATGATGAATGAAAGTGAGATATATATTGACATTTATGAATTGGCATTTTTCTTTGGATACAAAATGCAAAGAGAAGAAAATCAACCAGTACTCATAAAAAACACTCGGGGACGGTCTTTTACAATATATCCTTCAACCCGGCAAGTACATATTAAGCAAGCATCGATGTATGCGTACCACTATCAGTTGGGACACCCAACCATATACATAAATACGAAGTTTCGGGTGGATCTGAATTTTGTACTCTACAAATATCTGGAAACACTGAAATGGGAGAAGAATGAGTTTGAACCCAATCAATGGCAAATCAAATGTACAGGACTAGATCGATATCAAAAGACATGGGAGTTTATTTTCTTCCGTGACACTACACCTGGCAATGAACACTACAAAGATGTAGTTCTATTGAGTATCAATGGCAGACAAGTTGTGTGGAATCCAATTGTCTTAGATGCATCTGAAGAGATTTCACCCCATGTTATTGATGCACAATTTTTAGTACCGATTATCGATTTCTTTAAAGTAGTACCTTTACACATTGAACTGCGCGAAGAAGAAGGGGAAGTTTACGTACGATTTTAAAATGAGTTCATTGAAATAATGTCTTAGCGTCCTAATGAAGAGCTTTACGCATTTTTATGTCTGTTATGAGTTATTAACAGACATAGAATTTTATCCAAAATGACAAGGTACTTCATGCCCCTATATCGGATTTGGTATGTGCAACAATCTCATTACTTCCTTTTGAGTTTCTACTACGCGTCCCGTGATAAATGCAATGAAGCCTTCTGGACTTGAATGGGATTCTTCAAGTAGTTCTATATATTCTTGACGTAATATGGGTGGTATAATGGCGATCATGTATTGATCTTGCAATAAGGATGTATTCATTATTAATCTTGCAATTCGACCATTACCATCCACAAAAGGATGAATGGTTACAAACCGCAAATGAAGTTGAGCAGCAAATTCTACAGGATGATACTGACTTCTTTTTCTTTGAATCCAATGAAACATCTGGTCCATTTTGGATTGTATTTCACCTGGAGGGCAAACCGGATACTTTGAACCCGTTATAATCACTTTTGATGTTCGATAGACTCCTGCAGATTCTGCATCAATTTGTTCATAGAAAAGCTTGTGCATTGTAAGGACATCATTTTCAGTAATAGAGTGATTTTGGATGATTGCAAACATGTAATCATAGGATTTGGCGTGACCCAACGCCTCATATGTGTCTCGCAAAGGTTTACCACCAATTGTTAAACCATCCTCTAAAAGAATTTTCGTTTCACTTTCAGACAGTGTATTTCCCTCTATGGCATTACTAGACCAAGTAAGTCCAATGCGGTAGTAATTCCGTAATTCTTTCAGCAGTATTCCTTGAAAAGGTCGTTCTTTATTGATTGCATTTTGGTAAAGATCAATTGTTTCCAAAACTGTCATATTCTGGCTCCTACACAAAATTTAGCCTAAATCTCAAGTGCATTTCCAAACATAGCATCACGTCACTATATTATACTTCAATCCTTACCATAGCGATACATGAAGAAAAGAAAAACATAAAATAACACTAGCAGTTTGAACTGTTCCAAAAAAGTAGACACTCTGTAAGAAATATACGGTTCTTCGTTAAAGTGTATGGGGAAACACATGTAAAACAGAATCTAAGTTAATTTTCCCTACCAATAGATAGATCATGGTAGTAAAGTTCTCCACACTACGATACCCTCTAGCTTTTCTCTTTGCTGCTTGTATGATGCTGTTGATACCTTCCAATACTC
>DAIMET010000068.1:0-5604 GCA_036725105.1 Calditrichota bacterium
TGTTTCGTTTTTTCTTTCATCGTCTCTCCACTCCTTTCTATGGAACGTTTGAGAGTCTTTTTTCATCATATATTTTCAGAAATTTCTTACTAGTATACTTTGTACAATCTTTCTTGCAATCTGTTAATATTATTTTTTCACATTTTCTTTTTTTGTTATAATAGTATATTTCACTCGTGTAGAAGAAAAGTTTTTTGCAAGCTTCATTGGATGGAGATGAATCACAACTTTTTTTAGAATTGAAAACATTTCGATATGTTATTCCGTAACAGATTTTTTTTGGTTGTTTTTCTTTTCTTTTGCATTTTTGGTGCACCTTCTGTTCAAAATGCATGTAAAGATTCTGTTAAAATCGTTGACAAGGAGGGAAGTTTGGGGAAAATTAAAATAGTATCTATGATGTTTTTCCCATAGGAGGAGAACAATGAAAACAAGTTTTTGTTTTTTTCTCGTGGTGTGCCTGAGTTTACTTTTGTGTATCCCTACAATCCAAAGTACTGAAGGATTTCAAACCGGTCTGCAGTCGAAAGAAGTGCTGACAAGCACAAATACACCTTCTCCTAATTTTATCCGAGTTCCAGCCAATCCCGATTTAGGAATCACATCCGATTTTTATGTATCGAAGTATGAAATGAAGATACAGGGTGAATCCAATGGTGATCAAAAATACTCTCCTCATTTCGTTGCTGAATCAAGAGCTAGCGGTACACCTTGGATTGGCCTAACGATGGAACAAGCCAAAGCAGCTTGCGAAGCTTTGGGCGAGGGTTATTCTTTAATTACAAATGAAGAATGGATGACCATTGCACATGACATTGAGAGAGTAGCTCAAAACTGGAGTGATCACCAAACTCATGAGAATGGTAGATCTGATGCAAAACTTAACATTGGCAATGTGTGCCGATATGGTCCACGAGGCAATGGTGGACGCATCGATAAGGGGCGTAACAATCCATACTATGGAGAAGGAGCCCTGCCTGCGAGCGAAGATGACAACAATGGTGTCTATGGCTACAAATCGTTTTCCTGCGGAAATTGGGGGAAAGTTGACGCTCCTACCCTGGATAATAATGGCTGGAATTTGTACCGACGGACGCATTATCTGACCAATGGAGAAGTGATTTGGGATTTTTCAGGCAATGTATGGTCATGGACTGACTACTACATTGAGAAAAGTAAGGATCGCTGCCGTATCGATAGCCACTACGATGAATGCTATTTAGAAATTAATGCCTGCAATACTTTTTCCGATGTAATGCTACCGTCCCATATACAATCATTCAACCCTGCTATTGCAGATACATCGTTATACACGGGTAAAAATTACTATCCCAAAGGGGAAGATAAATATGGTTTTGTAGTCAATGAAGCAACCAATCGAAATGGATTGGGACGATTTCATCCAACGACCCGCGACACAACCGCAGGTGTAGGAATGCGTGGAACTAGCTATATGCACGGCGATGCCATGGGTGGAATCTATTCTCTAGCAATGGGGTATGGACCCAATCCATCCCATATTGAATGTGAAGTTGGGTTTCGATGTGTTTGGAGACCCATAAGCAGTAGTTCTCCAAACTACACTCTAATGAAGCCTATTACGATGGCTGAAGAATATTACAGTTCTTCCACATGGAGTCAATATATTATCTCTGAGTATTTTTCATTGCTGCACCCTCTAGAAAAAGATCAGTATATCTATATTGGAATGCCCTCTGAGAAATACTACAACAAAGACAACGATGGTTCTCTTCCAGAAAATGATACCCGATTTCGACAGCAGTTGTATGATACAAAGTACATGCCCCGATTTGCGATTAATGGAAAAATTCATGCACCCGATGACAAAGACGCGAGTGATTTTGCAGCGATGAAAATTATAAAAGAAGGCATCCAGACAAAGAAACAATATGCTGATTTTCGTGTATCACCTGCTTTTGATCGGATACAAATTGTTGGTACACATCAAGCTTTAGAGCATCATACGAATGTGCATCTCAATATGATGGTACTTCAAAAGCTTGTGCCCTGTGATGATCAAGGTGATGACTTCTGTACTACTATTTTGCCTCAAATTGTCGTGGAATACCCAATGGGAGCTCTTGGTACAGAGATACATATTCTAGATAAAGGGTTCATCGAGAAAGAATTTCATCTCACTATCCCCCGTAAAAATCAGGCAATGTGTGGGTTGGTGGCATTTTTGCAAGATATGGATACTCACGAGATGATTGCAGCATCCTATATAGAGCTAAATCCCAAAGAACCAATGGTGTTTACAGTAGATCACTTGCCCATCACTACTCTTGATAAAGTAGACCAAATTGCAAAAATCTACTCCAATATCATCCCTTTTCAACTTCTACAAAACAACCCCCAGTATTACGAATGTACTGGACTTCGAGAAAAGGTGATATCAGTCGAAAATGCAGACTCTCTCCAATATATCGATGCAATTTTGGACTATACAGATTTTGAAGCATCGGTATATACAGTTCTGGGGGCATCCATGACCCCGGAGATGGAGAATAAGGCAACATTTCACTATGATCCTGATACACACCGCATCTCTATATCGTTTCATGAACCATTGCATGGCAACCATGATGTATTTAAGTTCATCCTCAAAATTCACGCCAGTAGCGTGAAAGGGCTACCCTATAGAGGTGATCCATCACTCAAAGTGTATGATATGAATTTCAAATGGAAATCCTTTACTGCCACTGGTGCTAACCATTGTTTAGTAAAATATCAATTGCGAGAGCAAAGGTCATTGTTTCCTCTTCGTATGGTTACCATTGAAAACCCTCTTGATTTCAATAATGACACTTGGATCAATGAAGAAGACATTCAATTGTTTCTTCCCAATTTTGGATGCAGAAAAGATGATTCTCAATACTTCAAGGAGTTTGATGTTTATCCTCCTGTTAACGAGGAAGGATTGAGTGGTGACGGTCGAATTGATGTTCAAGATTTGCACCATCTCGTTAACACTGTTGCACAACAAGCCAAATTAGCACAGGATATTGAAAAACTTTAACTCCTTCAAAATTACATTTACACTCGATTAATTCCGTAATCCAAGAACAAAATCCTCGTGGTAGAATTACCACGTTTTTCAATTTTTCTACCTCTTACATTGACATCTATCTATGTATTGGTATGCTTTATACATTGATGTTTGTCAATATATTAGTGTGTGTAGGTAGATATAGCGTAATGAACTCAATATTGTTCCTAGTGATTTTATTGACGAAGAATACTCGTTTCTGTTTGTGAGGAGAATTATATGGGTACACTATTTACAATCATGCAGCAATGGATTGCAGGTTCCCTTTTTATTTCTATTGCAGGAGCCTTCATCTGGGGTATACTAAGTATAATATTAAGTCCTTGCCATCTTGCGACAATCCCTCTTATCATTGGATTCATTACTTCGATGGACCACCAAAACACAAGAAAAGCATTTCTTTCTTCTCTGCTGTTCTCTTTTGGTATGTTTATTTCTATTGTCCTTATTGGACTTATTACATTATCGTTAGGACGTATTGCTGGAGATGTGGGAGCATGGGGTGATTATGTTATTGGAGGACTGCTCATACTGTTTGGGCTCAATCTTACAGGAATTATAACATTGGGCAACTGGAGTGGTGCTACACTTGCTACTAACCAACTAAAGCCTACGCCACTGCGCATTTTCTTTTTTGGTTTTCTCCTTGGTATTGGACTTGGTCCATGTACTTTTGCATTCATGGCTCCGGTTTTAGTAGTTGTTTTTGAAGCAGCACAGGCAAATCTAACCCAGGCAATCCTGATTCTTCTCTCTTTTACTATTGGCCACGTGGGAGTTATTGTCTTAGCGGGAACTTTCGCTGGAGTGGTACAAAAATATTTAAAATGGTCTGAATCCTCTAAAAGTATTCAGGTTGTCAAATTTATTTGCGGTCTTCTTGTTGTTATTGCTGGTATTTACATGGTTTTGAAAGCATAAAGAAATGAGGCTTCTATGACACGAAAATTTCTTGTATACTCTTTTGTTTGTTTGGTTTCTTTTCTTCTGGTGAGTTCTTCGTTGTGTACGTGCACAAAAGAAGAACCAAGTACCCCATCGAGTTCATCAGCTGTAGTTAAAGGCAAAGCCACTACCGTAGATGAATCAGAAATGGCAACCAACTCCGATTCTGCAGCCAAAAAAATACTGCAAGAATTTATTGAATTTGATGGCAAACCTATTTTGGTTGACTTAGGATCTACCTCTTGTGTACCTTGCATCGAGATGAAACCAATTCTTGAAGACTTACAAAAGAACTATTCACCCTATTTTCATACTCTTTTCATTGATGTAAACCAAGACCCTGAAGTGTCAAGAAGCTTAGGAGTTCAATTTATTCCCACTCAAATCTTCTTTGATGGAGAGGGTATTGAAAAATATCGTCATGTGGGATTTTTCTCCAAAGAAGATATTCTTTCAGTGTTGGCAATGAATGGCTGTGATGTTCGTGATAAATAAGTGGCTTTCTGCGCGTTGATTGAATATGAATAGTGTTAAATTCAACAGTTTTGATAGACAAAATGTAGAACATACGGAGGTTCACGGATGATTATAAAAATTCTTGGAGCAGGTTGCTCAAAGTGTAAACAACTATTTGCAAATGTACAACAAGCTGTAGAAGAAATGGGCATCGAAGCAACGATTGAAAAAGTAGAATCATTGGAAGAGATGATGAGTTATGGTGTCATGCAAACGCCTGCCCTGGTAGTAGATGGACAAGTTAAAGCTGTCGGCAAGCTCCTATCGGCAAAAGATGTAAAGAAATTCCTGCAATAACCACATCCATCGTCATTTTTTCTATATAACCTTTTTCTCTGTACCCTTAGTTTTGTTGAGAATAAAGTTCTTTAAGGATTTCTAGGTTTTCTTGTTGTGTTTTTTGACTGTACCCACTTTTGATTCTAAGTGCTTCCCCGTTTGAATCCAAGAATAGAATGCTTGGGTATACTGGAATGAAATATGAATCTCTAACTTGATCATACTGATCAAAATAGAGTGGGTACGAAAAGTTTACTTCGTTTGTTTTGGCAAAATCAGGTTCTATCTCAAATTTTTCGTTCAAAAAAGCAGTATACTCCTGTAGAGATTTTCCATCGCTATGGTCAAGCAGAAGGAAAAAGGGAACTTGATAGTGTTCTGCTTCCTGGTGTAATTGATTGTAGTAAGCCAACAAGTTTTCGGAACAAGTAAAATCACGAATCGTAAATTCATACAATGGACACAGAACAATGACATATCCGGGATAGGAGTTAGAGAAATTGATAATATGGTTGTTGAGTGGTTCTATGGAATGAAGAATATCCTGGAAAGAAGCAAAAGGAACATGGTCTTGTGTAGTTGTAACCGGTTCATCAATCGATGTTTGGTCGGTAGAAGCACCACAAGACAACAAAAAACAGGTACCAATACAAATGATACAAAAAACACAAAAAGGCCGTACAACTCTTTGTAAAGACAGATTCATGTGAACTCCTCCACTCCCTAAAAAGGGTCAGTAATACTACTAGTATATAGGAGGATGATTTGTTCGCAAAATAAAAAAAGCCGGTGGA
>DAIMET010000069.1:0-2834 GCA_036725105.1 Calditrichota bacterium
TAAGTAGTGACCGTGCAACATGTATTAATCTTTACAAAGAGCATCTTTATTTCATCAACGAAGACAAAGCCATTGTAAAACTACAAGCAGATGGTTCTACTCGAACCGTGTTAAGAGAAAAAGCAACCAGCGCGTTAACGATGGATGAAGATGCTTTATACTACAGAGGGGAAGATGGTTTCTTATACACCATGGACCTTGAAGGGAAAAATGAAAAACTATTATTGCAGGAACCCGTTGAGAAATTCAATTTGAGTGATGAGTGGGTATACTACATACCACAAACAAAACCTTCCCAAGTGTGGAGAATATCCAAAAATGGAGACCAAAAAGAAATCGTTTATTCTGATGTGTGCTATGGAATCTATACTCACCAAGAAACCGTGTATCTGTACGGATTTACGGAGAATCAATACTGCATATTCCAAGTTTTACCCAATAAAACATTACAGAAATTCTACCCGATTAAAAAGTGAAACACGACGATGAAAGAGACAATTGGCGGTATACAGAAAAGGATCATATTAAATCTATCCTAGATTGAAACTTAAACAAGCTGGTTGCGCAGAACTTTGTAAAACCTTATACCTTAAAGAGTCCGGTGTGCAGGAGGCTACCAAATGAAGAAAAGAATAATTGTGATCGCTCTCGTGTTGATGGTAATGTTAAGTTTGCCTGCTTCTGCAAAAGTAAGAATCTGGATGTCGATATCGCTACAGATAAAAGAAGTGTTCATTTTTCTACTACTCAAGCTCTTCTTATTTCCGATAGATATTATATTCCACTGGGTGAAATAACAGAAAGGTTAGGCTTAGGAGTAGCCTGGGACAGCGATGAACAAGAGCTTACTATTCAGCAATTAAACGATGTGAAGCTAAGAGGAAGACTTGATGATTCTGTTTGGTACATCAATGACCTTCCCTATTATTATTTAGAAACAAGCTTGATTACCGTTAAGGATAGAGCCTACGCGCCAATTCGAGTTTTGCTGGAACCAATCTGTCAGGTTCAGTTTATTAGAACGGAGCAAACCGATACAATTCATGCGAAAGAAAACGAAATTTACAACCGAGTGAAAATTCTTGCAGCAGATTCCGAAATCATCATTAATTACAAATTGCACTCGCTTACAACTAAACTCATTCAGCAGAATGAGGAGGTATTTGTGCCCCTGCGAGAGTTCATTGAATTGATAAATGGAAGATTGGAATATCATGAAACATCTGAATACGGAAGTCCGGAGATAAGAATCTTGCCAGCTAACATCAATAGGGTCATTGCGCTTTACCCAGAAAAGAATCAGGCAATTCTGTTTAACAATGATACAAATGAGAAAGAATTCATTACGCTACCTCAACAACTGCTACAGAAAAATGGCTCTTATTTCTTGGGAGTAACCGACCTTATCTTGATTCTGCAAGCAGAAAAAGATTCCTACTCGGATTCAGATGTAAATACCTATTTCAACTTCGAGTTTTAAGCGAGATGAAGGTGAGGAGAATCCCAATGAAAAGGATTTTGATCATACTGTTGTGTACTTTTGGTGCCATTGTATTGCTTTGTGTTACATATATTGGAGTTATATGTTTGGTGCCAGTGAAGATCCCCTCCTTTTTAAATTTGCCAGGAGAAGGAATGGTTGAACCAAAACAACTGCCTGAAATCAATACAATTCTCACTTTGAACAAAGAACAAGAGAATAGTACAAATCCACAGGTTTTTTCAACTCTTCTTGGTTATACATCTTTTGAACATCCTTCACCAAAAGGTATGCTAGCTACTGAAACGGGATTGTATATAGTAGATAAAGCCAATCACCATGATGTTTACCCAAATGATGACAAACCTTATCTTGGTGGTATGAATCTAAGTATAACCAGGTGGGATACAGAAGGTAATTTCCAATGGGAGTTTATCCTTGATCATGAAATCCATTTCCAGAACTATTGTGACGTTTTCTTAGAAGATGTTTGCGTGGATGATGCTGAAAACATCTATATTTTGGGTTCGCTAGATGTTTTGGATAGACGATACTTCCTTCATCACTGGGTTCCTTTTTTCAGAGGAAGGTTTTTATTTTGCCTTTCTAAACATCAAGAAGTGCAATGGGTAAGATTTCTAAGTGATGAATCGGAAAGACAGAATATAATTTTTCAAAAGAATAAGCTATACGTGATATCAACGGGAGGCTATAATGGTGGTCCTTTTTGGGATGAACCATCGAACTACATCGGATGTATAAATCCAGTCAATGGCAGAAAACTATGGACTCGATCCATCGATGCTTCCGATTTTGATCTGTTACACACTGACAAAGAAGGGATGTATTTGTTAACCTACGAAGAAAAGATCCCTATTTTGCATTGTTATGATTGGAAAGCACGCAAGCAATGGTCATGTGAGATACCTATGCCGCATCCATTTTCTTCGTCTACTCTTCCAAAGCATCAACGGAATAGAAAGATTGTTTCCTGTAACAGTAACAGTGGTCATGTGTATCTGGGTTTTTCATCCTTTATCTTTGATGAGGAAAATGCGAAACTATTTGATCAAACCTACCACTTGTATTCTCTCAATAGAGAAGGCAAAATTGATTGGACACAAACAAATCAATCTGATGAAAGTACATGCATTATTGACATTCAGTGTCTTGAAAATCTTCTCTGCATTGTAAGCCAAACCAATGCAGACGGATTGGCTACTGAGCATGCATATCAGAAAGAACGAAAAGGAGATACCGACTTACTTCTATCTATTCTAGATTTAAACGGGGTGGTGCAATGGAAAACCTACCTAGGAGGAACAGAGCTTCAGCCCTACTATGGTTTTTTGAT
>DAIMET010000069.1:2934-5440 GCA_036725105.1 Calditrichota bacterium
TAGATTCTCAAAGTGATATCTCCAAAGTTCTTAAAACACATGACAATGGAAATCAAGTACAAGCAATGCAGATTATAGGAGACTACCTCTATATCATGGAAACGTCAAACAACCCAAACACTGTACTCAACAATCCTAAACAGCAAGCTGTCTCCTTTGAAATTCACTCTTACCAAAATGCATTGGAGATTCTCTCCAAATATCGTCTTAAATGAATCAATCTGTATTTGCGTATGGAGCATGAGTTAAAATTCATTTTCATGTTGAAAATCGTTTCTTTCTGTGATGAAATATAGGAAAGCGAAACATGTTAGTTTGTCTTTTTCTCGGGTGGGTTTTGATTTGTGATTTTGATAATAAGCAAGGTAGGTGATTTATATGAGAAGAACGTTTTTGATTAGAGCATGTTGCTTGTTACTACTTATTCATTTTGTTGGTTTCATGGGTTGCACAAGTGGAGTTTCTTCTCCTGAATCTGTCATTTCAAATGAGACTCTGCATGAGAATCCTTCTAATAGTAGTCAGAAGGTTGAATCCGTAGAAGAATTGGAAGGTTTTACTGAAGAATTTGATTTTATACCCTTGTTTGAAGAAGCAATACCTGGCTATACCGATCAGTTTAAAACAGATGTAGAAATCATTCAGGATCCCGAAGACAAATATGCACTCTACTTTACTTTTTCAATCCGCAATCCCAAAGAGGATAATCCTATGGCTTTTGTTGTACGCTACAACACACAAACGAAAGAATACATATCTTCTTTAGTACCGGAGTATTTCCGTTACCATGTTTCGGCAGAAATTTGGGATCAAATTCTTCTAGTCTACTATGTAGCTCATGGACATATCAATATATATGCACTTGATAAAAATACATTGCAATCCAAAAATATATCGGGGGGAGATTATGGTACGTGTTGCTTAGCTGATACCACCTCTGAGCAGATGTTTCTGCAGGGTGTTTTTGATAAAACCTTCTTTTGGTCTGCTTTTGACAAACATCTGAATGAAACTTGGAGCTATGAAACTTCCCTACTGGATAGGAAAGAATTCCTCCACTTCTTGTTGGATTCCTTTTTTTGGATGGATCAGTTTCACATTTTTTATTCAGTTTACAGTACAGGCGAAGCTTATGATTCAAATCTTTATATCAAACATATTGTTTTTAACAAAGAGGGTAAAATAATTTTTGAAGAGATTGTCACATCAGATATTTTGATGCCGTGGGAAGAGAATGACTTCCCAGATCAGGAGAATTCAAACTTTGTTTATCATATGGGACAGCATGTTTGGATTACTTCTCAAAAAGAGAAAGAAGCTTGGATTGAGAAATACGAAATTGGTGCTAATGGATCATTGGTGTTAGTATGGAGACATATTTTCCAAAATGCATATATTCATGGAAAAAAACTCTATTTGATAGACAATGGGCAACACTCCCTCTTTCTACTTCCCTTCGAAAAACTGATTCCAAACGGAACAAGTACTGAATTTGAAGATGGTAGAAAAAGGAAAAAGTCTTTAAATCAATACATCGCTTGCATTGATGCATCCGAAGAATCTTTACAATGGACATCACTGGTTTCTTTTACCGATGCAACCATTCATTGCAACGCTATAACTGAACCATCTTTATCACCTCAACTTGTGCTTCACAATTATCCAAGTCCTGAAAATACACACTCATATGAGTTTCTTCAGTTAGATATAGAGAACGGTTCTGTTACATCGAAGTATCAAATTTCTACTCAGGATACCGCTAAGTGGTACTGGCATAAAGGAATATATAGTATTTTTGATAACAGTGGCTCAGAAATCATACAGATTGATCTGGACCAAAAAAGAATGTGGTCGGTAGTTTGCCCAGATTTGTCCCAATGTAACATTCAGTATTTTTCGGTGGAAGATCGATTGTTTCTCATTGCTGTAGCCAAGGAATCTTACACACTTTTTACAAATTTTGCTACATTATATGAAATCAAGTCTACAAAAGATTGAGAGGGGTGTGAGTAGATATATGTTTTGCATGTCTGTAAAGATGGCTTTACGGACATGTACGTTGGAACGGTTTGTTCTTGTTGACAGTTTACACCTTTATTGAATTTGTGAAAGCGTTTTCTAGTTTACGCTTGTCAAGATTGTGTATTTACCTATAATCCTATCCGAGGATAAAAATGAAACATTCCATTGTTACTTTCCATTTTGAAAAAAAATTTATTGATCAGGACTGTGAAGACCAGAATGCTTTGGAAATTGATACTTTCTTAAAAGCAGTTAGAGGGTTTAATGAATACTCAAAAGAAGTGTTCCATATTCTGAATCAAAAAGACTCTTTTCAGCAAAAAATTCAAGGAATTCAAAAGGGAAGTTTTGTTGTTCAATTTTTAACATCATCACAAAATGATGCATTGATAGGTAATTTCGATTCATTGAACGAAGAAATCTTTTCTTCTTTGGAAAAAAAAACAGAAATCCTACCTTCTTCTGAAACCTCCCTGATCAAGGA
>DAIMET010000070.1:0-5413 GCA_036725105.1 Calditrichota bacterium
CCGTGTCGAAAGTCAAATCTTGCAAGATACTTCTTGCAGATTCATAAGAATCTCCGTCTGTATGCTTAATTAGCTGACGTATTTGCTCCCATGTAGCACCAACAGAAGAAGTACCCTGACGTACATATACCCCAGATGGTTTCATGCCATTTTTCTTTAAATAATAAGGTTTTGCAGTACCTTCAGTAACTGATATTTTGATAACATTATCCTTCTGCAATTCATATTTTGTGAACAACGTTACATCCGGTAAAATGGAGTCACGAATGATATTTGTAAGTTTTGTGTAGGTTTCATTGAGATTTTTTATTCCTACTTTATTACCCTTATTATCAATTCCGACATATATTTCTCCACCTTGAGTGTTAGCAAATGCAACAACTTCTTTACTGATATTATCGTTAAGCACTTCTTTAAGCTCTACAAATTCACTTTCTGTGATCATCGTACAACCTCTTCAATTGAATATTAAGCTTATTATAAACTGAATATTCACATTCGTCAAGTGAATATTCACTCTATATAGTGAATATTCAGTCTGTTTTCATGATTTTGGTTTCCATGGAGTTATGCAATAATTTGATTCGGTATCCAATTCGATTTCTAAGAAATTGGGAAACTATTTCAAATTTTCCAGATCTGCTTGATCTTGCGAACGACCCGTTGATTTTTTATTGAGTTGGGGATGCAGACATTTGAGTGATATCTGCACCCCCATAAGCGTTTATCTGTTGACATGAACCTAGCGTACAGCAAGTTCCATCTGCAGAAGTAATTCCTTATCTAGAGATAGTGCTCAGAGATTTTTGGGACCTATCCACATTGCATGAAAGAATGACTGTGAATATAGAATTCTTCCTGGCTTGGCTGGACTTTCTTTTCCATTTTCTCCAAGCTTTCATCAAAGCGCTGTGCTTCTTTTTTGTCTATACTCATGACAGGACTATCGTAGTAAAACCACTTTCTCCCGTCCAGTACTCCTGGTTTCAGTTCCTTCAGCATCATTGCAGATGGATACACATCATTCTCAAGACAAACATTGTATCTCATACAGCTTTTAAAGCCACTGCTTACATAATTCGCTGGATTCCCAAAGATCACAACAGTGTCCCAGCCCAAAGCAGTTGCTTTTTGAAACGAATGCTCCATAAGCATTTTGCCATATCCCATACGTTGGTACTCGGGCAAAATTGAAACCGGTCCAAATGTCAGAATCTCTTTCTCTTCTTTCTTTTCATCAACCAGTTTTGCCTTTGTGTACATAATATTGCCTATGAGCGTACCATCTACCTCAATTACAAAATCTAAGTCAGGAATGAAGTCCTTGTGAGAACGCATGATATGAACCAAATAATGTTCATCGCATCCAGGCACATACAAATTCCAAAACGCCCTTCTTGTAATTGTCTCGATGGTTTCGTAATCGGCTTTTATTTCATTACGAATATGTACTTTCTTGATCCATGGGAATACATCGATTTTCGATGATTTCATTGTAAAAATTCCTCCTATAAAGTGATACATACACTTTTGGGAGGTAAGTGCCGTTGATTGTATTTACACCAACCTCCCGGTTAGTCTACAATCTCCAATGTGTTGTTAATTCTCAAAAAACATCTCCTATGCATAAATATTTGGCAATCTTGCGACGCAAACTGCCACAATACTTTTACCATGAAGTGATTCTCTTGGCAAGTTTACGGCCCACCTTCATGAAAATAACTTCAAAGCATTCGGCTTAATACTTTTCTCTGACTCCAAATTCAGCTGATTCAACCCAATCTTCCGCTTGTGTCAAAAGAGCTATTAGATTGTTAATCGTGTTGTAGTGATCTTTTTCCTGTTCAATGAGAAAATCGTAAATCTCTTTGTCGCTACCGGATTCGGCTTTTTCTTTCAAATTGGTGTACAAATCAATACTCTCTTTTTCTTTTTCTAGAGCCAATCTATACGAGTCTATCTGCGAAGGTGTTTCTCTTATCTCGCTTTTAAACTCTTCCATGGATTGAAACACGCTAGGAGCTTTTTGAGAGGGTTGGCTTTTTTGGATTGTACATTCCTTGTTCTCTTCTTTTTGTTTTAACAACTGAGCATGTTCTTTTTCATCCTCTGCTAACTTTTGGAAAACTCCATGAAGATGATTATCCTTGTTCTCCTCTGCTAGATTACAATAGTATTTCTCTCCATCGATTTCCATTTTGATTGCATCTTTCAATATACTCATTGGTTCTCCTTTCAAATTTTCAGCTGCTTTAATTGTATCTGCAATAGCCTTAAATGAAAAGGA
This sequence comes from Calditrichota bacterium, assembly GCA_036725105.1. GTDB lineage: Bacteria > Caldisericota > Caldisericia > UBA6126 > UBA6126 > JAGLCW01. Next base: position 2,288 of record DAIMET010000070.1, read on the forward strand.
AAAGGAGTGTTTTCACTGTTGTACGAGAATTTCCTCAAATGATGGCTTTATAGAAATCTTTTATTGATCTAGTTTTTTGGAGTAAATCTTTGTGTCTATGATTTCATAGGATGAACAACTCACCACATCTAATCTTTCATCATTAAAGATTACAAAATTGTTTCCACTACTGACTGAACTCTTGTAGATAATTCCATGAAAACCTATTTGTTTAATCAATTCGCATAAATATTGACTTGGTAAGTATTCCAAATTAACCCTCTGAGGAATGATAGGTTTTGATAACTCGTTTCCAAGCATTGTCAAGTAAGATAGATTTTTATAAATGAGTTCAAGTTCGTTATCGTCATTCAGTTGAAAGGGGCTGATACTTTCTTTAGGATCACGAAGATCAGCAAGTTCTAAGTCTTGGAGCATCTTGAATTCAGCTATTGTTACTCTTTCTCCTTTATGGGGTCTGATTTCTGATATGGCTGTGTCAACGTCTGAAGCAACATATAGATATGATATTCCTAAAGGATTAGCTCTTCCGTTGATTGCTTTATCTTTTGGAGGTTTTCTCATATCATCAGGGGTAAACAACGTACATGAATTGTTTGTTCTAGCTCGATAAAATACCTGAGAATCTATAGTAGCTCTGCGACCTAAATGTTTCCCAAATGGCATAAGATGGTCAATACCCGGAGCATTTGATGGGAAAAACCGATTTCGAAACTTCAATTCCTCTCTGAAATCTTCCCATCTCTGAAGATTATTAACATCTTTCAGAAATCGAGCCGAATATCGTTCATTCAAATTATTGCTATTTCCTGATACTTGCAAAAGCAGTTCTGTCTGTAGTTCGGTGGAAAACGTCTGAAAGATATTCCAGTCATCTTGTAGTAGCGTTATAAGGTTTTTTCCGAATGGGTCAGATCGATACAAATCTAGTAGAGGTTCAAATCGATCTATGAGTTGTTTAGGATTAACTAATGGCTGTGAAGCACTACCACAAAAATCACAAGTCCCATTATTTAAGCTTATTGATTGAATTTCTGTCTGTAAAAAATGATCAATGAAACAATTCGGGTAACAAAACATGCTAGGGCAACCTGCTTAAATAGTCTGCTACTAATTCGATGTGGTGTTGCATTGATAGTTTTTTAACAAATCCTAAGCCAGGATAATGACTTTTTTCATACAAATCACAAAAATCCTTGATCGCTGAAGAATTAAAAATTAGAGTATTGGGATTGCGAACCGTGTCAATAAGCTTCTTTAACGCTTCAAGAAATTTCCCTCCCGGATCTGTGGGAGAATCCGTTTGGTCAGATAGAAAATGATAGATATTCATATCCTGATCCATTTCAAGATATGTTAAATGAATAGCTACAGCATAAGCTGGTCCTCCCGTTTCTGAATAATCATCTCCAACAATGAGAAAATCACCAAAACCGTCCATTCCTTCGTCTTCATATGTTATATGTAAATCGGAAAAATGTTCATTTGGTGGGTATTGAGCATTCTTTTTTTGTGTTTTAAATCCATCTCGGATTAATATTCTTTTAACACCTTCATTTTTTAGATGACTCTGGTACAATTTTCCAGCATAACCATCGATGAATATGTGTCTGGATATATTGGAAAAACAAGAGATTGATTTAGATATTTCCAGACTATTTGTATATCCATAGTGAATTATGGAAAAAGTTCTTTTCTGATTCTTTTGCAATACACCGATTAGTTCCTCCATCTTTGATTCAGGTGTGAGAATATAACCTAAAGAAAGATTAGAAAAATCCTTGAAAGACTCATCCATAAATTCTATCAAATCTTTTGAATTAACCGGATTTTGCCCTACTTTAGGATTTACAATCAAGGTGCAGGGAGTATTGTATTTACTTAACTCAATCATAGCCCGACTTAGTGGAGTTAAATCTTCTTTAACTGGTTCGATGATAGGATGGAATTGGTTTTTAGCAAGAAATTCTGCATTATCACGAATAAGTATTAACTCAAATTGCTTCCCTCTTACATATGGATGGTACATTTTATACTCCTCAAACCTTTACAGATTTTAAAACATTCCCAGTTGGTCTTGATAAATGATCCAGAATAGTATTCAATTTTTCTGGATTATTGCTATTGTTAATCGCATAGGCTACAAGTGATTTTGACGAGGTATCCTTTACAAAAGACCCGAGCATGGAAGTGTTATTCCTTTTTCTGAGAACATTTAAAGTTAGCTCAAAAGCTACATCTTTTGGTATTCTGCAGTATAGTTCCTTGCATACTCTATGTATCCGAGTATTCGGAACTTCTGGTAAACGGTCGTAGTAGGCTTGGATAATTGTAATATATTCGCTTTTTCTCAATGAATCAAAAACAACTTCTGCAACGATATTGTGTTTATTTGATTCAGCTTCACGAATGGTTGATACAGCTTCTTGATCAGTCAATGTCATGATGCCAACATGATTTGGTAATATGGAGAGTAAATTAACTATTTGCTTCTCTGAAGAAACTACATAAATTTTATCAAAACACTGAGAATAGGTATTTATTTGATTTTCAAGCCGTCTGTAAGAATCGTATTCAGATTTAATCTCATACACTGTAGATGTTCCATTAATCACAACCATGTCAGCTTTACACTTTCCCACTCTGAATTCACTAAGAATGCTAGAATTCTTGAGTGAATGTCGAGACGAAAGAACTGTAGTGGCTAAAACATTTTTATAAACATATTCTGATCGGTATGACTCAAAAAGTATCTTGTAAACTGTGTTGAAAAAATGAAACAAAGGGAGCTCGGGATCGATACACTGAAGAAATCTGCAATTTTCAGTAATTTCCTGCAAATAAGGCGAATAACCATTTATTGCGATCTTGTCAAGGACAAGAGGAGTAAATATATTGCTCATTGCAGAAAAATATTGCCTTTCAGTATTCATCTATTCTCACCTTTCTGATTTTGATAATAGTATAAGAATTTTTCTTCAAACGAAAACGGATTAAAATGAAATTTGAACATGTGTGCCTATTCCTTCTTTAATAAGTGTACTACTCCATTTGTATTAGCAATGACCCCTTTGTGAAAAAGTCCTCATTGTGATGTTAAATTTACAAAAACGGTATAATGGTAAA
>DAIMET010000071.1:0-5407 GCA_036725105.1 Calditrichota bacterium
CAAGAGCGTATATTATTGTAGCAACTATACCAATGATCCACATCACTAGGAAAAATGCACAAGATACTATCAATAGTGAGATTAAAGCAAATAACACATAATGTATTTTTTTCATTATCAAAAGTGTTTTTTATTATTTTAATTCGTCACAATTATCATGGTTGTAACCATTATTATAGAATATTGCAATGCAATTTCATTGATTTTTTTCACTTATGCAAAACAATACAAGGTTCTTGAAAAACATATATGTACTCATCCTAAGTTCTTTTCTTACGACTACTATTTCCTGAAAGAACACCTAATTCTTGTAATCGTTTCACCAATTCGTTGACGATGCAACAACTTACACTATTTCCTACTTGGTGATAGCGCTGCCCTTCATTACCGCAGAGTTTGAATCCCTTTGGAAAACCATGCAGTAAAAGACATTCTTCAGGAGTAATATATCTAACTTCTCCATCAACCCTGTATGCGTCCCAATTAAATCGATTGTTAATACCTGATCTTCTTCCACCAATACGAATAGTGAAGGAATAGTCACGTTCAGTTTTCCCTCCCATGATTTCTGAAAAGGTATATTTCAAAGGAACAGGCTCAGGAAAGGTAAACTCAACATCAATATCTTTGCGGATGCCAACAAAGAAAAGGCGTTTTCTTAACTGTGGTGTGCCATAATCTTTTGCTTCAAGAACCTTGGTATATACTTTATAGCCTTCATTTTCAAGTTTCTCGACTATCATTTTGTAGATTTCGCCACCCTGAATAGATAACAACCCTTTAACATTCTCCAAAATAAAGGCTTTAGGTTGTTTTTCGTTTAAGATACACAAAACCTGAAAAATAAGGATGCCACGTTCATCTTCCAATCCTTTTCTTTGTCCTACTTGACTGAAAGCTTGACATGGAAAACCTGCACATAACAAATCAAAGTCAGGAATATCTTCACCCTTTATCTCATAAATATCACCCTTTGGTTCTATGCCATAGTTTTCTTTGTAAGTTTGATTGGCTATCTTGTCAATATCTGAAGCCAAAACACACTTGCCACCTGCCCATGAAGCACCCTGATGGAATCCACCAATACCAGAAAATAAATCGATAAATTTAAACATGTTAGTTTACTCTTACGTGTAAGGAACCTTTATATACACAATAGAATTTCTTTGCCCATGGTCGAGATATAGGAGTTTTCCACAAATCACATGCCCTTGTATAAGGATATGCTTCAAATCCCTTTTCTCTCATACTGAACTTCATTTCATTCCAATACTTGTCAAGGTAATCACTTTCGTCATGAATCTTCCAAGTATTTACGTCATAAGGGTCACCACAATCAAGAACAAACTTAGCTGGATATTCTGAGTCTTTTGCTCCTGTACCTGTAAACAAGAAGTAATTCAGTATTGGGCGAAGATACTCCTTGTTTTTGGCAAAAGGCGAATTAGGGTTAGTATTCCATACATCCTCGTTAATGATTCCCTGACTTCGTAAGTCAAAGTATTCCTTTACCATATTGTCTAAAGGTTCAATACTCACATTGAGCTTGTCACATATACGTTTCCACCCCCATCTGGGTGTATGATTAACGATAGCTGGAGGCGCAAACCTGTGAGATTTCACTGAAAACCCCTGACCATTTATATTAACATCAGCTTTGTAAGATCCCTTAGCCTTACCAGCTCCTACAGAGTTAGCAAGTCTTTCTATCTCTGCATCACTCATTCTACGCAGATTGGTTCCTGCTGGCAGAGAATGAAATTCTCGTTCAAGACCTACTGAATTGATAATGAAAGTCTTTCCACTAATGGTAACATTATTATTACCGTCTCTTAACTCGATAAGACGTAATTTAATACGTAACTCATCGTATTCGCCTACATTCTTAGCCATTTTTATTTACATAAAGTGTTATACAATTCATTATATTCTTTCTCTCCATACAAAAAGAAATCTCCAGCTTCCACACTACCTTTGAATTCCATCGGCATTTCAATATATTTCACATTTTCAAAAAGAGTGTGTCGGTGTTCTTTTGCCTTTCTTCCTGTATATGCTCTGCGTGTTTTGGTAAAGAAGCAAACTCCATAGTTATTCTTTTTTGTAATAACCATAAGGTCAATTCCTTCTTCAATATCTAATCTTGTATTGTAGATTATTTGGCACTTTGAGCCCAATCGTTCCTCGATGTACTTGTTGAAGTAAATATCACGAACAAGTGAAGGGTATGTTCTATATGCTCTTGCCATAATGCCAGACTCTAAATCAGGTCGATTTAGGTTGGCAAAGAAATCCTTGTTGTATTGGAGATAATAATCAAACGATTCCCTTTGATTAGGAATAGTATGTCTTTCAACAATATAAGCATAGAAAGCATCAACAAACATGGGTAGTTTGATGCCCCATTCCACCTCTCTATTCCTTTCTCGGGAGAAGGTCAGTTTATAAGATGACACTAAGTTTCTAATCTCTTCCGAAGTCAAAGAGATTGCTGGTAACAGATTTGGATATTCCTGGGGATTGTATATATGCATAAAAAAACTCCGACCGAATATCACTATCCAGTCGGAGACTCCACAAGCATGAATATTCATGTCTTATAGAAAAACATGAGTGGGGGGGCAAGGAACTGTGTCGGCAAACATAGATGACAATACCCCCACCGACCCATGTAGGACACGGATAGTGAGGACATACATCTCCTTGTCATCTATTTAAGTTTGCCGACTTTAGTTCCTAAAGGTGTATGCCTGAGCTATTTTGTTATGTTAAACTTTTATTCTTCTATATTCGGTATATTTTTAATTGTTAGACATTTTATTAATTAAAACACTAATTCAAGTTGAACCGCAGATACCTCCTTCTTAGGTTCGGTAGGATTCTGAAGTTCCTTGATGATATTCAATGCAACAGCCTTAATAACAGGTACTGCAACGGAATTACCCATCTGTTTGTATCGATGAACATTGGCTAAGCCTGCTGTCCAATCATCAGGAAAACCTTGAAGACGTTCCCATTCCTTGGGAGTCATCCTTCTTAGTCCTTCCTTATTGTATTCCCCTTTAATATGTGTTGTAGGTGTTAAATCTGTTTGGCGAGGGTCAACAATAAGATTTCTCTCCTTGCCCATACCGCCACAAACGATTGTACCTGCAACTTCATCAAGAGAACGGATTTCGTAGCCGAAGCCATGTCCCTTGGCTTGATGACGAGCCTTGTGAGCTTTCATACTCGCAATATATACTGTAGATAAATAGTATCTTGCATCAACGGGATTTTCTTCCATTATGTCGCGAATGACCTTGCGTTCAGATTCGGGGACAGGTTGGGGATAGTTGAAGCCACCGCCACCACAATCTTCCCTAAAACCGACAATATAGATTCTCTCACGCATTTGTGCAAGACCATAGTCTTTTGCGTTTAGCACCTGATAAAAGACAGTATAGCCAAGATCCTCTTTTAGTGTATTGATAATAACTTCAAGTGTCTTGCCACCTCTGTGATTTGTTAATCCTTTAACATTTTCAATAAGAAAGGCTTTTGGACGCTTTTCTTTAATGATTCTTGCGACATCAAAAAATAAAGTTCCTCGTGTATCTTCAAAACCACCTCTCTTACCTGCAATTGAAAAAGCTTGGCATGGAAAACCTGCCAGTAAAACATCGAAATCAGGTAATTGAGTTTCATCAACTTTTGTAACGTCACTTTTGGGGTCATGACCATCGTTTGGAAAATTTTTCCTATATGTTTGACAAGCCCAATCATCGATTTCACTAGTAAAGACACATTCAGTATTGTAACCGAGGTCTTTGCAAGCTTGTTCAAAACCGTGTCGGATGCCTCCAATACCTGCAAAAAGGTCGATACACTTCAAAGGAAAATCTTTATTTATGCTCACCATATTAATTCGTTAATTCATTAATTCTTGTTGTCAACCAACAAATCTTTGATGTTGACTTCAAGTAATTCAGAGATATGTGATAATGTCTGTAAATCAGGTTGTGTTGTATTGCTACACCATTTACTAACAGTACATGTTGACTTCCCCAATTGATCAGCCAACCATTTACCACTCTTCTCTTTTTCTACGAGGACTACTTTTAAGCGATTTATCTTAGCCATAGTTCTTGAATATATTTAATTTTGACGCAAAGTAATATATTTTATTGGTTTTGTGCAGAAACTATACAAAAATCGATGTTATTTCACGATTTTTGTGTTATTTGGCACATTTATTTGCCACTTTAAGAATAAAATACTCATTCTCTACAATATTATTTCCACAAAGCGTATTGGGCCAAAAATATTAGAATACAAAAGAGTGAAACTTCTGCAAATATCCAGAAAGTTTCACTTAGAAAGGTCGTGGGCAATGATTAGTATTATCATGGTTCATACAGCAACATCCATTCCATATAACGTCTTCGCTCGATAGATGGAATCTTTTTACCCTTCCAACGACATAATTTCACATAGTCGGACTTGAAATGTCGGTTTCCAGATTCAATCTTCTTCAGAAGTATGCTCTTGGGATATTTCGTTTTGTTGCCAAGAATCCTATAAGGCCCAACATTATATGCCAATGCAGCGAGTAAGAGGGAGTCTTTTCCGTATTGCTTGAACATTGTACATAGTTCCTTCAGGTCTTTGCGCAAAAGCGCATCGGCTTCTCTCAGAGACATGTTAGAAGAGTAATGCTCTCCTGGTCTTAGCTTGTGACCATAGCCAACATAAGGATAATCCTTCTTACGATGGATTCCCTCATAATATTTGATGCAGCAGATAGCTCGCTCAAATGGTTGAAGTGCAAAAATAGATGCTTGTTTTGGCGACTCATTTGCCTGAGCATCCATGCCCAGACAAAGAGTAAGGAATAAGGTTGTTAATACTGTTTTGAAAATCATTTGGTCTTGAATTTGTTTATTTCGTCTATCATGTTCTTCACGTCGAGATTAACCTGGCAGAAGTTCTGATACAAGATGCGTTCCTTAGCATCTTTAGACGGGAATTTGTAGAATTTGGGGAGTTTGAAGTTCTCGTAATCGGCTTCTTCTGCCTGTATCTCTTTCATGTCGAAGTCGGTCTTGCAGTAGAATTTCGAAGTTTGAAACTCTGCTGATTCCTGTATGTTCATGGAACCATTTCGCCCTGTCTTTGTCTTGATGAAGTCACGAGCCGTCTGACCAGCTATCCATCCTGTAGGCATATCCGAAATCTTGGATGCAGGAACAAGGCTGTCCATGTTCTCATTGAGGTTGATGGAGGTTTTATCTCTGTCGATGGTTACACCTTTCTTCAGTTGAACCACCTTGCCAAAGATATCATTGGAGAGCCATTCGAGTGTTTCCTTAGCACGGGCAGAGCCGGAAACGACATTGCCGACGGTGGTAATAACCTTCTGCATACC
>DAIMET010000072.1:0-5325 GCA_036725105.1 Calditrichota bacterium
CCTCCTTATTCGTTTTTTTGATGAACACCTCAACGGTGTCACCTATATCAATCCCATACCGTTTTGCAACGGTTTTGATGTTCACACGGTGCTGGGGTTGCACCGTGCATTCTCCGCAATTGATAAGGGCTGTCATAGCAGTTTCCTCAGATCGTCTTTGAGATAATACTCTACGCCTGTTTGCTCAAGATGAGCTTTGACATCTTGCGCAAACTCGGTCCAATCAATATCAGTCTTGACGTAATTGAGTTTGCCCACCTTGAAGAGATCAACAAAATCTTTGGTCTGGTCGATCATGGTGTGCACGTCTTCGACGTGATATACAGGCTCAAATGATACCCACGTCTTGATTCCTAGATCATGGGCAATATTCAAGGCTGCGATTCGTTCGCTTGTCGGTGATGCGCCTGGTTCGATGCATCTGGCTTCTGCATCATCTGCAAACACAAGTGTCGCACCATACAGGACCTGATCAGGATATTGTTTCAGGATGTCAAAATCCCTGACGCTTAACATCCCACCTTTTGTCAAAATTGTCAGGTTCCGTCCATGCCCGCACAAGATCTGAATTGCGCGTCTGGTCAGTTTCTGTTCGTAGTCCAGTGGTTGGTATGGATCGCATGTGAAACACAGGAAAACTGGCCTCTGATCGTCGGCTTTCTCCATCTCGATGACGTCTTTCTCGAATTGTTTCATGACGTTTCGTGGAGAGGGCTGGACGAAATCTGTTCTTGCTCTTCGTGTTGCTGCAGGTGCATAGCAGTATTCACATGCATGACTGCAACCCCGGTACAGGTTTGCAGCAAGAGGTCCGTACTCTGCTGCCCTGCCTCTCGGTTCGTATATGATCTGCATGTTCAGTCCTCCCTGAACATGCTTCTTTGATACTCTCTTTGTTCGATGATGTCGTCCTCATCAACAAAAGTTCCTAGAACATCATCATAGACATATCCGGCTACGATAGTATAATGATCGGTGAACTTGATGAATTCCTGTACATCTGCTGTCATTTCTGCATATTTTGGCATTTCACTCATTTTATTTTCCTCCTTTGTTGTAGATTAGTATCTACAATACTATGCTGGTGTGTGAGTATATATAGATTGCGCTTCCTGTTGATATCGATTAGGCATATGCTATTAGTGTTATGTACATGTTTTATGTGGAGACTATATGTTATTTATTTATTATTATATAAGTGGCTAAAACGATTTTTCGGTATCGGGTAGTACATTTTTTATTTTTATTTAAGCCAGTGGTGCTCTTTTATTTGCTTACAGGTGTAAATATATGGACGTTAAAACCTTGTAAATTCCTTGTTTTTCGATTCTAAGACTTATTATACCTTTAATTGCCTGATTTACACAACATTCCATAATAATACATTCTGTTTGTGCTTTCCTCGCGTACGATCTTGACATAAGATATCTCAATATGATATTTAGATGATAGTTTTTTTAATAATATTTTTATAATAAATTCGTGATAGTCATTGAGGCATGGTATTCTGATTCTGGAATAGTTGTTTATGACTGTCTGAATTAATTTCCCTCCGTCGCCGTATCCGAGGTTACGTGCTAGTCCATCGGTTACGATTATACAGAATTCGGAGTCCTCTTTGTGTTTCTTTTTGAAGATGTTGAGGAGAAGATCGTACGGTGATCCGTACGCATCGAGGTCGAAAAAGTTGAATTTCGACAGGTCACGCGATGCTATGAATTTTTTGTTATCGATGCACAGGACGCCATCTATTTTTTTCTTGTCCAGTGATATACATGGATAATTTTTATAACAGGCATTATATAGTATTCTTTGTTCACCTGCAAAACATTCAAGGATCGAAGGGGTTTGAATTGTAGAGAGGAATAGGTTTCGCAACTGCACTTTTGCTTCGATGTTCGAGTTATCTGTTTTATCCATCTAGAGACCCCTTTATTTCAACTGGTGTTGAAATTGTTTGTAGATGTTCCATGATTGCTTCGTAATCATCGATGTTGCCTTTGATGACAAACCAGCAAGGTTCTTCTGCGTCGTCGAATTCAAAATCATCTATGGTGAATGGCACAGGTTTTTCTATCATATTCTCTACTTCGCTGGTGTCAAATCCCGTAAGCTCTATATCAAAATCAGGCAGTTCAAATAATTCACCAAGTAACGCAGACAATTTGTCCTGGTCCCAATCGCCTCTTATTTTGTTCAGTGCAAGGTTGAGCGCTTTTTCATCTATGTCATCCAGATCGACAACAGATACTTCGGCTTCTGTTGCGCCTTCTTCTATAAGTATTTTAAGACGCTGGTGACCCCCCACCAGGTTGCCACTCCGGCTGTTCCATATAAGCGGTTCAACAAATCCGAACTTGTCAATTGACTTCTTCAATTTCTGATATTCGGGGTCTGAAGGTTGAAGGTCTTTTCTCGGATTATACAGTGCCGGATTGATTTTAGTAATTTTGACTGTTTTCAGGTTCATTCTGCTTCCTCGATTCTAATTGATTTTTCAAGCTGTATACGTTTGCGCAGAATGTTTTATGGCGTATGTCAAAGCGCATTCATTTGTTAAGTCGCAATGTTCACAATCCCCGGAACCTGCAATCCCAAAACATTCGGGCACATTTTTATTTGTTACACGTGACTTTTTTTCAGAAGAAAGCATTTTGTCTTCAGCTACCCCGCCCCCATTGCTTCTACTGGAACACGTACAATGAATTCCGCGGTGAACCATTGATTGGATTCCGCCTGAAAAAGATCGTATCCCGTAGAATTCCATGTGACGTCTTATAGCCTTTACCTGTTTATCGTCGAGCGATACTAAATATTGTTTCAGTACCATATACAAAAGTATATTACAACATATTAATATACCTTCCTGTAATATAGTTTTTTAAAATCAAAGATTTAATATACAATATTCGTGTATAATATTAATAATTAAGATTAATTATAAATACTATTAAAGACAAGAAGAAGAGCGACCCATTTTTTAAGCACGTGAAAAAAAAGAACACTTTTTTTGCACACCCGCAATAAAGGATAGCCTGTTCCAGTAGAAACAAAGGGGGGGGTGTGTATACAATAGCATACTATCCTGAAATTAAAAATGGTAAAAATACCCAGTCAACTGTAACAAAAAACTGAGAGAAAAGACGCTAATTTACATAAATTCTAAAAGTTCCACTGGGTTGACATTGCAAGCGCAATGCCCTGGAATCATTCATAATCAGATAATAACTTATACCCTTGAAACTTCATCAAAGTTTGAGTATCTTTAATATTATACCTTGCAGTCACATCTTTCCAACTCAAATATGCAGTACAAAATCTACATCCACATCTGGGTATTCCCAAGTCATAGATTGGATTATATTCTAAATTCTTAAATTTAATATAATCCCAAACATCCTGATCTGACCAGTCAGCAATTGGATGACATTTATTTATTTTTTCAGATTTATGATAATAATAATTCCCCATCCTCTTCAACATCATCATTCGGTTTCTAGATTCATCAGAAGTCAACCCAGTAAAAACAACATCTGGGCTATGTTCTTTGCAGTATTTCCTAAATGGGTATTCTTTAAGATGCTTGCAACATTGGTTTCCGTGTGATTTTGCCTTCGACTTCATAACAGGAAGTCCATATTTCCTCGCACATTCCCAAAACGAAATATCTGGATGTAACTCAACAACATTATCAATTGTGTGCACATATTCAACAGTTTCAGGATATTCATTTCCAGTATTCTCAAAAATGCCCGCGATATTACCATTCAAACTTCTTACCAGATCGAGAACAACTAAAGAATCTTTTCCACCACTAAACGCTATAACTGGATTGGAGTTTTCAGCAAGAGCAGTTTTTATTATTTTCAAAGCTTCGTTTATTTTTATTTTAAGTATTAGGTTATTATTTTTTGTTTTTTTGTTTATATAATTGAAGTTTGAAAAACAAGTCATATTATCCTCTCATAATTCTTCAGACACCACTGCTTAACCACAACCCCATACAACCGCGCAGCAATCTTGCGATTCGTACACCACATAACCTCAACTCCCCGAGCATCCAATGAACCAAGAACACCAAACTTTTGGGGTAACATAAAACTGTTGTTATTGTAAGTGTAATTTAAAAAATCAAGCATGTTACCCTCAACAAAAATTATCATCTTGTCAAATCTGTTATCACTTTTAAACCTCTCAATTTCACGATAGAACCTGTCTCGATTGCCAAACATGGTGCCGTAAAAATCTTGACAGGTCTTTCGCTCAACCAGAATACCACCGATTTGACCATTTACATAGAACTGATAATCCCCAACCTGCTGAGCTCCAGATTCAGATATTAAGAACATCGGCCTTGTTGGATATCCAATTTCATTCTCTGTCCATGGTAGCTGCTCATTTTGAGCGACACACACCACGATGTCAAGAGTATCAATCCATTTTGATAACCTGTAGTTGAGTTTACGTTGGTACTTTCCGAAGTGGTCTGGATCTAGTTTGATGGCTTCATCATATTGGATGATTTCAAGTTCGAGGTCAGATAGGGAAAGCGTTGACTATCCCTCCTCACACCTCACATTCCATTCCATAGAACTCGCAATCACGGTCAATATAGAGTTTTCTATCGATAGCGAGTGAAATCTCTTCTGAAAGAGATTCAATTGTCTGTTCTACTTCTTTGATTATTTCAGACTCTCGCGTACTCGCATATTCATCGTCGGAACTGTATAATTCTCCGTTTTGAATCATTTCAAGTATCCGGATTTGATCTGCTATTTTTGTACCGGCGATCTTGTCTACCTCTATAGCATAGTCTATATCTTCAAACACCAATATAGAAAGTTGGTCTTTGATCCAGCAGGACCTGCACGCCATTCCGTTTTCTATATCTTGGATTGCATCATCGATGTCATGATAGCAATAGCAACCAAAATCCTTACCACACCTGCATTTGAATTTGTGTTTGTACTGTCCAGAGACTGAATCAAAGTAGATTCCGAGTTCCTCGATATCCCCATATTCGCCGTCCAACACATGTTTTTTGATTTTGACCAGACCATTTTTTGACATTTTGGCACCTCCTCTATCACCCGCAGTATTTCCACCGACACATTCGGATCCTGCGGACAGTCCGTGCCTTCATGCCTTTTGGAGTAGAGTATCTACCCCGCACACATCGTCTTGTTTCTGTCATATTCAATCCTCGCTCCGCGGCGCAATAATGTATGTCAGCGTGCCATTTTCTCCAATTGTCGAAGTCAAGACTGCTGGCATAGTGATGCCGAGCTCGAGTGTAGTAGCCGGTGACACGGATTTAAGGTTTTT